>PLXK01000199.1 GCA_003151415.1 Bacteroidota bacterium
GTACATTGTCTTTACCTGCATAACGTCGACAGCAGTGCGTTTTTAGGTTCAATCAAACGGGTTTCCATTTTTGCCAATAAAACCACACACCAGGTGCGTTTGAAAATGGCAGGAAGCGAACTCAATATCTCCGCCGAAGATCTCGATTATTCAAACGAAGCCAACGAACGGCTTACATGCTCCTACGCAGGGGAAGACATGGAAATCGGTTTCAATTCCCGTTTTCTTATACGGGTACCGCCTGGTGTGCCGCCCTGGCTCCCGGTTTACGAATGGCCTACGACCTTGTATTGGGGAAACACCTGCTTCTTGCACCCGAAATAGCTTCGCCGTTTTACATCCCCCTTGGAAGACATGCCAAAACCAACGGCCCCTTTGGAAAGGAAACCGTTGAAATCAGGCTTGGAATCGGCTGGATTTTCCATTATGCGCCATCGCGAAACATCTACGATTTAAACAAAACAAACTGACGGGAGACGCACGGACATGCGGTCTGAACTCCGTCTTAATTTATTTCCGGTGAAACTATTTTTGCTGTTCCTCCTGCCGTTTCTGCCTTTGATGGCTTTGGGCCAAAACCGAAAAGCTGCGGAAAAGGAAATCGAATCGCTCCGCAACGGGTCTCTTCTTGTCAGGCTCAAAACCGGCGAATTGCAGGCTGCGGCCATGGAAAGATCAGGAAACGCAACAGAAGCGAATGAATACCGCAGGAAGCAGAAAGAAGAAAACCTGGCCATTGTGAAAGCCTTCATCAGGAATTTCAGATTCTGCCCCGTTTACTTTTTTTTCAGTTCCTGTTCACAGAAAATCAGCAACAAGGATTTCGAAGGATGTTTGCTGAACAACGAGCTTTTGCCCGATTCCTCCCGCATTCCCCCAACAAGCGTTTTTCTGATTGCCGAATTCGGAAACTCGGAGAAACAACAGATAGAAGGACTGATCGTGATGGATGCCACCTTTAAACAACTCGCCAAGCCCTTTCCTTTTCTGATCCGAAAGTACGAGAACCCCATGGCAGCAAGAAGTTACGACGAGATGGTTTTGCAGCTGGAAAAAAAACTTCGGGAATCAGCCCCTAAAAAGTAGAAATCCCGCCAAGTCGTTTCCCGGGCCTTTTTTGTCCAACAGCTGAGCCTTTCAAATACAGACCGCTGAGGCTTATTTTCCCAAAGAGCAGCAGCGGAACCTTTGGCTTTCAAAAAATTAAGAAACCTTCTCCCCGATCAGCCCTCAAAATTCGTATTTTTGCTTCAATTTAGCCATAGCCAATCATCCCCCAGCCCACACCTGAATGGAAAAAACCACTGCCATAGACGTAGAAGCCGAGAAAAGAGAGATTTTGAAACGCTACCGCGCACTTCTTAAAGCATGCCGGCGGACTTTGGAGAAGGGCGATAAGGAAGTGATCCGGAAAGCCTTTGAAATTTCGCTGGAGGCCCACAAGGACATGCGCCGCAAATCGGGCGAACCTTATATCTATCATCCCATTGCCGTGGCCCTGATCTGTGCCGAAGAAATCGGACTGGGTACAACATCGGTGGTTTGCGCGCTGCTGCACGACGTGGTGGAAGATACCGATATGACCCTGGAAGACATCAAGGGACTTTTTGGCGAGAAAGAAGCCAAAATCATTGACGGGCTTACAAAAATTTCGGGAGTGTTCGATCAGAGCAGCTCCTTGCAGGCCGAGAACTTCCGCAAAATGCTGCTGACTCTCTCAGACGATATCCGGGTCATCCTCATTAAACTGGCAGACAGGTTGCACAACATGCGTACCCTGGAATCCATGGCCAGAGACAAGCAACTCAAAATTGCATCCGAAACCTTATACCTCTATGCTCCCCTGGCGCATCGCCTGGGACTCAATGCCATCAAAACCGAACTCGAAGATCTTGGCCTGAAATATACCGAACCGGACGTTTATAATGAGATCCAGTACAAATTACAGGAGAGTGAACCCGAAAGAAAAAAGTTTATCAATAAGTTTATTATTCCCATCAAGGACACACTTGAAGATGCGGGATTGAAATTTAAAATTCTGGGACGCCCCAAATCGATTTTTTCGATTTACCATAAAATCAAAAACAAAGGGGTTCCATTTGAAGAGATCTATGATCTTTTCGCCATTCGCATTGTCATCGATACAAGCCCCGATACAGAAAAAGCGGATTGCTGGAGAGTCTACTCCATCGTCACCGATTTCTATCACCCCAGTCCCGAGCGGCTTCGCGACTGGATTTCAACACCCAAGGCCAACGGGTATGAATCTTTGCATACCACCGTGATGGGTCCCGACGGGAAATGGGTGGAAGTTCAGATCCGCACGGTGCGGATGGACGAGCTTGCGGAAAAAGGCTATGCCGCGCACTGGAAATACAAAGAAGACGGAGCCGAACGCGAAAGCCAGCTCGAAGGGTGGATCCGCAAAATCCGTGAACTTCTTGAAAGTCCCGAACAAAATGCAATGGACTTCATCGATGATTTCAAGCTCAATCTTTTTGCGGAGGAAATTTTTGTCTTTACGCCCAAGGGAGAAATGCGCACCCTTCCTGCCAATGCCACAGCTCTTGACTTTGCCTTTGACGTGCACACCAAAATCGGTGAAAAATGCATCGGCGCCAAAGTGAATCACAAGCTCGTGCCGCTGAGTCATCCCCTGAAAAGCGGCGATCAGATCGAAGTCATTACATCGGGCAAGCAAACGCCCAAAGAAGATTGGCTTGGATACGTGGTTACAGCCCGTGCCAAAGGCAAAATCAAAAACGCGCTCAAGGAAGAAAAGAAAAAGAAATCAGAAGAAGGAAGAGAAATCCTGGAACGAAAATTCATTCACTCCAAACTGGACTTTACCGTACAGAACATCAATGATTTCGCACATTACCTCAGACTGACAAGCGCCCAGGAATTGTTTGTCAGAGTGGCCATGGGCATGATTGACCTGAAAACGGTCAAGGCATTCCTGCGCGACAAGGCAAAAAAACCTTCGAAGAAGAACAACAAGGAAAACCACCAGCCCACCCTCGAGCAAATGGTCACCAATGTCAGGGGCAAATCCGACATGCTTATCCTTGGCGAGAACCTTCAGAAAATCGATTACAAATTGTCTCCCTGTTGCACTCCGATTCCTGGAGATGACGTGTTCGGATTTATTACCATCAACGAAGGCATCAAGATTCACCGGGTGAATTGCCCCAATGCGCTGCAGCTCATGTCCAATTATGCCTACCGGATAGTCAAGGCCAAATGGATGAGCCAGGAGCTTCTTTCTTTTCTGGCCGGCATCCAGGTTACAGGCATCGATGAGATGGGTATAGTCAACAACATCACCAAAGTCATTTCCAATGAGCTCAACGTGAATATGCGATCGATTGGTTTTGATACCGATGACGGAACCTTCGAGGGAACGATTATGGTTTTTGTGCATGACACCAAACACCTGACGGATTTGATGAATAAGCTGCGCAAGGTTCCCGGTGTGCTTACCGTAAAGCGGATAGACAGTAAAAATTAATTTTCTTACCCTCTTTTTTTTTATGAATACGATTCCCTTTGCATTGGGTGAAGTGTCCCTGATTGACGAGCAGATTGTTTGTGTAACATTGCTCAGGGACGGGGAAGTGGACGAGGCCATTATCGGCGACCTGATTCGTGCCACCCTGCAGCTTTCTGAAGGCAGGCCCCATGCCATCTTACAGGACTTCAACAACAAAAATGTAAGTTCCAGCACGGTTGCAAAAAAAACAGTATCCGGAAGAACCGAGCAGGATGACCATGTATTTGCCCGTGCCTTTGTTTCATACAACTTGCATAACCAGTTGGAAACAACGCATTTCATTCAGTATTACAAACCGGGTGTCCGCTCGCAGATTTTCAAATCAAAGACAGAGGCTGTGCAGTGGCTCAGAGAAGTGATCAAAGAAAGAAATTCAGGGCATTGATTTCCGCCGTTTCGCCCTGAATCCAGTCCTGTTTTCAAAAGGAATACAGCAAAAAAAGCGAAAATTCCGTTCCGATTAATTTGTTACCTTTAAACCTGCTTTTCAAGCATCTTTCACATGGCCGAGACCGAAATCAAGGAAAAGGTAAAATGCCTTTTTTCCGATTATCTGGAAAAGAAAAAACACCGGAAAACTCCCGAGCGCTTTGCCATTCTCAATGAAATTTACAGCCGCAGCGGGCACTTTGATATCGAGAGCCTGTATATATACATGAAAAACAAAAAATACAGGGTGAGCCGGGCCACGTTGTACAATACCATCGAATTGCTTCTGGATTGCAACCTCGTTACCAAGCATCAGTTTGGTAAAAATCTGGCGCAGTTCGAAAAAGCATTTGAATACAAGCAACACGATCATCTGATCTGCACGGATTGTGAACGCGTTCTTGAATTTTGCGATCCGCGCATTCAGCAGATCCAGAAAATGACCGGCGAAATCCTTCAGTTCAACATCACCAATCATTCTCTTAATTTTTACGGACATTGCCGGAAGCTAGAAAGCACCGGCAAATGCGAACACCTTAAAAACAATACCAAAAAGCAAATAGCATGACTTTTTCATTCCGAATTGATCCGGAAAATGGCATCGATGTGGTTCGCCTCAGCGGAGAACTCATTGACAAAACCCAATCCACCGAACTTTCTGCAAGCATCGACGAACTCATTGCAGATCAAAAAACAAAACTGGTCTTTGATCTGAAGGAACTGAAATACATCAACAGTTCGGGATTGAATGTCATGATCAATATTCTTTCCAGAATCCGGAAGGCCGGAGGAGAAGTGATCATCACTCAGGTGTCAAAAAGGGTGAACGAGTTGCTTATCATCACCAAGCTCAATACCGTTTTTACCGTTACCGATACCGTCGAATCTGCGATATCGAAACTGAAATAACCCGGCTAAAAGAGTTCCGATAACCGGATTACAGCTCAACCCGGATCCATCAACTACCAGTCTATACTCAACAATCAACTATTGTCAATGAAAGCAGATGTGTTATTAGGTCTTCAGTGGGGAGACGAAGGAAAAGGTAAAATCGTGGACGTACTCACGCCGGCTTATGATATCATTGCGCGTTTTCAGGGAGGTCCCAATGCCGGACACACCCTCGAGTTCAACGGCATCAAACACGTGCTGCATACCATCCCCTCCGGGATATTCCATCCTACGGCCATCAACATCGTTGGAAACGGCGTGGTCATCGACCCTGTTATTTTCAAAAAAGAAATTGATGCCCTGATTAAAATGGGCGTGGATGTAAAATCGAAACTTCGCATCGCCAGCCGTGCACACCTGATTCTTCCGACACACCGCATTCTCGATGCCGCCTCGGAGGCGCACAAGGGAAGTGAAAAAATCGGATCCACATTGAAAGGCATCGGTCCGACATACATGGATAAAACAGGCAGAAACGGCCTGCGCGTTGGTGAGATCAGCAATCCGAAGTTCAGGGAGAAATACGAACAGCTGGTCAGCAAACACAAAGAGATTCTCGCCGCTTACAACTACGAATACAATCTTGCTGAGCTGGAACCGGCTTTCTTTGAAGGCATCGCCTTGCTCAAGACACTCGAAACAGTGGATTGCGAACAATTCATCAATGAAGCCCTGAAAAATAAAAAAACAATTCTTGCCGAAGGCGCCCAGGGATCACTGCTCGATATCGATTTCGGATCTTATCCTTTTGTGACCTCATCCAGCACG
Organism: Bacteroidota bacterium; assembly: GCA_003151415.1. Classification (GTDB taxonomy): domain Bacteria; phylum Bacteroidota; class Bacteroidia; order Palsa-965; family Palsa-965; genus Palsa-965. Next base: position 5,702 of record PLXK01000199.1, read on the forward strand.
ATTTGTGCGGGAGCCTGCACAGGACTAGGTCTGGCACCCGGCCGTATCGGGAATGTCATCGGAATCTTCAAAGCGTATTGCACCCGCGTTGGAAGTGGCCCTTTCCCAACCGAATTAAACGATCAAACCGGAGAACAAATCCGCCGCACAGGAAAAGAATTTGGTTCAACCACCGGACGTCCGCGACGCACCGGCTGGCTGGATCTTCCTGCACTCAAGTTTGCCGTGATGATCAATGGCGTGACCGAACTCATCATGATGAAAGCCGATGTGCTCAGCGAATTTGACACCATCAAGGTGTGCACCCATTACCTGCACAAAGGCAAAAAAATAGATTACCTGCCCTACGATATTTCTTCTGAATTTGTCACCCCCGTTTACGAAGAACTTGCCGGCTGGAAGAAAGACCTCACCGGATTGCATGCCATTGAAGATATGCCTCCGGAATTGTGCAGCTATGTCGAATACATTGAAAAAGCAACAGGCATCCCGATAAGAATCGTTTCCGTGGGCCCCGATCGCAAGCAAACGCTCATCCGCCATCAGGTTACGGCCTGATCCTTGCTATAGAGCCTGGCATGAACAACCCTCACCGACATATTCACAGGAAAACAGCTTTGTGCCTGGCTGTATTTCTGACGGTCTTCTGCTACTTTTCTTCTGTAGCCCAGACAAAGTCAAAGAAACAGATTCAATTCTCTGCCGATGTCATTGAAGGGAGCAACAAACACGATGGCAAAGACGCCCGCCGTCTTTTAGGAAATGTCGTATTTACCCAGGACAGCGTCATCATGTATTGCGACAGCGCCTGGTTCTACCCCGACAATTCCCTGGATGCCTATTCGCATGTGCATATCAAACAAGGCGACTCCCTGAACCTTTTCGGTGATGTGTTGAATTACGACGGGAACAAGAAATTCGCCAGACTGGAAAAAAACATCCACCTCACAGACAAAGACATGACTCTCACCACAGAGCACATGACTTACGATGTGGCCGAAAAAAAAGCATCCTATTTTGAAGGGGGGACGATCAACAGCAAGGAAAACGTGCTGACCAGCGAAACGGGATATTATTTCGCTTCCGGCAGAATGCTCGCTTTCAAGAAAAAAGTATTGCTTACCAACCCACGCTATACCGTCAACTGCGACACATTGAATTACAAAACGGGAACGCGAACCGCCTATTTTTTCGGACCGACCTGGATACGCAGCAATAAAAATTCCATCTACTGTGAAAACGGATTCTACAACACGGCCAGGGACGTGGCCGAATTCACCAAAAATTCGGTGATCCATTCAGGACACCAGCAGCTCAGGGGCGACAGCGTATTTTACAACAACAAAACCGGTTTCGGAAAAGCCCTGGGCAATGTCACCATTTCAGATTCCTCTCAGCACATGGAAATCACCGGTGACTATGCGACCAACGATCAGGCAACAAACATTTCCTACGTTACCGGACATGCCCTGCTGCGGCAGATATCTCAAAAAGACACCCTCTTTCTCCACGCCGACAGCCTGAAAGGAACTGCCGTGAGCGATTCGGTGGCACTTCAAAAACTCAGGGAAATCCGCTCCAGGAACCACCTCTATACCGAAATACCGAAAGACAGCATGCCCATGATCAGGACGATGTTTGCCTACCACAAGGTGAAATTTTTTCAGCACCAGATACAAGGCCGATGCGATTCGTTAAAATATTCATACAGGGATTCAACCATGCATCTGTATACCGATCCCATCCTCTGGTCGACCGACAATCAGCTCACAGCCGAACGGATAGAACTGACAACGGGTAACGGTGAAATGAAGCTGCTTAAACTTTTCACATCCGCTTTCATCCTTTCAAAAGAAGACAGCATTCGCTTTAACCAGATCAAAGGAAAAAACATGGTCGGCTACTTTCATGAAAACAAATTAAGAAAAGTATATGTTGAGGGAAACGGCCAGACCATTTATTACGCGAAAGAAAAAAACAAAAGAACCGGAGTGAATAAAGCCGATTGCTCCGATCTGCTCATTTTTTTAAAAGACAACCAGGTGGAGAGCATTACTTTACTCAACAAACCCGATGGCACGATGTATCCACCGGCAGAACTGGATCCGAAAGAACTCAGGTTGAAAGATTTCAAAGACAGGATGTCTCTTCGCCCGAGATCAAAAGAGGACGTGTTTAACTGGTAGGATTATTTTCCGAAACAAAGTTCTCCGTTGCTTCTGTTAATTCAAAAAATCGCGCTAAAAACGCCCGATGGCGATTTTGAACCACTCTGTAAACTGCCCGGGGAACAGACGAATTTCCTCTTTTACCTGATCCAGTTCCATCCATTTGAATTCAGAAACCTCATCAGGATCAGGCCGCGGGGCTTCGTCGCAATAGCCAACAAAAACGTGATCGTATTCATATTCGGTCAGATTATTGTCAAGACCGGCTTTGTAAATGAATTCGAATTTTTTAACCAGGTTTACGTCAATGCCCATCTCTTCCTTCAATCTGCGTCTGGCAGCCGAAAGGGTATCTTCTCCCGGTCTGGGATGACTGCAGCAGGTGTTGGTCCACAAACCCGAAGAATGGTATTTGATCAATGCTCTTCGTTGCAGGAGTAACCGATTCCGGCTGTCAAAAATGAAAGAGGAAAATGCCCGGTGAAGAAGGCCTTTTTGATGTGCCTCCAGTTTCTCCATCTCACCGGTAGGCACATCTTTTTCGTTGACAAGGATTACATACTCGGTCATACCTGTGTGTCTGTTGCTGTCTGAATTCTCAACTGCAAGATACGACACTATTTGCATTCCGGGCATTATTCCTTACTCAGGCAGAAGGAGCCATGTTCGACTGTGTGGCGGAAAAGTGCTCGAGACTGGCCGTATATTCAGGTTCTTTGATTTTATTCAGATTCCTCTCAATCATGCTCAGTGCATGATCGTAAGACAGTAGTTGCATATCGGTGCTGACCAGGTTTTGGGAGGAATAAAGCGCATTTTGCACATGTGTGATCAGTTTCAAAATATCCCGGCAATAGATGGATGGATTGTTAAACCCGTTTTCAGAACTGTAGCGGGTGTGCAACTCTCCGCCCTGACAGACATGTTTGAAAGAACAGGCCAGACAGCGTTTGTTTAATTGCGAATGACTGTTGAAATACAATTTCCCGAACATCGTTTCTTCCAGGGAAGAGAGCCCGTGGGTCAATATATTGAGATTCGTTTTAGTAAACCCGCTTCCGCATGAAATCAGAGAGTCCTGAGCGGTGAGTCTTCCATCGGTTTGAATAAACAAAGGTGCAGAAGAGCGGTTCGTTCCAAAAATCCCCCTCTCGTTCGGCCCGGATAAAGACTGGATAATGCGGCGAAAGATTCCGATTTCGGGTTTAGACGGATCCGCATCGTTGTTCCATTCATTAAAAACAGCGATCAGCCAGTCGGCATAAGCCGTTGTTTTTTCATCCAGCACCTTCACCCTGCCCGACTGTCTGTCGTAATTGCCCGCCGGCAGAAAATAATCCAGATGCCCGGCCTGAAGTTGTTTGAAATGTGCGTATGAAGAAAGCGGGTCGGTTTCCGGATTCACAACGCAAAGGATTTTCAGGGTTTCTTTGTGGAAATTGTTTTTGATGGCCGCCCGCAGGCCTTTGACGGCTTTGTTGTAAGAACCTCTTCCTTTTAAATCAGGCCGGTATTGATCATTTGTTTCTTTTTGCCCATCCAGACTCAACCCGATTTCAATATTCAATTCGGCAAACAGATTGCTCCATTCCTCGGTCAGCAGAACTCCATTGGTTTCAATGCTGAATGTCGGACGGGTCATTCTTCTGAACGCATCATTTGCCACATCCACAAAACGCTCGTAAAACTCGCGTCTTGCCAGAAGAGGTTCTCCGCCCTGAAAAGCAAAATGGAATTCCCGGATCCCATTTTCCCGGCAGTGTATTTTTACTTTTTCAATCAGCGCATCCATCAGTTTATTGCTGAAAATTTTGGGTTGGCTCACAGGGGTGTCGTCTCCCATGTTGTAGAGGTAACAGTAAGAACAATTGAGATTACAGTGGCTTGTAACCTTTACGACAGCGGACGTGAAATTCATTCTATGTATTGATTTTGGGTTAGCAAATGGCATGGCTGACTGTTCGGGCCAAACCTCGATTCTGACATTTTGTTATTTAAATTTCGTTCGTGCCCGGGAACGGCCATTCAGCCATATGGCCTGCAAAGCCCTGTCAAACCAACCGGACAGCAAGAACAGGCTTAATATTAAATACTATATTTCACATAGTATACATGGATTTGCATATTAAGAAAGAAATACGTTTTTTTGCTTAGGTGTAATTTGCTGTATCTGTTCACATCCACAGCCGGTCGGGGGCCTGATATCATAAATGGAATATTGTTAGGATCTTATCCGGATTTATTTGTATATTCGCAGCATACTTCATCCAACACTCGCTAACAAACCGATTTAACCGCTGCAGGCAAGAACTCTTGCAGAACAACGTCATGTCATGAAAAAGAAAGCAAACCCCCCCGCGAAAGCGCCTGCAAAGACACTTGATCCACGCATTCTTGCTATTGGAAACAAGCTGAAAAAACTACGCATCAAGAAAGGTTATCCGGCCTATGACTATTTCGCATTCGACCACAACATTTCCCGCGTACTTTACTGGAGAATGGAAAAGGGAACCAATTTCACAATCGGTTCATTCCTCAAAGTTCTGAAAGCACACAACCTCAGCATGAAAGATTTTTTCAAGGACATTAAATAAGCGTTCAAATCCCTGATTTGTCGTTTGTTTTTTCTTGTTAATCGGACAATGTTTACTGTCCATGCCTTTGCTTCGGCCATTTTGTTCGCCTGAAAAGACAAGCCCAAAATTTGAATCCTTCTTTATACCGGGGCGCATTCAAATAAGGAACAGACATTCCCATGGGCCAATAAAAAACCCCATTCGTTTTATGCGAATGGGGTTACTCATGTATGGAAGAATGAAATGGCCTTTTAATTATTTCCCTTTATCAGGATGGATTTTCTTCAGGCCTTGATAAATCGGGCATGCCAGCTGTCGGAGAGCGGAATACGCCAGGATGTCTGCAATTGCCCTTTGGTCTCGATCAGGTTATTGAACACAAGGGTATTCTTTGTCAACTGATTTGAATCCAGCAAGGATTGAAACTCTGCAAGCCGGGCCGTTTTTACGGAACCGTTTTCTTCCCAGGCAGCATGCATTCTGTCAAGCAGGCTGATTCCAAATTCCTTTTCGATTTCCTGAATAAACCTGACCGATTTGTCAATGCCGCAGCCACTGGCGGAAGCACTTTTTTCATCCACAGCCAGAACGACAAAGCGTTCATGAAAGATCTCCAGGGCAGCATCCATTTGATGACCATGGGATGTCCATTCAGCCAAAAATAAACGGGCGCGCTTTTTTATCCCTTCTGCAATATCCGGGTTAAGGGCCGTAAGGCTTTGATAGATCCAGATACGCGAAGAAGGCGATATGTTTTCGAAAGAAATCATTTTGTTGTCAGAATTTAATTGAAATGGATAAAAAAGGCCTTCATTCCAGATACAGCCTTTTACAATTCATTTGCCTGGGCAATCAGTTCAGCCACATCCATCACCCGGGTTTGCTGTTCTTTGTTAAAATGTTTGACTCCATCTGTCATCATGGTCATACAGAATGGGCATCCCGTTGCAATAACAGCCGGTTCAAGAGCCAGGGCCTCTTCGGTGCGCTCGACATTCACCTCCTTGTTGCCTTTCTCGGCATCTTTAAACATCTGGGCTCCGCCTGCGCCGCAACAAAAACCTTTTGCCTTGCTTCGTTTCATTTCGGCCAATTCGACATCCAGTTTTTCGATCACCTCACGGGGCGCCTCGTAGACCCCGTTTGCCCTGCCCAGATAACAGGGGTCATGGAACGTAATTTTTTTCCCTTGAAAAGCTCCTCCTTTGACAGAAAGTTTTCCGGCATCGATGAGTTGCTGTATCAGCTGTGTATGGTGAATGACTTCATAGGTCCCTCCCAGGGCGGGGTATTCGTTTTTGATTGTGTTGAAGCAATGCGGACAACCCGTCACAATTTTCTTTACAGCATAACCATTGAGAACCGTAATGGCGTTCATGGCCTGCATCTGAAAAAGAAATTCATTTCCGGCCCTTTTGGCAGGATCTCCATTGCACGTTTCTTCTGTTCCCAAAACAGCGAACTTCATTCCAACATGGTTCAGAATACGGACTATGGCCTTGGTAATTTTCTTGGCCCGGTCATCAAAACTGCCGGCACATCCAACCCAGAAAAGGATTTCAGGACTTTCACCCCGGGCGGCATAATCTGCCATTGTCGATACTTTCAGATCTTGTTCCATGCTCTAGCTATTAATAGAAATTCAGTCGTAAAGTCAAAAAGAGCCGTGTTCCCGTTTCACAACTTCAACACCCCAAATACTTCAATATCTCGATATTCCGGCACCTCAACATTTAGTTTTCCTTGGCCCAGTTCAGCCTGTCCGCCGGTGAAAACTGCCAGGGGGCGCCGTTGTTCTCCATATTGGTAAACATCAGGTTCAGTCCGGCAGGTGCTGCACTCTGTTCCATGACCAGATATCTTCTCATGTCGATGATGATGGAAAGCGGATCGATGTTCACCGGGCATTCCTGCACACAGGCATTGCACGAGGTGCAAGCCCAAAGTTCTTCGGCAGTGATGTAATTTCCAAAGAGCGATTTTTCGTCGTCTTTAAAGCTTCCATTCTTGTCTATATTTTCACCAACCTCTTCCAGCCGGTCACGTGTATCCATCATGATTTTTCTCGGCGAGAGCAATTTACCTGTCTGGTTGGCCGGGCAGGCCGAGGTGCATCTTCCGCATTCGGTACAGGTATAGGCATCGAGTAATTGCTTCCAGTTCAGATCCATCACATCCTTGGCACCGAACCGCTGGGGATGACCGGCCGGAGCCGGAGCCGGAATAAAGGAGGGATCCATCATCGCCTTCACTTCATTGGTCACCGATGCCAGATTGCTGAATTGGCCTTTCGGATTCAGGTTCGAATAAAACACATTCGGGAAAGCGAGCAAAATATGAAAGTGCTTGGAGATGACCAGGTAATTCAGAAAACCCAAAATCCCGATGATGTGAAACCACCAGCAAAGCCGTTCAATCACAATTAGTGTTCCCACCTGCATACCGCCGAATGCGGGTGCCAGGAATGAACTGACAGGAAATGATCCGGCCTTGATGTAGTGATGCATTCCCATTGCCTGCAATCTCTGATCGGCGGCATTCATGATAAAAAGTGCAGACATCAGCAATATCTCTGTTGTCAGGATAAGGTTTGCATCCGTCCGGGGCCAGCCGTCGAGATCTTTGCTGATGAATCGTTTGATCCGAATCACATTTCTTCGAAGAAGGAATATCACACAACCGAAAGTGACAAGAAAGGCAAGCACTTCAAAAAATGCAATCAGGAAATTGTAAAATCCACCCAGAAAAGAAAGAAACCGGTGAGAGCCCGTCACTCCGTCGATAAACATTTCAACCACTTCGATATTGATGAGTACAAAACCCACATAAACGAAAATATGAAGGATCGCAGGAATGGGCCGGGTCAGCATTTTACTCTGGCCCAGAGCAACAAGGGTCATTGTTTTCCAGCGTTCGGATGGCTTGTCAGTGCGGTCAATGTCATGGCCGAGCAGGATATTGCGTCTTACCTTTCGCACATTGACAATGAAGAGAAAAGTTGCCCCCAGCAGGAGGAGAATAAAAAGGATGTTTTGTAAGCCCATAAGGAACAGACGTAAATGTGCAGAACCCTATTGCTTCGCCGGGTTTGCTGGTGATTTTTTTGTTTTTTTAACCTTATCCTTTTTCCCAAATACCGAGAAATGGACATAGCGCGAAGGATGAGCCTCCAGATCTATAAAGAGACGATCCAGATTGGCAGAAGCCGAATCCAGGTGCGTATACAATCCCTTGTCGTTCACAAGCAATCCCAGAGAGCCTTCGCCGCGGTTGATCTTATCAAGAACCGATGAGGCATGGGCAAGGGCACTGTTGGCATTATTCACCGCCGATTTGATATTTGCCTTGGCAAGGCTGTCGGTCACACTGTTCAGGTTCCTCAAAATATTTCCCAGCTTGTCAGAATTTTCAGAAAGTACGGAAGAAATGTGGTCAATGTTCACAAAGATGCTGTGCATCCGGTATTTTTCTGAAATGACAAGGGTATCCAGACGCAGGGCCGTTTTCTCCAGAGAGGTAATGGCCGTACGGATATGCTCGAAACTTTTTGAAAGATTGGTCCTGGCATCTTTGTTGAGAATCACCTCCACAATGAGCATCACTGAATCTATAGAGGAAAGAAGTTCTTTGGCTTTGACCTGAAGCGGAGCCAGGGTGCGGGTGACGCCTTCTTTGATGCCCTCTTCAACATCGCCCTTGATGGTATCTTTATCGGCCAGATATTTTCCTGAGATCCTTGCCCTTTCGTTCAGGGAATCGCCCGACAAGAGAGATACCGCTTTTGTTCCCAAAAGATCCTGGCTGATGATCTTGGCTCTTGTGCCCTGAGGAAGCCGAAGATCATGCTCGGTGATGACCATCTCAACAATGAGAAGTCCCGAATGATCCGGTTTCAGATTGATGTCTTTAACCTGTCCTATTTTGAATCCATTGAGCACAACGGGGTTGGTCACAGCAAGTCCGTCAATATTGTGATATACGGCAAAAATGGTATAAGTGCGTGAAAACAGGTTCCGCCCTTTCAGGATATTCAAACCATAAATAAAAACGGCGATGGACAACGTGACAACAACTCCTATTTTTACTTCTTTGGAAATCTTAAAAGCCACGGTTCAGAGGATTAATGCGCGTCAAATTTACAATTAAATTGTGAAACAGAGTCCTTTGATAATCTGGAAGAGGGGCATGGAAAACAGGCAGAAAATCCAAAAGACCACAGGATTATCCGTGGCGAGGATGAACAGGGATGGGGCTCATTTGACCCTTTTGCCCTGACGGAAACTGACCACAAATGCATCTTTGAATCCCAATTTCCGCAATGCATCCTGATGTTTTTCGGCATCTGCCTTATTCAGAAAAGTGCCGCTGGTGTATTTGAACCGGCCGGCTTCTTCAAAGCTTCCCACCGAATCGATACTTTGAAATTTTTTATCCTCCAAAGACATCTTTTTTTCTGATGCATAAAACAACACTTTATATACGGTTGCTTCACCGGAAGCCCCTTTTCCGGGGACAGCAGGCGCCTTTTTTTCCGGTTTCGCCTCCTTCATTTTTGCAGGTACCGGGGCTGTGTCTGCATGCCGGTTTTCCATAGCCATCTCCTTGGGGGAAAGCGAAGCAGGATCGGATGCAGCGGGATTTCCCTGCGATGTGCCCAGTCCTTTGCCAATTTCATTTCCAGGAAGTCCCGCCGGGTCTTTCACCGCGGCATTCTCTTCTTTAATCACAGGAGAAACAAGAGGTTCCGGATGTTCAGCCGCGGCCGACCCGGTTTCTGTGTTCATACTTTTTTTCTTCCGTTCTTCAATGATTCCTGCCGGCCCTTCATCCTTGTGTTTGAGTTCGGGTTCCGCCTTCTTTTCTGGTTTATCCGGGACTTTCACCGGCGAAACAGCAAGTGTGTCCTTATCCGGATCGTAATGACTTTCCTTCTCAAATTCATCGTTATACTTCACCGCAGAACCTTCCAGCTCATTCTTATACATCCGGAAAGCACGGAAAATGGATGAGGCCATGACGGTCTGTCCTTTTTCGGAGCCAAGGAATTTTTCTTCCTTGCGGTTGGTCAGATACCCTATTTCTGTGAGCAGACTGGGCATAGCCGTTTTCCACAAAACAAGGAATCCGGCTTGTTGCAGGCCTTTGTCATTGCGGCCTGCCTTTTGCTTGTAACACTCCTGGATTTTGGCCGCAAGATTTGAGCTCTGTGTGCGATATACACTTTGATAAATAGTAAAGAGAATATTGGCTTCGTCAGAGTTGGGATCAAAACCATCGTATGCTTTTTTATAATTGTCTTCCAGCAGAATACTTTTATTTTCACGTTTGGCTACGGCCAGATTTCCTGCATCTTTATTCACACCCATCACGTAGGTTTCGGCACCGTGGGCAGATTCGTTGCAGGTTTCCTTTCGGGTCCGCTTGTCGTAAACACAGGCAGAATTGCAATGCACACAGATAAAGAGATCGGCTGAGTTGCGGTTGGCGATAGCGGCACGTTCATTGAGTTCAACAAACACATCGGTCTTGCGTGTAAAAATCACTTTCACATCCTTCAGATTCTCTTCAATAAACTTACCCAGTTTAAGAGCCACTGCCAGAGCCACATCCTTCTCCTTATACAGTTCGCCATGACAACCCGGATCCTTTCCTCCGTGTCCGGCATCGATGACCACAGTTCTTACCTTCCCCGAACTTGGCTTAATATTTGGTATTGAGCCAGGCCGGAAAGAGAAAACCGGAAAAACCAGCAGAAGTAAAAAAGCGCTTTTCAAGATTTATCGTTCTGTTAGGTACCGTTTAAGATTTAGTATTACAAGGGAAAATACAGGATTTTACTTAGTTTTGGCCCTGTTAAACCAAAATCAATCACAAAAATACCATCAATCGCAAGGATTTGGGAGTCTTATTCAGACATTTTTTCATCTTTTTACTGTTAATAACCGCTTTCCCGGCCGTTGGACGCAATTTCCTGCCTTTATACCAAGCCCATCCTGACACAAACCAGGCCAAAACAGAAGATAATACTATTAAATCAAAAATACATTATACGGCCAAAGATTCCATCCGGCTGGATATGAACGACCAAAAAGTATATCTCTATGGCGATGCCATCGTCGAATATGAAACCACCACCATGAAGGCCGACTATCTGGAGGTTAATTTCAAAACACACATTGTCCATGCACGGGGACGGATGGACAGTACCGGACGCATGATTGGGAAACCGACCGTCAAAGATGGCGACAAAACCTTTACGGCCAGGGAGATGTATTACAATACGGAGACAAAAAAAGGAAAGATTTACGAAATCACCACCCAGGAAGGAGACGGGAAAGTGCTGGGCGAAGCGGTGAAGAAAGACTCCACCAATGTCTATTATATACAGAACGGACGTTATTCCACCTGTACCCTGGATGAACCGCATTTCGACATTCATGCACATATGCTCAAGGTGATTACAAACGACAAGATCGTTACCGGGCCCGCTAATCTGCAGATTATGGGAATCAATACACCCCTGGCCCTTCCCTTTGGCTTCTTCCCCAACAAAAGAGGGAGAGCATCCGGCATCATTATCCCAACTTATGGAGAATCACAGAACCAAGGCTTTTTTCTCAGAGGCGGAGGTTATTACTTTGGCATCAGCGACCATGTCGATCTGGCCCTGAAAGGGGATATTTTTTCCAGGGGAAGTTATGCCCTCAATGCCATCAGCAGCTATAAGGTAAGGTATCAGTATTACGGCAACATCAACCTGAGTTTCGCGCGCAACATCATCGAAACACCCACCGCGAAAATCGATCAAAACAACTTTCGGCTGGCCTGGATGCACAGCCAGGATTCGAAAGCCAACCCCTCCTCCAATTTCAGCGCGAATGTCAACATTGTGACCAGCAATTACCTGACCTATAACGCATACACCCCTGCCGCCTATCTGAGCAATACCCTGCAGTCGAATATTTCCTGGAGAAAATCTTTTGTCGGTACTCCCTTCAACCTGAGCGCAAACCTCAGTCACAGCCAAAATACAATCACCAAAACCGTTGATCTTTCCCTGCCCGATGTTGTGTTGTCTATGAACAGGATCAGCCCCTTTAAACGCGAGGAGGCTATCGGCGAGCACTGGTACGACAAAATTGGGGTGAGCGCAACCGTGCAGGCCCAAAACCATATCCACACCGGAGACTCCATTCTCTTCAAACCGCAGGCTTTGCAAAGATTCCAGAGCGGACTTCATACGGTCATCCCGATCAGCGCCTCGCTGCGTTCGCATTTGAAAACCAAAAGCAGGATCATCAACGGATTGAATTTTTTCAGTCTTACGCCTTCTGTTCTGCTGGAGGACAATTTGTATTCAAGCATTACCCGCGAACGATACATTGCACCACCTACCATCAAGGATACCGCAAAAGTGCGAACCGACACGTTACCGATTGTCAGAAACGCGATTGATTACAGCCTCAATCTTGCACTGACAACTAAACTTTACGGAACATACGCTTTCCGTCATGGCGTCTTAAAAGTGATCCATCACGTCATCACCCCTCAGATCAGTCTGGTTTACCGTCCCGACTTCAGTGATACCAAATATGGCTATTACAAAAACGTGCAAACCACGCCCTATGGCACTTTTCAGAATTACTCCGTCTTTCAGAATGGCATCTTCGCCGGTCCCGGGGCGGGATTGCAAAAAGCCATCAACATGTCGCTGGCAAACAACCTCGAGGCCAAACTGCGTCCAAAAGGAGACACGGCAACGGTTGACCGAAAAGTGAGCCTGCTTGACAACTTCAATATCAGTTCAGCCTATAACTCAGCGGCAGATCATTTCAAATGGTCCCAGATTGCCCTTTCGGCTCAGACATCCTTGTTTAAACGCAAACTCAATGTAAGCGCAGGTACAACACTCGATCCATACCTGATGGGAACTGACGGAAAGGACATTGAAAAATTCGAGATCAACCACAACGACCGGATTGGCCGGATAACGAACGCCAGCCTGTCGCTCGGCACGAATTTCCACAGCAAAGACAATATGGCCGGAAAACCCAAAACAAGTTCAAAGGGATCTCCCGAAGAGCTTGAACACATCAATTCCAACCCAAACGCCTATGTCGATTTCAATCTGAAATGGTCGCTCAATGTGAATTACGTACTTAGCTACAGCCAAAGCGGGCAACCCGACTTAACGACCATCGACCTGACCGGTTTCGCACAAAAAGCGCTCATTACAAGCATCGTTACTCAAACCCTGCGTTTCAACGGCGATTGCAACATCACCCCGAAATGGAAAGTCGGTTTCGACTCCGGTTACGACATGGTTAAACACGGCTTTTCGTATACCAATCTCAAAGTTTACCGCGATCTGCATTGCTGGGACCTTTCTCTCAACTGGGTTCCTTTCGGACCAAGACAGAGCTACAGTGTGGATCTGAAAGTAAAATCGGCCGCACTGCAGGATTTAAAACTCAGCCGCAAAAGGGAATGGTACGATTATACCAATTGATTTCTGTGCAGGGCCTCTGTGACCCGCTCAACCTGCCCTACTCTCCAAAATCAAATCCGCTGTTGAAAAATGACAATTCCAATGGATTGCTCTTTCAATACCTTGAACGGCACTAGAAATCAAATCAATAGCCTATCCTCTTTGTTTTCCGACCGGGTTTAATCGTATGCAATTTGTATCTTCGTCATCCAAAGTATAATCTTTTCGCAATGAAGCACATTTCCTTTTTGTTTTTCTTTTTTCTGCTTTCTGAATTCGTTTTTTCACAAAGCAACGATTCAATTGCCATCCGAAAGCTCTATACGGAAGCATTGAGTCATGGAGAGAGCTATAAGAACCTTGATTATTNNGGAAGGCTTTCGGGATCGCCCCAGGCCGCAAAAGCTGTTGAATTTGGCTTAAGAACAATGAAAGACCTGCATGTGGATACAGCCTACCTGCAGGAATGCATGGTCCCTCACTGGATAAGAGGGGCTAAGGAAAAAGCAAATATTCGAACCGCAAAAAAAGGCCGAATCTCTGTCAGCATTTGTGCTTTGGGAGGGTCTGTAGCCACACCGGCAAAAGGTATTCAGGGCGAAGTTGTGGAAGTTCAGAATCTGGCGGAGCTTAAAAAGATAGGAAGAAAGGGAATTGAGGGAAAGATTGTTTTTTTTAACAGGCCATTCGATCCCACTAAAATTTCAACTTTCGAAGGATACGGCGGCGCCATAGACCAGCGCTGGGCGGGTCCGTCAGCGGCAGCAGAGTTCGGTGCCGTTGCAACCATATGCCGTTCGCTCACACCCGATATCAATGATTTTCCGCATACAGGCAGTATGCGATACGACAGCAATTTTGTAAAAATCCCGGCATGCGCAATCAGCACAAAAGGGGCTGAATTATTGAGCCGGATGCTTAAGGAAGAACCCAAATTAAAATTCTGGTATCGCCAGAACTGTCAAAAATTAGCCGATGAACGATCCTACAACGTCATTGCTGAAATAAAAGGTTCGGAGCACCCCGAGGAGATTATCGTTGTTGGCGGTCACCTGGATTCCTGGGACCTTGGAGACGGAGCCAGCGACGATGGTACGGGAATCGTGCAGAGCATGGAAGTACTGCGCCTGTTTAAAGCAACCGGCATCCGGCCTAAACGAACGATACGTGCCGTTTTGTTTATGAATGAAGAAAACGGAGTGCGTGGAGGGAAAAAATATGCCGAACAAGTCAGACTGACAAAGGAGAAACATATTCTGGCCATGGAAAGCGACCGTGGAGGATTTTCTCCAAGAGGCTTTTCGACAGATATGAATGACCGGCAAAAAAACAAGATCCTGTCCTGGAAAAACCTTTTTCTGCCATATGGAATTTATGATTTCAGTCAAACCGGCGGAGGCTCGGACATCGAACCCCTGAAACCTCTGGGAGTTCCGCTTATGGAGCTCATTCCTGATCCTCAGCGCTATTTTGACATTCACCACACCGCTAACGATAACTTTTCAAGGGTCAGTCAGAGAGAACTTGAACTGGGGGGAGCCACCATGGCTTCCATGATTTATTTGCTGAGCGAATATGGTTTGTAAACACCGGAAGCTTTACTTTCTTCCGTTTGTTTCATTGGCTTGCGGAGAATGTGCTTGTTTTTAATTTCTCTTGTTTTTTTGCAAATTGCGTTTGTGAGTTTTGAATACCAGAAGGAGTCTATTTCCAACAACAAGGCTAAAACATTTTGTTACCATGAAAAAAATCATCACTTCCCCCAGTGCCCCAGCCCCGATCGGTCCGTACAATCATGCTGTGCTGTCGGGCAATACCCTTTATGTTTCCGGACAGGTTGGCAAAAAGGCCAGCGGAGAGATGATGACTCAGGATATCCGCACAGAAACAACCCAGGTCATGGAAAACATCAAATCCATTCTGGAAGAAGCCGGGATGACATTCGGTCATATCGTAAAAACAACGATTTTCATGAAAGACATGAATGAGTTCAGCAAGATGAATGAAACATACGGCTCATTCTTCAATGGCGATTACCCGGCCAGAGAAACGGTGCAGGTATCCCGTCTGCCGCTGGATGTAAATGTGGAGATCTCTGTCATAGCAGTCAAATAAACGGAACCTCCCGGGAACACCACAAGCGAACCAACCTAAGCTGCCGATTTTCCAGTTTGAAAATCCGGCAAAAGGGACTAAAACCGACTAAGAACCAGCATATGTGCGGTATCACCGGCATCCAGATTTTTTCAGAAAAGTGCAGAAACCAGCTCGAACGGGTTAAGGATGCAACTGTGCTGCTTAAACAGCGGGGGCCCGATGATGAGGGCATTTTTACGCAGGACAATACAGCTCTTGGACACCGCAGACTGAGCATCATTGACACGAGCAAGGCCGGTGGACAACCCTTCACGGATCCTTCCGGACGATACACACTTGTTCTTAACGGGGAATTTTTCAATTACCGCGAACACCGCAAGTATCTTGAAGCAAAGGGTGTTTCTTTCCGTTCTGAAAGTGACACCGAGGTTCTTCTTCAACTCTGGATCCGTGAAAAGGAATTGTGTTTTTCAAAAATAAACGGATTCTTTGCATTTGCCGTTTATGACAGCGAAGAAAAAAGCCTTTTTCTGGCAAGAGACAGGTATGGTGTAAAACCGCTTCTTTATAGCTTTGACGCCGAAAAATTTGCGTTTGCTTCTGAAATGAAGTCGCTTCTCGCTTATGGCATTGCAAAAGAAATTGACAAAGCCTCATTGAGTATCTATTTGCAGCTGAACTATATTCCAGCCCCCCATTCCATTTTCAAAAATGTAAAAAAACTGGAGCCCGGACACTATATCAGAGTTGCAAAGGGAGGGATGAGCCTGCACAGGTATTACGAAATTTCATCTGCAGAGCTCGTGCCCAAGCCCAGGTACGAAGCAGCCAAAGATCAGGTAAGAAGTCTGCTTGAGGATGCCGTTCAGAAACGAATGATTGCCGATGTACCACTGGGAGCCTTCCTCAGCGGAGGTATCGACTCTTCCATTGTTACGGCAATTGCTTCCATGCACACCGCTCATCTGAAAACTTTCTCTATCGGCTTCCCGGACCAGCCTTATTTTGATGAAACCCGGTATGCCACACAGGTTGCCAAAAAATTCAAAACCGACCATACTGTCTTTTCTCTGAGAAATGAAGAATTGTTTGAAAGCCTGCATTCGGTTTTGGATTACCTGGATGAACCCTTTGCCGATTCCTCTGCATTGCTCGTTTACATTCTAAGTGAACGCACCCGGAAGCAAGTAACGGTGGCCCTTACCGGTGACGGCGCGGACGAACTTTTCAGCGGCTACAACAAGCATGCGGCAGAATACAGAATGAGAAACAAAGGGGTCGCGGAAAGGAGCCTTCAGGCCGGAAAAGTCCTTTGGAACCTGCTTCCAAAATCACGCAACGGAAGCTTGGGCAATAAGATCCGTCAATTCAGCAAATTCAGTGAGGGAATGGGCATGAGTGAGTCCGATCGTTATTGGCGTTGGGCAGGCTTTGCAGACAGCAATCAGGTGAACGATCTGCTGCTCGGTTCGGGCGAAGACAAAACTGTCCAGGCACGCCGGTCGGAGCTCCTGAAAGAACTGGGTCCGGGATTTAACTCATTGCTGAAATGCGATTTCAATCTGGTGCTGCAGAACGACATGCTTGTAAAAACAGACCTGATGAGCATGGCAAATGGCCTTGAACTGCGCAGTCCTTTTCTGGATTACCGTTTGGTGGATTACGTATTTTCATTGCCGGAAGAATATAAAATTAACAAACAGGCGAGAAAGAAAATTTTAAAGGATGCCTATGGCAACATCTTGCCAGCCGAAATCCTTGCCAGAAAAAAACAAGGTTTTGAAGTGCCTTTGCTCGATTGGTTTCGTACAGATCTGAAAAGCCTGATTTTTGATGAACTGCTGAGCGATGCCTTTATCAAAGAACAGCATATTTTCAAAGCGGACGAAGTGAATAAACTGAAACAAAAAATGCTCTCGGCCAACCCGGAGGATTCGGTGGCGCGGATCTGGGCATTGGTTGTATTTCAATACTGGTGGAGGAAATATGTATAAACACAAATCCATTGCACCCTAAAATGCCGAAAGTTTTAAGAATCATCAATCGTTTTAACCTCGGAGGGCCAACCTACAATGTTGCCTATCTGAGTCACTACATGGCCCCCGAATTCGAAACCATACTGGTGGGCGGGACAAAAGATGATACCGAAGACAGTTCCGAACACATTCTGAAAAATCTGGGACTTACTCCGCTGATTATTCCGGAGATGAAAAGGTCAGTCAACCTCCGGGAAGATAGAAAGGCGTATCTGAAAATAAGAGAAATCATCCTTGACTTTCGTCCGGACATTGTGCATACCCACGCCTCCAAAGCAGGAACATTGGGGCGACTGGCAGCCAGTGCCTGTAAGGTTCCTGTCATTCTCCATACTTTTCACGGACACGTTTTCCACTCTTATTTTGGAACAGCGAAAACCTTGTTGTATAAAAATATTGAGCGTTACCTGGCGGCAAAAAGCACCCGCATCATTGCCATCAGCGCCAAACAGAAAGAAGAGCTTTCGCTTGTGCACCGCATCTGTCCGGCAAACAAAATTGAAATCATTCCGCTTGGCTTTGATCTGGAAAGATTCAGGAACAACAAGGAAGAAAAGAGAGCTGATTTTCGGCGCACCTACAGGCTCGATGAGGATGAACTTGTCATTATGATTATCGGAAGACTCGTAGCCGTAAAAAATCACCGTCTTTTTCTGGAAGCGATACGCTACGTGACAAAGAACAGTAAAAAACGGATCAGAGCATTTATTGTTGGTGATGGAGAGGAACGATCGCACATCGAAGCGATGGCTACTGAAATGGGACTTGAATTTACCGATGGAAAAGACCGTCGAACCGGGCTCACCGTCAATTTTACTTCCTGGATCCACGATGCAGACTGGGCCTGCGCGGGCGCCGACATCATCGCCCTTAGCTCATTCAATGAGGGAACCCCGGTGAGCCTGATCGAAGCGCAGGCTGCAGGAAAACCTATCGTGACAACAGATACCGGAGGAATCGCCAATGTGCTGCTTCCGGGCAAAACAGCCCTTCTGTCCCAAGCGGGGGACGACCTGTCTTTTTCCAAAAACATGCTCGAACTTGTTGAAAATAATGAATTGAGACATTCCATGAGCGCTTTGGGATGGGAGTTTGTGAAGTCGGAATTTCATTATACCCGGCTGGTGGAAGACATGAAAAAACTGTACAGGCAACTGCTTGAAAACGAAGCTATGAAGCTTAGATAAATTTAGTACATTTGCTTTCTGTATCCAAGCTATAACAAGCCTTTTATGAAGCACCTGTACATTTTTCTATTTGCGGTCATTCTATTGTCTTCGGGTTGCAGCTTTCTCCGGCCGGACATCATGTTAAAAACGCCCAAAAACTATGTCTATTCGCCAGTGAAAGATTCGGCTTCCATCAAGGAATCGCGCATTGCACCGAACGACATCATTGAATTCAGGCTCTATTCGAACGACGGATTTAAACTCATCGATCTGACCTCCATCAGCGGGACAAGCATTGTCAATCAGAGTTCGATCTTACCTTATTTTGTTGAAATTGACGGCACCGTAAAACTTCCGGTGCTGGGGAGTATCAAAGTTGCCGGATTCACCATCCGGGAAGCGGAACTCATGCTGGAAGGCAAGTACACTCAGTTTTATGTCAAACCTTTTGTTCTCATCCGTGTAACAAATAAGCGTGTCATTGTGTTTCCCGGATCAGGCGGTGTGGCCAAGGTGCTTACCATTGGTAACAACAACACCACCCTGATCGAGGCCATTGCTCTTGCCGGAGGCCTTCCCGAATATGCAAAAGCATACAAGATCAAGGTCATTCGGGGGGACCCTCAGAAGCCAACGGTTTATCTCATTGATTTGAGCCGGATAGAGGGTGTTGCCCAGGCCAACATGGTTGTTCAGGCCAATGACATTATTTATGTCGAATCACGGATCAGGCTAAGTTCAGAACTGATAAAAGAACTGACTCCGGCACTCACATTATTTTCGAGCATTTTCCTGGTCTACGCCATCGTCTTACAGACCAAGAAATAACATGCAACCTGTATGATCCAGTCAGACATTGCGGCAAATTCGGCTGATAGTTTTGAAAGATATAAGGAAAGACTCACGAATTTCAGTAATGAATTTGAGCCTGCCCTATTTATCTCCCTGGCGGGAAAATCCCTGATCTGGATTATCCTGTTTTTCTCGCTTTCTTTTTCAATTGCCTTTCTTTATATCCGGTACACACCGCAGGTTTTTGAATCGGGCACCACCCTGCAGATAAATAGCAGCAACAACGCCAACAAGGTACTTGACGTAAAGAATTACGACGCCGAAGGTGCGGATGCACTTGCAGCCGATATCGAACTGATCCGTTCCCAGGTCTTTCTCAAAAGGGTTCTTTCCACACTTCCCCTGGAGGTCAGTTATTTCGAAGACGGCACCTTCAAGAGCAATGAACATTACAAGGAGTCGCCCTACGGCGTGGAAAAAAAATTAAAGACAGGTGATATACAGGGCATCAAAATTTACATCACAAAAAAAACGGCAAACACCGGAAAGCTTTCTTATACCCTGGCAGGCAAATCGTATGTCAAGAATTTTACCGAAGGAGAATGGATCAAAGATCTCCCACAGGCCGATCTTCGGATCACATTCATAGACAAAAGCTGGACGGGAGAATCGACTGTAAAAAAGAACCAGTTCTATTTTGTGATCAATGACCTTGAAAGCCTGGCCTCGGCTTATCTTCCGAGGTTAAACGTGGCGGTAATGAGCGAAGCTGCAAAAACCGTGAAAATCGTTTTCCGCGACAACAATCCCACCAAAGCGGCCGACATTGTGCGCTCCATGAGCTCCGAATTCATTGCCTATGATGTGGAACGCAGAAGCGAAAGCGCAAAAAATGTGTTGGAATTTATAGACACCCAGCTTGACGCCGTATTCAACCGGCTTAAGAATTCGGAAGGATCGCTCGAAGAATTCAAAAGGGTGCACCGGGTTTTCACGAACACCGAACTCTCCAACGCCAGCATGATCAGGCTCAACGCCCTGGAAGATGACCTCATCCGTACTCAAATGGAGAAGAATGTGCTCACTGAAATCGGTAAAAAAGTGGAGAGTGAAAAAAAGCCCAACGTCAGTTCCCTGCTGTCCATGCTCGCCGGATCAGAACAACTCAGTTCACTTACCAACCAGGTATCTTCCCTGTATAAATTGATATTGGACCGGGAAGAAGCTCTTTTCCAGAACAAGGTCGAAAACCAGTCTATCAAAGCGTACGACTACCAAATCAATATCCAGAAGAATATGCTTCTTGAAAGCATAACCGCCGTAAAGGACAAGCTGGATGCGCGGATTGAGAATATCAACAAGGTGACGGCCGAAAGTGAAGAAAAATTCAAGACCGATCCGGGAGCCGAAGTGGAGTTATCCCGGCTGCAACGCCTGTATGAAATCAATGAAAAATTTTACACCCTTTTGCTTGAGAAAAAAACGGAATATCAGATTTCCAAAGCAGGTTTCATTTCCCAACACCTTATCCTTGAAAGAGCAACTGCTCCCAAGAGTCCTGTCTTTCCAACTCCAAGAACGTCTTTCACAATAGCCGGATTCACCTCACTGCTTCTCAGTCTGGTGCTCGTTCTGATGCGCTATCTGCTGCACGACAAAATCAGTTCTCTGAATGAAATCACCCGGCATACGGGAGCCGGAATATCCATTCTGGGTATTGTTCCCAAATACAAAAAAGACATTCCGATTTCCCAGTTGCTGGTCGATAAAAATCCGAAATCACTCATCGCTGAGGCCTTTCGTTCCATCCGGTCAAACATGCATTTCATTGCCGATGAAAACGGTCCCAAGGTCATGACCGTGACCTCCACCATTTCGGGTGAAGGGAAAACATTTGTGGCCCTGAATCTGGCCGGTATCATTGCGTATTCGGGCAAACGCGTCATTATCCTGGATCTGGATTTGAGGAAACCCAAAATTCACCTGGGTCTTGAAGTATCGAACCTGAAAGGAATGAGTACCATCCTCATCGGAAGAGATACCATTGAAGATTGCATACAAAACAGTCAGCTTGAAAACATGGATTTCATTACTTCTGGTCCCATACCTCCGAATCCATCCGAGCTGATGCTTTCCAACAAGATGTATGAAGTCATTGACTATCTGAAAACGAAATACGACATGATCATCATCGATAACCCTCCCGTGGGACTGGTAACCGATGGCATCGATCTCATGCGCAGGGCCGATTACCCGATTTACATTTTCAGGGCGGAATACTCCAAACGATCGTTTATTCAAAATGTCGACCGTCTGTTGAACGAAAGCGGCATCAAAAGACTTTCGGTTATTCTCAATGGGGTTGACATCGAGAAAAAGGGTTACGGTTACAACTATGGATATGGATATGGCTATGGATACGGGTATGGAAGCAGTTATGGATACTATGACGAGCGGGCCGATCTCAAAAAGAGCCAGCGAAATAAAAAGTAAACTATGGAAGTAATACAAACCCCCATTGAGGGCCTGCTGGTTGTCAAACCGAAAGTATTTGAAGATGGACGAGGTTATTTTTACGAATCCTGGAACAAATCTTCTTTTTTCAGCAAGGGGATCACCACCGATTTTGTTCAGGACAACCAATCGCTTTCTCAAAAAAACGTGTTGAGAGGATTGCACTTTCAGAACAAGCCCCATGCCCAGGCCAAACTGGTACGGGCCATTATCGGAGCCGTGCTTGATGTGGCCGTAGACATCCGCCGCAACTCCCCTACCTACGGACAGCATTTTGCCATCGAACTCAGCGAGACAAACAAGCTCATGCTCTTCATTCCAGAGGGATTCGCCCATGGATTTCTGACCCTGCAGGATCACACCATTTTCAGCTACAAATGCTCCCATGGCTATAACAAAGCCAGTGAAGACAGCCTTTTGTGGAACGATCCCGACCTTGCAATCAACTGGAACACAGCCAATCCTGTACTTTCAGAAAAGGATATGCAGGCCAAAGCCTTCAACACTTACACCAGCTTGTTTTAGATGCCCTGATTTCGTACCTTTGCCAGCTATTTCCTGAATCACATGAACAGTTATTTGCTGGCTGTATTTCTGGGCTACTTTTTATCCGTAACTTGTTTTGCCTTAGTGCTTAACGGGGTCTTGCTGCGCTTTTCAAAAACCTTGGGAATTCGCACCCCCGTTGGCGAGACCATCCGCTGGAATAACCAGTATAAACCTTCCGTGGGAGGCATCAGTTTTTACATGCTTTTTCTGCTTTCCGTGGCCAGCTATACCGTTTTTTTTCCGCAGAGCCAGCCGCTCATGAACAAACAACTTCTCGGATTGCTTGCATCCTGTTCCCTGGCCTTTATCATGGGCCTTGCCGATGACGCCTACAACACCAAACCCCTGCTCAAACTGTGTGCTCAAATTACCTGCGGTCTGATTTTGATTGCCTCCGGAACCTTCATCAATATATTCACAGACAACAGCGCCAATTATATCCTGACCCTGTTCTGGGTGGTGGGCATGATGAATTCGATCAATATGCTGGATAACATGGACGGTATCACAACGGTGATTTCCATCAATGTATTGGTTTTTGCCATTCTCTTTGCGTATTTGCGCGATGAATACATGAATGTCTATTTCCTGATCATGCTCGGAGTGCTGGCAGCCTTGTGTGGTTTTTTGTATTACAACTGGAACCCATCCAAACTTTTCATGGGAGATACGGGCAGCCAGTTTCTCGGTGTTTTTCTGGCAGCTGTAGGCATCAATTGTTTCTGGAATCCACCCGATCTGAATCTTCATCAGATTCATTCCAAGCAATTGTTCGTTGCCCTTTTGATCTTCATCATGCCGGTGATCGATACATCCATTGTGATTGTCAACCGGGTTGCAAAAGGCCAGTCTCCTTTTATAGGAGGCAAGGATCACACCACCCACCATCTGGTTTACATGGGATTCAGTGAACGGCAAGTCACCATCTGCTTTGCCCTTGTTGGCTTTGTTTCGGCGGCGCTCAGTCTGCTCATTACGGCCTTTATCCCCAATTGGGGAATTTTGCACATTGTTTTGTTTTCGGTTTATTTCCTGACTCTTCTGGGAAGCTTTTTTTACGTCACAAAAAAATTCAGCCCTGCAAAATGAAAGAGCTCATTCGAAATCCAGTTAAATTTATCATGCGTTTCAAAAAGCACATTCTTTCTTTTTGCGGACTTGTCGTTCTTCTTCTTATCATCAGGCTGTTCAACTTCTCGGTATCCGATTCGATATCCGACAATGCCTACAAGAACTATTTCAACTCAAACTATAAAATCTTTGGCATTACCATTCCTAAAACTCCTGAATTTTGCGGAGAGCCTGTCCCTGTTTCGGATTATGCGATTCGGGAAAGCCTGGAGAAGGAATTGCTTGTCAATACCTACTGGCAATCGCAAACGTTGCTGTTTTTCAAACGCTGTAACCGTTGGTTCCCGGTGATTCAGCCCATTCTCAAACGCAACCACATTCCCGATGATTTCAAATACATCGCCGTTGTAGAAAGCGGATTCACAAATGTGGTTTCGCCGGCTGGCGCCACGGGTTTCTGGCAACTGGTTGAGCCCACGGCCAGAAATTACGGACTGGAAATCACCGACGAAGTGGATGAACGGTACAACGTCGAAAAATCAACCGAAGCGGCCTGCCGTTTTTTCAAGGAAGCCTATGAAAAATACCACAACTGGACTCTGGTTGCCGCTTCCTACAATCTGGGTATGGGAGGTATAGACAAACAGCTCGAGAAGCAAAAAACTTCGAATTACTATGACCTGTTTTTGAATGATGAAACTTCGCGCTACGTATTCCGGATTCTGGCAGTGAAAGATATACTCACCCGGCCCAAAACATATGGCTTTGAACTGCGGCAAAAAGATTTGTATCCGGCCTTGCCAACCTATTCCATCCGCGTGGATTCGGCCATTTCAGATCTTGCCGATTTTGCCATCAGGCAGGGTATAACCTACAAGACCTTGAAAATGTTAAATCCCTGGCTTAGAAAAACCACATTGCCGAACGTGGAGAAAAAAACGTACAATCTGCTCTTGCTCAGAAAAGGGGCGAAGATTTACCCTGAAGATGAAACCGAACAGCAGGTAAGCGCCACAACTGACACCTCCCGGTTTATAACATCCACCGAAATAGCGCTGGACAGCCTTAACCGAAACTTCACTCATTTGGTTAAAGACCATGAAAACCTGACAGAAATAGCCAAACAATACAATGTACAGGAAGATCTTCTGCGGAAGTGGAATCACCTTGGCGCAAAAGATGAAATAACAGCAGGGCAGGAACTTATTATCCCAAGGAAGAATCAATGAAAACAGCCAGCCCGATCATTCCTGAAAATGTAGTCACAGAACCCGAAATGCTTGAAGTCATCGCTTCGCGTGTTCACAACCTGAAAAATCTTTCAGTAAGTATACCCCGGAATAAACTGGTGGTTATTACCGGACTCAGCGGAAGCGGGAAGTCTTCACTTGCATTTGACACGATTTATGCAGAAGGCCAGAGAAGATACATTGAAACCTTTTCTTCCTATGCGCGCCAGTTTCTGGGTGAAATGGAACGTCCGGATGTGGACAAAATCACCGGACTCAGTCCCGTGATTTCCATTGAGCAAAAAACAGTCAACAAGAACCCCAGATCCACCGTTGGAACAATTACAGAAATTTATGATTTCCTGAGATTGCTGTATGCCCGGGCATCGGATGCTTATTCCTATGTCACGGATGAAAAAATGGTGCGCTATTCGGATGAGCAGATCCTGAGCCTGATTCTTGAAAATTTCAATGCAAAAAAAATAGTGATTCTGGCTCCCATAGTCAGAGGGCGCAAAGGCCATTACCGTGAACTGTTTGAACAAATCAAACGGCTTGGGTTTCTCCGCGCCCGCGTTGACGGAGAAATAAAAGACCTCACCACGCATGTGCGTATGCAGGTTGACCGATACAAAACACACGACATTGAAATGGTCATTGATCGTCTGGAAGTAAACGCAGCAAGCCGCCAGCGCATTTCCGAATCCGTTCTTCTGGCCATGAAACACGGCAAAGGGAACCTGATGGTCATGGATCCGCAAACAAATGAAATTAGGCATTTCAGCAGGCATCTGATGTGTCCCACTTCCGGTGTTTCCTATGATGAGCCTTCACCGAATCTTTTTTCGTTCAATTCACCTTACGGTGCCTGTCACAAATGCAACGGCCTGGGACATATTCTGCAGATCGATGTGAGCAAAATCATTCCCAATTCTGCAAAGAGCATCAAACAGGGGGGCATTGTTCCTCTGGGCGAATACCACAATTCTTTCATCTTCCGTCATATCGACGCCATCGCCGACCGCCACGGTTTTTCTGTAAGCGACCCCATCAAAGACATTCCCGAAGAAGGACTGAATATGATTCTCTACGGAACAGACGAAGTTCTGAAAGTGAAAACCGACGCCCACAGCAACTCCACAAGTTATTCGGTTTCATTTGAAGGTGTGGTGAATTTCATTTCCAGACAGGGGGAAGAAGGGACAACTGCCGCCATCAGCAAATGGGCCGCCGAATTCATGAATGAAAGCGTGTGCCCGAAGTGCAATGGTACGAGACTCCGGAAGGAAGCGCTCTATTTCAGGATAGACGGCAAAAACATTTCGGAATTGTCGCAGATGGATATTGTCGAACTCCGGGTCTGGTTTCTGGATATTGAACTCCGCCTGAATGAAAAACAAAACCGTATCGCGGCAGAGGTGTTCAAGGAAATCAGATCGCGCATCCAGTTTTTGATTGACGTGGGGCTGACCTACCTGACCATAGACCGGAGCGCCCGCTCACTTTCCGGCGGAGAAGCCCAACGCATCAGGCTCGCCACTCAAATCGGATCTCAGCTTGTCGGCGTTCTTTATATTCTCGATGAACCCAGCATAGGGCTTCATCAACGCGACAACATGCGGCTGATTAAGGCTCTACGCCATTTGCGGGATATTGGCAATTCGGTTATTGTTGTGGAACACGACAAGGAAATGATTTTATCCGCCGATCATGTTCTGGATATTGGCCCTTTTGCCGGAATTCATGGCGGAGAGCTGGTAGCCGAAGGCAGTCCGGACGCCCTTAAAGTCTCCGGATCACTCACTGCCGATTACATCATGGGCATACGGAAAATCCCGGTTCCTGAAAAAAGACGTGCAGGCAATGGGAAATCAATTATTCTCAAAGGGGCCAGAGGACATAATCTGCACGAGGTCACTGTTGAATTCCCCTTGGGCAAATTTATTTGTGTTACCGGTGTTTCGGGCAGCGGAAAATCTTCCCTGATCAACGAAACGCTTTATCCGATACTGAGTAAAACATTTTACCGTACCGGAAAAAAACCTCTGCCCTACCGATCAATCGAAGGCCTTGGCGGTGTGGACAAGGTCATTGAAATAGATCAGTCTCCGATTGGCCGCACCACCCGCTCCAATCCTTCCACGTACACGGGGGTATTCAGCGACATACGCACGCTGTTTTCCGCCTTGCCTGAAGCCAAAATCCGCGGGTACAAACCGGGCCGGTTTTCTTTCAATGTAAAAGGCGGCAGATGCGAAACATGTCAGGGAGCCGGTCTGCGCACCATTGAAATGAATTTCTTGCCGGATGTTTACATAACCTGCGAGGAATGCCATGGCAAGCGGTACAACCAACAGGCTTTGGAAATCCA
>PLXK01000088.1:0-7541 GCA_003151415.1 Bacteroidota bacterium
GCTTAAGGCTTCCCTCACGCAAAAAGTTGGAAGGCATCTGGTGGGGCGAAGAGAAAAGTTTGAATGTTTCAATTCGGAAATCCGACCTCAGACTTGTTTGAAAATGAGAGGTACGACGGCCGCCGGACTTTGATTTGGGCCTGGTTTAGGCGGTCATTTGTGTTTTTTCCTGGGTGAGGGATAGAGGGGCATTGTCTGAGCACTTTCCGCTTTTTTGGCGGAAAAGCGAATGCTGCCGCAAAGTGGTACCTTCGGAAAAGCCCGACGCTGAAGTAATCCAGCTTTTCGCGGGGATGCTTCAGCGTCACCCCAAAATCAGTATAAAACTAAATTCTAAACGGCTCTCAGGCAATAGTCCGTTCCAAACCGGTCTTGGTAATGACCGATTCTTCCTGGTAGCTGTCGTAATCGGTATTGATATCCCAGAGGTTGTGTTTGGTGCCCTTGATGATGTTTTCGGCAGCCATGAGTCCCATGAGTATGGAATGATCCTGGTTGTTGTATTTAAAGGCGCCGTAGCGGCCTATCACCAAGAGGTTTTCGATGGAGCTGAGGTAATTTTCAACAGGTTTGAGATTGTCTTTGTAACCGTTGTCATAAACGGGGTAACAGCGGGGGATGCGGTATATTTTGCCTGCAGAAATTTTTCCTTTCGAAATCAGTCCCGTTGATTCAAGCTCCTTGGTGCCCAGGGCAATGAGTTTTTCTTCTGTCCAGGTCCAGATGTCGTCCTGGTCATAACACCAGTATTCCAGGGCCATGATCGTGCTTTCGTGTTTGCCGTAAAGTTCGGGTACCCAGTTTCTGAAGTTGGTGATGCGTCCTGTAAGCATTTCGGAACTGTGCACGTAGATCCAGTTGTCGGGGAAAAGATTTTTTTCTTCAACATTCAGATAAACGATGATGGTGTTTCTGAATTTCAGTTTTTTATTCAGGTCAAGGATGTGCTGCGGAACATCAGGCAGACGGCTCACCATGAGTGTCATGGGCATGGACGAAACGATGTAATCGTATTCGCGGATGGTGCCATCTTTGAGCTGCAGGCCTTTCACTTTCCCGTTTTCGGTGATGATGCGTTCGACGGGGGTGTTCAGAAAAACATGGCCGCCTTTCTTGCGGACAGCTTCTTCCATGCGCTTGTACACCATTCCGGTTCCGCCAACGGGATAGGCAAACTGATCCACAAGGGTTTTGTGTTTGTTTCCTTTTCCGCCCAGAAAACCATTCTTGATGGCTTCCCAGAGCGAAAGTTTTTTAATGCGTTGTGCGGCAAAGTCGGCATCGAGTTCTTTGCAGCTGATGCCCCACAGTTTTTCGCTGTATGTTTTGAAAAAGATCTGGTAGAGACGCTTGCCAAAGCGGCTGGTCACCCAGGTTTCGAACGAATTGTCCTGTTTGGTGGGAATGATTTTTTCGGTGAAGAAACTGGTCATGCATTTGGTGGCTTCCCAGAGCCCCAGGTTCTTCAGTGCATCAAAAGGTTTGAGCGGATAATGAAAAAAACGGTTCTTGTAATAAATGCGGGTAAGACGGTCGACCATTTCATAATCCTGTCCCACCACTTCCAGCCAGGCTTCGTTGACCCGCCGGTCGCTGCTGAAAAAACGGTGCGGACCGATGTCTACAGTTTGTCCCCACAGTTCAATGGATTTGGCCAGTCCGCCAACAGAATCGCCGGCTTCATAAACATCCACTGTGGAAATGTGTTTTGCAAGCTCGTGTGCGGCTGTCATGCCCGCCGGACCGGCTCCGATTACCGCTACCTTCATCAATCTTGAAATAATGAATGAATACTATTTTGCATTGAATTGTATGGAAATCCTTGTCTGTAATAAGCCGGAATAGCCTGATAATCAAATTTCAGCCCAATTGGCGGATGGCTAAAGTACAAAAAATACAGGAAACGGTTAACTGGTAAATTAGGATGGATTAATGTCAAAAAAATCTGAGAATGGATCTATTTCTTAAAAAAGGCCAGACTCAAATGCTGGTTTTCAATTTGTTTTGAAAGAAGGACGATTTTGGTCTTATTGTTATGTTTAAAGTAAATGTAATGAAGTGTTTTACCCCCAAAGTCAGAGTTTGGGAAACGCTGAACCAGTCAATACTGATTTGCTTGTTTGGGACTAATGATCGATAAATAAATGCAGGTAACTCTCTGAAACGAATTTATCGACTCTCCTGTTGTGAGGGGACGCCCACGCATAGTGCGAACCTCAGAGCGGATGGCTGGCGGCGTTGGCCTGTGCGGCAAATCCGCTCTGAGGTTGGTATGCGTGGGGCCTTTTTTGCTTTACTTTTTGGGCAAGCAAAAAGTAAAACATAAAATTCATTCTTGTCAAAAAACTCCTCGGGTGCACTCGATAAATTGGTTGCAGAACCCAAACAATCCAAACCCCGCTCATTGAAATCAGGGGCCATACCGATAATATCGGCAACGAAAAAAAAACCAAAAGCTTTCGGAAGACCGGGCACTAAAAATCTTTAATATACTCCTGTGCCGAAGACTCGCCGTGTGTGAGGGGACGTCCACGCATAGTGCGAACCTCAGAGCGGATGGCTGGCGGCGTTGGCCTGTGCGGCACATCCGCTCTGAGGTTGGTATGCGTGGGGCCTTTTTTGCTTTACTTTTTGGGCAAGCAAAAAGTAAAACATAAAATTCATTTGAACCCAAGATTGTCACCGTCTTAAATATTTTCGAAAAACAATTCCAGGTACGGAAAAGAACTTTTACCGCAGAATCATCAACCGCTGTGAATCCAGCTTGATGAAAATAAACAGCAAAATGGTGAAAGCCCAAAGACTGGATCCTCCATAGCTGAAAAAGGGCAGGGGGATTCCGATAACGGGTACCAGACGAATGGTCATGCCGATATTGACCAATACATGGAAAAGCAAAATAGAAGCCACGCCATAGCCATAAATGCGGCTAAAGGAGGAACGTTGCCGCTCGGCCAGAAGAATGATTCGGATAATGAGAAAAGCAAAAAGACAAACGATGAAGGTGCTGCCCAGAAAGCCCCATTCTTCGCCAACTGTACAGAAAATAAAATCGGTTTCGGCTGCGGGTACAAAATCGTACTTGGTTTGTGTGCCCTGCAGATAGCCTTTGCCGGAAAACCCACCCGAACCGATGGCGATGATGCTTTCATTTTCGTTCCAGGCCTTGTCTTTTTTGTCGGTTTCAATACCCAGAAAAACGTTGATCCGTTTTTTCTGGTGTTCCGGAAAATGCTCGAAAGCCGGTTTGGCGCCGAAGATAATGCCGGTGGCAAGAACAAGACCTGCGCCAATGAAAATGAAATTCCGCAATTTCTTTTTTGCTAAAAAAAAGATGAGCAAAGCCAGGCTGGCGCAAAAATAAACCAGCCTCAGGGGAGGAAAAACAACGGCCACAAAAAAGAGGAAAGCCATGGCCAGAGACAGCAGCAACAGATAACCGGGCAATCCTTCGCGGTACAAGACCAGGATCAGAATCAGCAGGATAATGGCGCAGCCCGTTTCTTTTTCAAGAAAGATAAGCAAGGTGGGAAGCAGGATAATGCCAAATGCCCTCAACCGGGTTTTCATATCCGACATTTTGATATTGATGTCGCTGAGGTATTTGGCCAGGGCCAGGCAAACGGCGAATTTGGCAAATTCTGCGGGCTGTACGCCGAAGTCTCCAAAACGGAACCAGGATTTCGACCCGGCCACTTCCCGTCCCAGAAAGCGCACGGCAATGAGCGAGACCATGCTTACACCGTAAATGATCCAGGCAAAGGTGGGGTGAAACTCGGCATCAATGATGAGGATGATAAACGCGATCAACAGGGCTCCCCCGATCCAGAGCAATTGTTTCCCGTATTTCTGGGTCATGTCCAGAATAACCGGATGATCCTCGTCGTATACGGCCGAATAGATATTGCCCCAGCCCAAGGCAAGCATGCCAAGAAAGACAAGGACCGTGATCCAGTCGATGTTGCTGAAAATGCTGGTTGTTTCGGGGCGTCTCAATTTTTGCGTTCTTTTCGTATTTTGTATGCGCCGTGAATGATGTCTTTCTCGATCATCTTCTTTTCCAGATCGGCACGTTTTATTTTTCGCGTCAGGTATTTTTCGATGAGCAGACTCGCTATCGGAGCTGCCACTTCAGCGCCATATCCCGCATTTTCCACCACCACGGCAATGGCTATTTTGGGATGATCCTTCGGTGCAAAAGCAACAAATACAGAGTGGTTTTCGCCATGTGGGTTCTGAGCCGTTCCTGTTTTTCCGCAGATGTGTGTCGTGTCATCGTATTTGGCTATGCGGCCTGTACCCGCCTGCACAACCTGCTCCATGCCATCGACCATGATGTCGAAATATTTTTTCTCGATCAGCGTGTAATTCTTCTGACTCCAGTCATGCACAATCTGTTTTTTCTCGCCAACGGAACGAAGGATATGCGGAACATAATAATAGCCCCGGTTGGCCATGATGCACATGATATTGGCCATCTGCAGCGGGGTGATGAGCAGTTCGCCCTGCCCGATGGACAAAGATACGATCGTCGATGATTTCCACTGGCCGTGACCGAAATACTTGTCGTAATATTCGGGTGTGGGAACCATGCCTTTGAGCTCATGAGGCAGATCCGAGTTTATCTTTCTTCCGATACCGAAAGACAAGACATAGTTTCTCCAGATCCTGTAGCCTTCTTCGGTGGTGCTGAATTTTTTCTGGTCGATGATGCTTCTGAAGGTGAAACAGAAATAAGAATTGCAGCTCTGGGTAACGGCCTGCTGAAGATCCAGAGGCGAGGCATGCGCATGGCAGCCGGGTTTTCCGCCCATCACCGGATATCCGCGGGCACAGGGATAGCGGGTTTCGGGAAACAAAACATGCTCCTGCTGCCCGATCAATCCGTTGATCAGCTTGAAGGTCGATCCCGGAGGATAATAGCCCATCAGGGCCCGGTTGTAAAGTGGAACACCAACCGTATCGCTGAAAAGCATTCCGTAATTGTGCGAACGTTCGCGGCCCACAAGCAGGTTGGGATCATACGTGGGACTTGAAATGGCACAGATGATTTCTCCGGTGGTGGGGTCGATGGCCACAATCCCTCCGCGTTTATTGACCATGAGCTGTTCGCCCAGGGCCTGGATTTCTTCATCCAGACCGGTGGTTAGGTATTGACCGGGTATGGAGGCGGTATCATACTTGCCGTTTTGGAAACTTCCTTTGGTGGCATTGTGGACATCCACCATGACGATGCGGGTTCCTTTTTTTCCTCGGAGGTATTCCTCATAAGTCTTTTCAATGCCGTTCACGCCGATGTAATCGCCGTCGTGGTAGTAGGGATTTTTTTCGGTGATGTCTTTGTCTACCTCACCGATATAACCCAGCAGGTGGGCTCCGATGCGGTCGGGATATTTCCGGATGGTTCGGGTCTGAACAAAGAATCCTTTGAATTTGTACAGCTTTTCCTGAAGCGCTGCATAGGTTTCGGCAGTCATCTGCTTTTCGAAGATGGAAGCCTTTATCGGAGAATTGGGAGCCGATTTGGCAATCTTCATTTTCCGGATGTAGGAATCCTGAGTGATACCAAGCAATTTGCAGAACAGGACAGTATCAATGTTCTTGGCCTGTTTGGGAGTAACCATCAGATCATAGGCGATCTGGTTATAAACAAGCAGTTTTCCGTTTCTGTCATAAACGAATCCGCGCGGAGGGTAATCGGTTACATACCGGAAAGCCTGATTTCGCGCATCCAGTTTGTATCTGTCGTCAATGACCTGCACATAGAACAGCCGGATGGTGTAGGTCAGCGCAATGAGCAGGACAAGACCGATGAATATATATTTGCGTTCGTTAAAGGGATTCATCCCACATTATGCATTAGAACTCACGGTGAACTTTAAAAATACGATTATTCTGACCATTTGAAGGGATAACCGGGATGCCCAGAGCGCGGTCTCCAACCCAATTGTCCCCAAGGGTCTTATGTTGTTTCACTGAGAAGGCAAAATACCGGTTCATGCATTCTGGGCTTTGGGCCTGTTAAATAAAAACTGGCTGACAACGACAAGCAGAAGCGTTGCAAGGGAACTCAGAATAACGGTGGCCAGGGTATGGAAAAATTCGCTGAAGCGGAACACCTCGAGATAGAACAAAAACAAATGATGCATCAGAATCAGAATGCCGGCATACGAAATGAACCAGGGCGAACCCATGGAATAAATGCCGGGCTGCATGGTGAATTCATACCCCTCGCGCGGTGAAAGCAGACGCAGTATATAGTGACGGCTGAAGGCCATAAAGGTACAGGCCGCCGCATTAACCCCCGGAGTGTTGTAAAACATATCTACGGCAATGCCCGTTATGAAACCCAGAATGAGAACCAGCCAGGCCGGCGCATCAAAAGGCAATAACAGGATAAACAACACATACGGAAACGGATTCACATAGGTGCTCAGATCAATATTCTTGATAATCAGTCCCTGAATGAGGATGAGCAGAATAAAACGGGCGATATGTTTGAAAATGTCACTTAGCATTGATCCTGAAAAATAAGCTCAGTTGTTTTTATCGGTTTTGTTCGCTTCTTCCAGCTTTTTTCTTTCGGCTTTATAGGCATAGCGAACAATGTAAACGTATTCCAGTTTCTTGAATTCGGTACTGAGTTTGACTTTGACGGTAAACGAAGTTTCTCCGGATTTGATGCCGAAGGATTCGACGGTTCCGATCAGAATGTTTTCAGGATAACTCACCGTCAGTGCGCTGGTGACAACGGTATCTCCTTTTGCCAGTTTGGTGTGGGTGGGCAGTCCGGTAATGGTGGCTCTCTGGTAATCCACCCCGTCCCACGAAAGCGCTCCGTAGTTGCCGTCCTTTTTGATTTTCGCGTTAACCACGTGGTCTTTGTGCAGGACAGACATCACTGTGCAGAAATTATCAGAAACATGTTCCACCACTCCCACAATGCCCGTACTTGAAATGACGCCCATGTCTGTTTCGATGCCCTGGTTTTTCCCCCTGTTCAGGGTCAGGTAATTGTTTCGCCGGTTTGTGGAGTTGTTCACCACCTTGGCTTCTTCAAATTCGTATTGCTGTTTGAATGCCGTGTCGTTCACCTTCAGGGTTTTTACGGTGAAATCCATGTATGAGCTCATCATCTTCGATCGCAAGGCTGCATTTTCCTTGGCAAGGAGAAGATTTGTTTCTTTCAGGCTGAGGTAAACACGGGCATTGTCGTACGAGCTGTAGATCGAGCTGACGAGCGAGTTGGACGAGTTCACGAATCCGGCACGGTGGTAATAGTTGTTTTTGGAAACAAGATAAACAGCAAAAAATTCCAGCAGCAGAAACAGGAAAAAGAAATAATTTTTATAAATGAATATTACGAGATTGCGCATGTCACAGAGATACTGATTCGTTTCGGTTTAATCCGGTGCCTTTCAGGAGATCAGGCCGCTTGCCTTGGTTTTGCCGGATCTCCTTCTGTTTAATAAAATCATGTGACTGTGTAATTTCCGGAAGCGTTTGGTTCCTGAACTTATTTGATAAGGAATGGGAACTTG
>PLXK01000088.1:7653-7834 GCA_003151415.1 Bacteroidota bacterium
GCTTCTTCCACTTTGGAAATGGATTTGTCAAGTGCATGGGCAATTTCCACATAAGAGACATAGATTTCTTTCGGTATTCCTGTCATCAGATCTCTTCCGTGTACGGCATAATCGGGTGGAGGGTTTTCGATTTCTGTCATGGCTGCACCGACTTCGATCTTGATTCGTTCTGCGGTACGTT
>PLXK01000074.1 GCA_003151415.1 Bacteroidota bacterium
CTTCTGTTCTTCAATCCATCAGCGGAGCCGTTCCCGTTGCGCAAAATGCGGGGTCTGATTTTAGTCTGTGCAGGATGAGTGCTGCGCCTCCTTCTTCTTATCTCGTTTTTTACGCGGGCTGGTCGAATCTGAATGCCGCGGCCGACAGCGTTTGTTGTATTCATCAACCCTCCGGGGATATCAAAAAAATTGCTTTGTCAAAAAATCCGGTGAGTCCGGGCCTGTACAATGGTGCGGATGTCTGGCAAACGGGTTTGTGGACCGATGGATGCACCGAATCCGGATCTTCGGGTTCGGGCCTTTTT
Organism: Bacteroidota bacterium; assembly: GCA_003151415.1. GTDB lineage: Bacteria > Bacteroidota > Bacteroidia > Palsa-965 > Palsa-965 > Palsa-965. Next base: position 306 of record PLXK01000074.1, read on the forward strand.
GATCAGAACAGAAGAATCGTCGGGCAGCTTTTTGGCGGGCCTTCGGGTTGCGGAGTTCAGACCAGTCAGGATTTTGATTACTATGGAAAATTCTCGACGTCATGGAACAACGACACCCTGGCTTCGGGCCGTCTGCGCGACTGGCTTGATCCGGGCAATACGGGAGCGCTTACCAACAACGGTTTTGATCCCAACGGTTTGTTGGTCAAAGAAAATGAAGCGGCCAGCTTTGAAATTTACCCCAACCCGGGAGCCCGGCTTTTTATCATCCAACTCAAAAAAAGGTACAATCCGCTTTGCTTTGATCTTTACGACAGCAGCGGAAAATGTGTGCTTTCAGAAACACCCGACCTGCTGAGCGGAGATTGTTTTCAATTGAATCTGGAAAATCTGCCGCGCGGATTTTATTTCCTGCGTTTGAAGACCGGCGACACTGTTTCCAGCCGAAAGCTGATCCTGGAGTGAGAAAAAACAAACCCCGGGCGATATGCATCGGGTAATTCTCAAAAATCAGATGAAAACGCAGATTGTTGGCAACTTATGAAGAACAATTCTCCGGTTTTTTTATTTTTGAATCAGAATCCAATCTTTTTATCCCAAAGCACGCTCAATGAACAAATTTTTATTTAGCTGTACCTTATCCCTGCTGGCATCCTTTTCTCTGCCTGCTCAAACCGACACGGTGAAAGTGAAAATGGTGGATGAGCAGGAAGCCGAGAAATATTACAACATCGGTATCGATCACCTCACCGCCAAACGCACCGCCGAGGCCATGAATGCCTTCAATAAAGCCATCGAGCTAAAACCGGAATTTGAAAAGGCCTATTTCAACCGGGGACTCACATACCTGGATATGAGTTCATACAAACAAGCCATCGATGATTTTACAAAAGCCATTGATTTGAATCCCAAAGCGGACAATTATTTTTTCAGCCGGGCACAGGCCAAATCGCAGAATGCGCAAAAGGATCTGGCATCCGAAGATTACAGCAAAGCCATTGAATTAAATCCCAAAAATGCCGAAGCCTGTTATTACCGCGGAGTACTCAAATTTGAAAAAGAAAATTATTCGGGTGCGCTGAGTGATTATTCGATGGCCATTGAGGCCAAACCGGATTATGCCTATGCATACAACGACAGGGGAAGCGCAAAAATGATGCTCAACGATCTGGCCGGAGCCATTGCCGATTATGGCCAAGCCATTCAGCGCAACCCCGGCCTGGCCTTTGTGTACAACAACATGGGAAGTGCAAAAAAGAAGGCAAAAGATCTCAAAGGCGCCCTGGAAGCATACACCACGGCAGTGACCATGAAGAACGATTATTACATCGCCTTTAATAACCGCGGCATTATCAAATACGAAACAGGCGACTATACCGGAGCCATGGAAGATTTTAACAAAGTGCTCCAGCTCAAAAGCGATTATGCCTTTGCCTACAACAACCGTTCGGCTGTGAAATACAAACAAAGAGATTACAAGGGCTCTGCCGATGACTGCAGCAAGGCCATTCAATTAAACAGCGTCTATGGTTTTGCTTACATGAACAGGGGAATAGCCGAAGAAATGCTGCGCGATGAAAAAGGAAAATGCGCGGACATGAAAAAGGCCACAGAACTCGGCGTTGATCAGGCGAAGGACTATCTTTCGGATTGCAAATAAATCATTCAAAAAAGAGATCGTGAAAAAAAAATATCCATTCATTCTTTTCTTTGTTTTATCAGCCCTGGCTCATTCACAAACGAATGTGGAATTTGAAAAGGAATTTTTCAAAGACAAAAAAGACGGGCTGAGAGAGGCAAAAAGCAATATTAAAAAAGGCGATGAAATGTATGTTTACGGAATGACCGATTGGCAACCGGCATTTGACCTTTTTATTAAAACGAACCAGTACGTTCCCAGCCTGAACGATATATACGGCCGGGGCTCGGGGCAATTTGCCGCCGCATTGCCTTACTACTTATTGGCCAATGAATTCAATCCTAACAATGCGGTCCTGAACGAACGGATCGGGTTTTGCATGATCTGGACACCCGACGGAAAGGCCAAGGCTCTGCCTTATTTTGAAAAAGCGTATAAACTGAACCCCAACATTACACCGGAAATTCAATACTACCTGGGAAGGTGTTATCACCTGAATATGGAATGGGATAAAGCCATTACGGCTTACAAGGCATCCCTGACCATACTGAATGCGAAAACAAGCGAGAATAAAGCGAAGATCGAAGATGTGGACAAGAAAATTGCCGAGTGCATCCTGGGAAAAGAAATGGTGAACAACCCCGAACGTGTTTTTATCGACAATCTCGGAGCTGTGGTGAACTCGAAATATCCCGATTACGGACCCTTGATTACGGCGGATGAAAAAGTAATGATCATCACCTCGCGCAGAGAGAATACAACAGGCGGCAAGGTCGATGATTCGGGTTCGGGCGAATACTGGGAAGATCTGTATATCAGCAATTACGTGAACGATGCCTGGAGCACCCCGGTAAATATGGGCCCTCCGATCAATACCGAAGGTCATGATGCCACAGCCGGCCTCTCGGCCGACGGACAGATTCTGTACATCTACCGCTCGGGTAAAAAGAACGGCGGAGACTTGTATGAATCACACCTCACCGGTGATGTCTGGTCCAAACCCGAGCACATGAATAAAAACATCAATTCGGCTTACCACGAATCCACTGTCAGTCTTTCATACGACGGCAAGACCCTCTATTTTGTCAGCGACCGGCCGGGTGGAATTGGCTGTAAAGACATTTATCTGTCGCATCTCGATGCCAAAGGCAAATGGGGGCCAGCCGAAAATATCGGACCACCGATCAATACCAAGTATTCAGAAGAAGGTGTGTTCATTCACCCTGACGGAAAAACGATGTATTTCAGTTCGCAGGGACACAAAACCATGGGAGGATACGACATTTTTAAATCTACTCTCGTTGATGGCAAATGGACAGAACCCGTGAACCTGGGTTATCCCATCAACGGACCGGACGATGATGTGTTCTTTGTCATCTCGGGAAGCGAAAAACACGGTTATTTTGCTTCCAAAAAAAGCGATGGAGTGGGAGAGAAGGACATTTACAAAATCACTTTTCTTGGACCCAAGAAGCCTTTTGCCATGAATTCGGAAGACAACCTGCTGGCCAGTGTCACGGCCCCCATCAAAGAACGTGTCGTGGCTCCGCCTGTGGCCATCAAAACGGCGGCCCTCACCATTCTGAAAGGTGTCATCACCGATGCACTGACCGGCAAGCCCCTGGAGGCAAGCATCGACCTGATTGACAATCAACGCAACGAAGTCATTGCCACCTTCCTGTCGAACAGTGCATCCGGTAAATATCTGGTCTCGCTGCCAGCCGGAAAAAATTACGGTATCGCTGTGAAAGCCGACAAATATCTTTTCCATTCCGAAAATTTCGATATCCCCAACACATCCTCTTTTCAGGAAGTGACCAAAGATGTTCAGTTGAGCAACCTGACGGTGGGAACAAAAATCGTACTGAGGAACATTTTCTTTGATTTTGATAAATCCTCATTGCGGCCCGAATCAACCAATGAGCTGGAGCGCCTCACTAAGCTGCTGACCGATGTGCCCACTTTGAAAATAGAGATATCCGGACATACGGATAACAAAGGCGCTGCCGATTACAACCAGCGTCTTTCCGAAAGCCGGGCCAAATCGGTTGTTGATTACCTGATCAGCAAAGGCATTGCGGCCGACCGTTTGCAATTCAAAGGCTACGGACTGACCCAGCCGATGGCCGGCAACGAAACCGATGAGGGACGACAGCTCAACAGAAGAACCGAGTTCAAGGTATTGAGCAAGTAGTTTCCCGGCTGAATCTTCAATAGCAGAAAATGTGGTTGGCATGAAAGCCTGGGAGCAGGAGCAGGACAAGGGAAGTCCAGGGCTTAAGCCCCTTCGCAGTCTTGCATGAAATGTGTTGGAATGGAATTTTCAGACTTGCCGAAATCTCAAATCAGGAATCATTTGATCACCCGCATCTGCGAAACCAATAAAAACTGAGGTGGAATGTTTTTCTTCGCTGCCACCGGATTTGTCTTTTCGGAAGTGATCAGCCTCGGACGGTTTTCGGGGCCATTCAGATATGAACGGGCAACCATAAAACTGGCGCTGTATAAAAAAATACCCAGAAGAGTCAATCTGATCTGCATCAAAGGTGGTATTTGAAATTACACGAAAAAGAGTTTAACCGAGTATCTGTAGTGTCAAGCCAGGCTTCTCAACAAGTAAACAACATCCATGCCATCCTGAAAATTCAATGAATTCGCAAAAACTGATTTCTGAATTTTACGCGATAGAATACAGAATGTTTCAATTCGGGGAGCCATGTTATAAACTTTTTTCAGAAACTCCCAATACGAAAATGCTGTATTTCTTACTTGTGATACAAAATTAAAATATTTTTGATTTGATTTTAATTCCGGTATGAAAGCTTAAATTATCTTGTTTATAATCAGGTGGTTAAATAAGGTGTAAAGCAGGGCAATATGTTTTTTCATGAAAAAAAGACGTCCTCCGGAATGGCCGGAGGACGCTTGTTTTTGGAAACTTGTGTGCCGTTTTAGCTGATCTTCGCCTCGATAAAATCATTCAGCAGTTTTTTGCTGTTTCTGGTTTTAAAGAAACTCATCGGAGAGTAATTGATGTCTTTGTCCTTGCCTCTGATGAGCATATGCAGGAACCAGTCTTCATCAGTATACGATCCAAAGGGTTTAGGGGTCATGGTGATGAGCTGATAACCAAACTGTCCGGCAATTTGCGGGAAGAGGTTGAAGTTCAGGTCATCGATGTTGGATAACTCTTCGATGATGATGAATTTCACTCCGGGACGGGTGCGGTCTTTCTGGATAACCGAAAGGCGGCCGATACAAAGAAGAGCCAGTGCAGTGTATGCCTGTCCGCCCGAACCGGTGTATTTAATGCCCACGTCATCGAAGAGACCGACTTTCAGTTCGAAATAGAATTTCGGATTGAGCAGATCGCTCAGTTCGCAGTTCTTTATGGTGCTGAATGTTTTCGCGATGTTTACGATGAGCTTTTCGGGAGAATTTTGAGTTTTGTCGATGTCCTCAATTTCGGTAAACAGATCGGCTCCGAATTTCTGAACCTTTGCTTTTTCCCTCATCTTGCGGATCCATTCGATAGTGATCTCTTTCTTTTCGAGGAATTCGATCCGGAACTGGTAGTTGTTGCTGATTCTGTTTTCCTGGAAGAAGAAGTTGAGTTCGGTGATGAGTTTGCGGAAGTTCTGGTATTGCCGTGCCACCTGATCGAATACATTGAGGATGATGGTCAGCTGGAGATCACCGAATTTTTTCAGTTCATCATTGAGTTTCATCAGCTCCGGTCCGATACCTTCCAGTCCAAGTTTTCCGCAGAGGATATTCACCAGGGTCTGGAAATTGAATTTATCGGTATCCAGTTCCTGGCTTTTGTTGTCTTTGGTTTCATCAAACGACTGGCAGATGCGGGTAAATTCATTCTCGTAATTTCTGCGGTCTGTCACCGATTTCTCGGCCAGCTGAAGAATGCGGGCATTGGTATAATCGCCCAGGTGAGGAAGATCCTCCCATTTTAAATTCGTTTCTTTTTCGAGATCGGTGCGTTTTTCGTCAAAAACAACCTGTGTTTTCTCCAGCTCAAGTTTAAGCTGAGGATCTTTTTCCTGACAGGCTTTAACAACACCATCGATGGAGATCTGGTTGCGAACAGCAGCTTCTTTTTCCGGCTGAAGCTCTTCGATTTTCCGCTCGAGTTGTGATTTCTGTTTCACAATGTCTTCGGTACTAAGGGTCTCGAATTTGGGTTTGTGCCACTCTACCTTGTAAGGCAGTTCTTCTTTAAGTTTGCCGATTTCGTATTTGCACTTGTCGTTGTCGTCCAGGATCTGTTCCAGCTTCAGCTTGAATTCGGTCTGTTGCTGCGCCAGGCGGATGGCCTCGCGGTTCATGTTCTGGTATTGACGCTCCAGTTCATCGAATTGACCAAGCTGTTCTTCATTCTCGGCAAAGGCCTCCAGAATGGTTTTTGTCAGGTCATCGTCGATTTCGTAAGCGGCAATCTTTTTGCGGTTTTTGTACGCCTCGAACATATCGGCATTGTAACCGATTTCCAGAAGCTCGATATTGAGTTTACGGAGGAGAACCAGTTCTTCTTCGGCTTCTTTCAGATTCTGAAGAATTTCTTTGCGGTCTTTTTCAAGAACGGTTTTCAGTTTCTTGGCATCATCGAATTTTTGTTTTCCCACCAGAGGAATCAATTCCCTGATTTCTCCCAGAATCAGCCACAAGTCGCCGTTTTTGTCTGTTTCAAAACTGCTGAGCAATTTTTTCGGGTCGGTGGTGTATCTGAGAATGTCTTCACTTTTGCCGGCCGGTTTCTTCGTGGCGATGTCCTTCAGATGCATCAGTACCGACTCTTCCTCTTTGCTGAGCGGCTTCTTTTCATTCACCGCCCAATGGAACAGCGAATTGGCATTTCCTTTTTCGTACAATTCGAGCAGGCCGCTGAGTTGTTCCACCGTGCGTGGCAGCTCAATGACTTTTTCGGGATAGGTTTTAACGGCATTGGCAAAATCTGTTGCCCATTCCGATTTCTCAAAATCAGCATAACTCTTTATCGAGGTGAGCAGATTGAGTTTTGCTTTGCGGTCGCGGTATTTTTCCTGTTCCCGCATCTTCTCCTGTGCGGCTTGTGCGCTTTGGTAGCGTTTGAAGATGGGAGCCAGTTTTTCAAGCTCGTTGACCAGAATAAACAGTTCGTTGGCCTGATTTCGCTTTTCTTCGATTTTACGATCGCTCAGGGTGGGGATGAGGTCTTCGTAATATTTCTGCAAATGGTTGTTGACGGCGTTCAGGTCCTGAAACCCGTTGAGGGTTTGTTCGGTGAGGGATTTGACTTCCTTCTTGTTTTTGTCAAGACTTCTCAATGCGCTTTCGTGACGGGTTTTGTTTTCGTTGAAATTGCGCTGGGCTTCAATAAAGAAGTTGTAGGCATGAATGGTATCGGCAGTCAGAAATTCATCACGCGATCCGACACTCTTGTCGTACATCTTTTTCAGGACCGTGAGCTTGTTTTGTTTCTGATCCAGTTCGCGAATCAAGTCGCGGCTGGAATTGTATTGTTTGATGTAGTTCTCCAGCTGGTCTTTTTGTTCTTCAAAAAGAGTCTTGATTTCATCGTTGTCTTCAAACAAAAAGTTCTGCAGCGAACGCGAGTTGGTTACATCCAGGGTTTTTGCGCGCGAGAATGACTGTAGGATCTTGGCAAGGGCTTTGAGATTCGTTTCCTTGGTCAGATCGATCGGGATGATGTGGTTGCGGAAGAGCGTGTCGTAATAATTCATGATCTCCTCATGCTGGAAATAGTCGTACAGGTAGATGTCGAAGGTAAGCGTAAGGTGCGCCTTCAGTTCCTTCAGTTCCATAACTGTTTTGTTCGGAGCCAGGAAATCGGTGGCATGCAGCGGGCGGTCGAAATTCTCCAGATCCTTGCCCGAGAAGTCGGCGCTTTTTTGAATGATGAAAGGGCGGACAGGGTAGCGCGAATTTTTTGGAATGTAAACGCCAATGGTCACAAATTTGCCTTTGGCGCGCTCGATGTTGAAAAACGCATAAGCATGATCCACATAAGTTTTGTTCAAAGGTATCCCTTCAATTCTCCGCTCGTTTTTATCGAGACCTTCGGTTCCCGGTTTCCACAAATCGCGTTTGGGAATCAGGATCAGCTGCATCAAATCCGCAACGATTGATTTTCCAAGACCGTTATCGCCCGTAAAGTCGGTGCGGACAGGGTGCAGAAGATAGTCGCAGTTGTTGTGCTGTCTCACACCGACGGTGGAGAGGGAATAAATTTTAGGATAACTGCTCATGGATATAATCTTCTGTTAGTTCAACTTCATTGATTTCACGCGCGTACATCTTTGCAAGGCGGTCGATACTGGGCATTATTTCAAAATGGAAGGCTTCCTGGTTGATCCAGTTGACCCATCCCATGCGTACGAATTCAGTGAGGGTCCGTTCGATCTTGCGTTTCACTTCGTCTTTCTCGTTGGGCGTGTAGTTTCGTTTGAGCTCGCCATAAAGCAAACGCTGCCAGAGCTCCTTGTGTTCACCTTCTTCGGTGATTTGTTCAAGGTCATCCCAGGTCATTTCCTTGGCTTCAAAGAATTTTTCTTTTGAGGAGTTGAGCAAAAGGATGCCAAAGACCACGTGTTTGTCTTCCAGTTCACGGCACCTGTCGCGAGTAAAACGACCGAAACCTTCCTCAGGGAAGTCGAGATAGAAGTAGACATCGCGGTCGTTGCTTTCCTTGCGCAGAAAGCAATTGTACAGCAGCTCGTAGTAATTGGCCAGCTTGCCGTAATTGTCGTTGATGTAATCCCAGATTTTGGTGTCGTAGCTGTAGTTCTGAATGTGCTTGCCTTGAGTAAGCGCAAAGTTGGCTTCAGCGAAATACCTGAGTGAACTCTCTTTTGCTAGGAATTCGAAGGTTGAATTTTCATTCTCCATATCGTCACGTCGTCGTTTAGGTTAAATACTCGGTCTTTATCTACAATGAGATCTGCATCGGGATTTTTGTTGTGTTGCTGGATGAGTCCGAAGCAGACATCAATAGGTACTTCCAGGTTTTGTTCGGATTTGTAAATTTCGCTGAGCCAGTCTTCGAATTCAATTTCATCGCCGGCAGTTATTCTCGAATTGATGTTTTCCAGCCATTTCGAAATGTGTTCCTGGCGAACCAGTACCTGCATGTTGGCTGCTTCCTTGAGCATTCTCAGCTCTTCGTCTTCGGCCATTTCCGGAACATCCTTGGGAATGACATCATTGAAATTGAGTCTGGGTATGAATCGGAATTTGCGTTTGAAATAGGGATAGTTCTTGCGGCTGAATTCGGGCGGAAGAACTATTTCGCCGTCTACGGATTGTGCCGAACGAATCAGGGAAATCAGGTATTTCTCGACTTTAAGCTTGTAGATCTGTTTGTAACGCAAAGAGTCGTAAAGGGTCTTGAGTCTTGAAGAAGAGGTCTGGATCCGGTCGTTGATGGCCAGAACACGGTTGTCGATGCTTTCAAAAAATTGTTCGATCTCGGTGCGGATCTTGAAATAACGTTCCCAGCTTTCTTTTTCTTTGAGAAAGGCAGGTTCGGCCGTCTTGATGCGGTCGAGTGTATCCTGTTTGAAGTTCAGGGTCTGAGTAAGACCTTCAGTTTGTTTACCGATTTCCCGGAAAACGAGAATGAATTTGTCAATAAGACCGCGGGCATTGTCCACATCGGCTTTGAGGATGGTACGCAGCTCAAAGGTTTTCTTGTCGACAAAGCGCTGCAGGTTTTCGATGTGGCCGAGAATGCGTTTTTTTGCCGGACCGTAGTGATTGAAATACCAGTAATTCAGGTTCTGGATATTGGTCAGATCTTCTTCGGTCAGAGGCAATGTGCGTCGGAAGGTGTAGATCAGCGGCAGGTCATCGTACTGGGGTTGAATTTCGTTGATGATGGCGCTCACCAGATCTTTGGCATATACGGTAAGCTGGTATCGGTATTCATGACCGCGTTTGGCCGTTGTATAAAAGTACTGGCTCAGTTTTTTGGAAATGGTTTCTTTCTGGATGCTTTTTTCACGTCCAAGCATTTCGGCCACCTGGTCCACTGTTTTCTCAAAGTCGTGCTGGGAGAAGGCTTCGTCTATTTCACCCTTTTCGATTTTGTCATTGAGCTCCATGAGCAGAATAACCGATTCGGGGTTGGACGGCAACAATAATTCGTAATTTCGGGTAATACTCTGGATCAGTTCGCTCTCCATGCTTGATGCTATAGTTTTAACACCTGCTAAAATAACGAATAAATACCCCTAGGGCTGTACTGTTAAAAACTTGAGGCGATCTTGCTAATTGCTTGATTTTAAAGGGATGTAAGGCTTTTGAATTGTTGGTAAGTTGTTGTAAAACGGGGTCGGTGGTGTATCAATTTTCGTTAGGTTAAACTTTCCTGTTGTCCGTGGTTTTAATACGATTTCAATGAATACGAATGAGCAGGAGACTAATTTGGGCGTGCCCCCTGAAGTACGCGCTTCGCTTTACTTCAGGGGGCGGGCTTTCGGCACTCGCTCTTTGCAGTTCGTCTTAAATTGCAGTCAGCTAAACAATTAAGCTTCTTGCACACCTGAGCATACGCACCTGCAAAGGAGCTCAGACAAAGATGCCTCAATCCCTCACGCAAAGAAAAAAAGGACTGTATGTCAGCTTTAAAACTCATCACTACTGAAGATGGTTCTCATTCGATATACAATGAAGAACTGAATGAGCATTACCATTCCACCCATGGAGCCGTTCAGGAAAGCCGTCATGTGTTTATTGAGGCTGGATTGAATGAAGTCTGCAAAACGAAGAATGAAATCAAAATCCTGGAAGTCGGTTTTGGTACCGGTCTGAATTGTTTACTGACCTGTGCAGAAGCAATACGAATGGATTTAGCCATTCATTACACCTCCCTGGAACCTTTTCCATTAACGGCAGAAATGATCGCTTCGCTGAATTATGCTGAGTCTCTGGGTCACACTGAACTTTTTCTGATGATGCACAGCAATGCGCAGGGCAGGATTGCGGTCAGCAACAAGTTTATCCTTTACCGCCAAAAGGAAAGTCTGCTCTCGTTTGTACCTATGGAAAAATACGAGCTCATTTATTTCGATGCCTTTGCTCCGGGTGTGCAACCCGAATTGTGGAGCGAAGAAGTCTTTCAGAAAATGTTTGATTGTCTTTTGCCTGGCGGTATATTGGTTACCTATTGCGCTCAGGGACAAGTCAAGCGGAACATGAAAAAGGCGGGGTTCAGTATTGAACGTTTGCCGGGGCCTCCGGGGAAGCGGGAGATGACAAGGGCTTCCAAATTAGTTGGGTGAATTTGTTGTTGTTGTTTTACTTACTCTTTCAAATACCGCTCCAGCTTCTCTCTCAACTTCTCTGGAGTAAGACCATTGATAATCTTTCCGTCTTTGGAGAACGAAATTTCACCAGTCTGTTCTGAAACAACAATTGCCAGTGCATCAGAATTTTCGGTGATCCCCACTGCCGCCCGGTGACGCATGCCCAGATGTGCCGGGAAGTCGGGATCTTCGGTTACAGGCAATACACAACGTGCCGCCTTGAGCTGGTTGTCGGTAATGAGCAGGGCTCCGTCATGCAGGGGACTGTTTTTGTAAAAAATACTTTCAATCATCCGCACCGATACTTTGGCTTCGATGGGATCGCCGGTGTTTGCATAGAATTTCAGATCCGAGCCGCGGGTAATGACAATGAGCGCTCCGGTACGGCTCTCGCTCATGCTTTTGCAGGCCTTGATGATGGCATTGAGATCGAGCTCGATTTTTCCACCGCTGCGGTCCCATTCCAGAAAACGCTTGCCCAGACTTCCGCCCCGGCTGATGAAATTCGTGGTGCCCACAAAAATAAAGAAGCGACGCAGTTCCTGCTGGAAAACAATAAGCATGGCAATGAATCCAACATCAATGAATTTGCCCAGAATATGACTGAACAAACGCATATCCAGCGCACGGACAAGAAGCCAGAGGGCATAAAAGAGCGTTACCCCGATCAGGATATTGATAGCAACAGTGCCGCGGACCAACTGATACAGCTGGTAAAGCAAAATGGCAACAAGTACAATATCGATCAGATCGAGCCAGCCGAACTGGCCGGAGAGTAAGCTCAGCATAGAAGTGTTGGGGTGTTCAAGAGTTGAATGATTAACATGTTATTTCTTTCCGTCATTTAAAGCGTGTAAAATATGTTCATTCAGAAACTCGTAGCTCAGCTTGCCTTCATGAAACTCATTTGTGTTTTTTGCTTTGAATGAAAACAATGTTGCCGGAATGGCGCCCGACCAGGTGGAACTGATTTTAGGGATGAATGCATTGGCATCCGATTCATCCAGCCACAACACTTCGGGTCTGATTTGTTTTTTATGCAGGAACTCTTGCAACTTCACGGGCCAGGCTTCGGGAAAATCGAGACTCACCAGCAGCACCTTGATAGGTTGTTTGGAAAAAGCCGAATCGATGCGGTTGAATTCGGGAAGTTCGGCCACACAGGGTCCGCACCAGGTGGCCCAGAAGTTGACGACAAAGACCGTGTCGCTGTGTTGCAGACGGCTCTGGATATCGGCCATTTTTACGCGTGTCATTTTTTGCGCACTCAGGACAGAGACCATTAAAAAGCTGAAAAGAAAAAGGAGAGTGTTCCGGCTCATTACACAAATTTATGAATTATACCCGAGTATAAAATTCGGAACAGCGCCTTGTCCAAACTGTGTTTTGGTGTCAGGGGTTCAAATTATTGTTACCTTTAAACAGATTAATGAAACAGACCTATTCTTTTTTCTCAAATTATGGAGAGTGAGTCACCGATTTACAAGATCATTGCACCCGCAATCAGTTCAGCGGGGGTCTATTATTTTACCACCGACAATGATGTGCAGTACGAGGTCCGTTTTGGCCGCAGACAAGACAATATCCTTCATGCCACAATCGTGTTCGGAGTTATCAACGATGAATACGAAGGTGAAGAATATGTGGTGACCAACAAAGGTGAATTGTACAGAGTCATGTCTACCGTGGCGGAAATCGTGCGGATCTTCATGCGCGAGCATCCCAAAATCATGTGTTACGAGTTTACCGGGGTGGCCAAAGAAGGAGAAGAGGAGAATGGCATTACCGTGCGGATCAACTTATACCGTCGTTATCTGCCAAGAATATTCGACAAAGAATGGGAATACAATTTCAAAGGCAATTCGGCCTTGGTAACCCGCATCAAAAAAGCCTGATCATTGTTTTTCAATAGCCGTTATTTCCACAATCGCTCCGGCCATACAGGTACCTACAGCTCCTTTTTTCAGGGAATATTTTAACCAGACTTTCAGACCATCCCTAGCAAATCCTTCGGCAAGAACAGGGGAGGGGATCAATCTTTTTCCATCGGATAAGGTAATCAGCCATTTGCAGCCATCCACATCGTATAACGTAACGGTTGCCTGAATGTACCCTTCGGCAGCGTAATCCCTGATTGGCGTATTTGCCGAAACAGATTGGGGCAAATGCTTCTGAGTAGAGCATCCGGAGAAGATAAGAACTGACAAGGCCAGGAAACAAATATGGAAAAGGGAAGATTTCATTGAAGAGATATTGATTTTCTAAAAGTAGGAGAATTTCTGGAATCGGAATAAAAGATTTGCTGGCAAAACAAAGGGAAATAGTTTCAATGAACCAGAATGGCGCAGAACTTCGAAAGGTTGCATCAGAACCTGAATAGAATTGCGCAGAAAAATGAACTGTGCTGTTTGAATTGCGAAACATCTGGTTCAGTATCAATCCGATAGCACAAAAAAAAGCACACACCTTGCGATGTATGCTTTTCTTTAAAAGGAATTTATGCAGTTCTTAAACGGGGTGTCAACTTCACACTCTTGTTCTCAGCGTTTGCCGAATTTGCTTTTTCTGTCCGAAAAACTTCCGCCACCGCCCGATTTCTCTTCAGAACCCCAGACTTTCTTTTTGGCATATCCTGCATTGTCGCCGGTGGAATAACCGCCGCCGCTGCCGCTGTTGCCGTAGCTCTTTTTCTTCCAGCCGCCTTCGCCACCGCTGCCACCGCCGCTGTATGGGCGTTTGCCTTTGCTGAAGCTGCGTTCTGAACCTCCGCCACCTCCGCCAGAGTTTCCAAAAGCTCCTCCGTTGGATGGGTCAATGCGTACGCTTCTGCCTTTAAACATTTGTCCTTTGAAGGCATTGATCAGGAAATCTTCCACTTCCTTGGCAGCATCGAAGAACGAGAAACTGCTCTTGATGTCTATGCGGCCGATATTGCTTCCTTCGAGATTGCTTGTGTCGCAGATAAAGCGAAGCAAACCACCCTTGTCCAGACCGTCCATATCACCCACGTTGATGAAGAAACGGGTCATGTTCGAATCTCTTTCTGGCACTCTTTCTCTGCGTTCGCCGGTTCCCCGGTCCATGCTTCTTTCGGTTCCTCTTTCAGAACCCCGGTCGGAAAGTGAACGGTTTTCGACGTTCAGATCGGGTGCGTTCTTGTAATATTCCAAAAAGCGGTTGAATTCATCGGACACGAAACGTTTGATAAGTTCTTCCTTGCTCAGGTCTTCCATGCGCGAATAAATTCCGGGAAGGAACTGGGCAATGGCTTCTTCATTGACTTCCACATCGTGAATCTTGCTGATCAGTGCAAAAAGCTGTTTTTCGCATACTTCATGACCACCTGGAACCTTTGCCTTGTTGAATTTTTTGCCGATAATCTTTTCCAGCATTTTGATCTTTCCAACTTCACGGATATTGAGGATGACGATCGAAATGCCGCTCTTTCCGGCACGGGCTGTACGGCCGCTTCGGTGGGTGTAGTTTTCGATTTCATCGGGCAGGTTATAGTTGATAACGTGGGTGACATCATCCACATCTATTCCGCGTGCGGCCACATCAGTAGCCACGAGCACCTGGAGTGTCTTGGAACGGTAGCGTTTCATAACCTG
>PLXK01000026.1 GCA_003151415.1 Bacteroidota bacterium
GGCATCAAAGTACAGGAAGGCGTATACCTCGGTTTATCCGGACCCACTTTCGAAACTCCTGCTGAATACAAATACATGCGTGTATTGGGTGCTGATACGGTAGGCATGTCTACGGTTCCCGAAGTTATCGTGGCCCGACACATGAATATTGCCTGTTTTGCAATATCCATTATCACCGATCTGGGCGTTCCCGGAAAAATTGTGGCCATCACGCACGAAGAAGTGCAGCATGTAGCCGCCCTTGCCGAAAAGAAGATGACAACCATTATGAAAGAGATGATGAGTTAATGCCTTTCCAAAAACACGAAGGCCACAACATAACCGAAAGCGGTTTTTTTGTGGCCTTTGTATTTCCGGCATATTTTGTTTGAGCCGTTCAATAGCCTTATTGAAAATAAAGGGCAAACTCTTTTCTTTCTGTGATCTCACCAATGGGTTCAGCAGGAATATGATGTTGCCGCAGCAGAGAAGTAAATTCCGGTACCGAATCCGGATCTACGGCAACCAACAATCCACCGCTTGTCTGAGGATCGCAGAGCAGGACAAATTCCATCCCTTCCATACCTTTTACCTTATCGCTGTAAGCCGAATAATTTCGTGTTGTATTGTCGGGATAAACAAACTGCTTCATAAACTCTTCCACTCCATTCATTCGCGGAATGGCCTTGTAGTTGATTACAGCAGAGCAGTCGTTCTGTCCAAGCATTTCGAGCAGGTGACCCGCCAATCCGAAACCGGTAACATCGGTCATGGCATGCACACCCGGCATTTCCCCGAATTTTTCTCCCAGACTGTTTAATGCGCTCATTACCTCAACCAGATGAAGATATTCCGGCTGCTTGAGCAGGCCCCTTTTTAATGCAGTACTCAGGATACCGGTACCTAGCGGCTTGGTCAGAAAAAGCAGATCGCCTTTTTTGACCGTATTGTTTCTTTTGATTTGTTCTTTTTTTACGATACCGGTTACAGCGAGTCCGAAAATGGGTTCGCCGCTGTCGATGCTGTGTCCTCCGGCAAGCTGAATGCGCGCTTCTTTGCAGACCGCCCGTGCACCGCTCAGCACCCGGGCGGCAAGGGCAGGATCAATTTTCTCGACCGGCCATCCCAGAATGGCAACGGCAGTCAAGGGCTTTCCTCCCATGGCATAAACGTCGCTAATGGCATTGGCGGCGGCAATGCGGCCAAAATCAAATGCGTCGTCAACAATGGGGGTAAAGAAATCGGTTGTGCTGATCAG
Organism: Bacteroidota bacterium; assembly: GCA_003151415.1. Lineage (GTDB taxonomy): Bacteria > Bacteroidota > Bacteroidia > Palsa-965 > Palsa-965 > Palsa-965. The sequence goes on from PLXK01000026.1 coordinate 1,238, forward strand.
GGCATCACCGTTACCCAGATCATAAACAGCCGCATCGTCACGGCCGCCATATCCCACAAGCAGGTTGGGGTCAAAAAATGTTTCTGCTCCATGAAGTATTTTTTCGAGAACAGCCGGGGCAATTTTACATCCGCAGCCGGCTCCCTTACTGTATTGAGTCAGTTTTATTTCCTCAGGTTTTTCCATAATCGGGGATTTGGTGGTTGACCAGCTCAATGATTTTTTCGGCGCCCGAATCGGGTTTATCTTCAGATAGGGCGATAAAATAACCCAGGGTTTTGGCTTCCTCTTTTTTGTTTTTAAGGGCCGAGTGATTGTACGCCTTGTCGTAATAAGTCAATGTAATATCGGCAACAACGCCAAGTTCGCCGGCAGCAAGGGCTTCCAGACATTGTTTTGTTGCCAGTCCGCCCAGACGTTTTTGAATACGGAGCACAGCCGCTTCCAGTTCCTGCTTTGAAAAAAGCCCGTATTCGGCAAGCAATCTGCCGATGCGCACATTTTTGGAAAGTTCGATACAGATCAGCGGCGCTGTTTTCATCTGGATCCAAAATGGGTCAGGAATAAAAACGCGGCCGATGCTGCGCGATTCGTCTTCCACCCAGATCCGTTTCGAAGTATCCAGTTTTCTCAGGGCATCCGACAAATGGTTTTCAAACGCTTCGGAACTGGGTTGAGGCAGCTGACCGAGCGCTCCAAAGGAAGATCCTTTGTGATGCGCGAACCCTTCCAGGTCGAGCATTTGTTCTCCCCGGAGGGCAATCTGTTTGAGGATATCGGTTTTCCCGCTGCCGGTTTCACCTCCCAGAACAATCAGGTTCAGCTTCTTTTCAAAACTTTTTTGTACCAGATGCCGGTACGCTTTGTATCCGCCCCGCAAAGTGACGGCTTCGATGCCGGAGGTATTGAGCAGCCATGCAAAACTGCTGCTTCGCATACCGCCTCGCCAGCAATGGACCAATACTTTTTTCTCGCGGGTAAGTACGGCGGCTTGTTTGACAAAGGAAGCCAGACGGGGCCCGACGATTTCCAAGCCGAGCAAAACGGCAGGATCTTTTCCCTGCTGTTTGTAACTGGTTCCGATTCTGGCTCTTTCTTCGTTGCTGAATAAAGGAATATTGAAAGCTCCCGGGATGTGCCCTTTTTCAAATTCAGCCGGAGAACGGACATCGATGATGGGAAGTTGCCTGGCTGCTTCAAGAAATTCGGAAATGGGAATTGACGGAGACATGGGGCCAAGTTACAAAATTGTCATCAGTGCCAGGGTTTAAACAGAAACAGAGCGAAACAGAATCGATTTCACTCTTTCTCCTCTCTGTTTCTTTTTCTGCTAGCTGGGCTGTTTTCACACTTCGTGCCCGGGCACTTCAACCCGTCAATACAATTTCAATGCAGCATCACAAACGCAGTCGCCCAGGGTATGTTTCATTTAAAATCCATTCTTAACATTCGGATAATGTGTAAAAAGACAAAAGGCTTGCTGTGCTTTACTTATAGAGCTAAACATTTAATTCATCGGAGCCTTATTAACATTTATCTGTTTGTAATTACCACTCTTCCCGTATCGGGGCATTGTTAAATTCAAATAGTTTTGCTATTAACAGTAGTATTTACAGGCATTCTATAGCATTGATTGTTGCGTTGTTATGCTAATTGAAAACTGAACGCCATCATAGTTTTGCCAATGCAAAAAAGAAAAATAGGAACACTTCTCATCTGCTTGATAACAAGCATTCGGCTCTTCGCCGGCGATCCTGACTCTCTGAAAGCCAAGGATTCTTCCCCGAAAAAAATGGATCTTCCCTCTGTCGGACTGGGATTTGCCGTGATGAGTTATTTTGGACAGGTGGGTGCAGCAAAAAGTTCAGGGGTGGGCAGTTTTACCGATATCAGACCCGGTTTTCATTTCAATGCAGAGGAACGTCTGCACCGTTTGCTTGCCTTATCCTTCAATGCATCATTCGGACATCTTTCTGGCAATAACCACAGCCCTACCGACAATCTGAACTTTGAATCGAAGGTTTCTCAATTTGACTTGAATGCAGTGTTCTACCTGGTAACAAAACGGGATGCCGGTATCGCCCCTTATCTTTCTGTCGGTGTCGGCTTCATGGGTTTTCAGCCTTACGGCGATCTGACTGACAAAAACGGAAACACCTATTACTACTGGAGCGATGGAAGCATACGAAATCTGCCTCAAAGCAGTCCGCTGGCAGCCAGCGCAACCCGGCTCAACCGCGATTATGTCTACGAAACAGCTCTTGCCGGTTCCCAGTCGACCATCACGGTTCCTCTGGGATTGGGCTTTAAACTCAATTTCACCGATCATGTATTCGTAAACCTGGGTCTGGTTTACAATTATACACTTACCGATAAGATTGACAATGTACCGGGATCGGGCAAAGACAAATACCTCTACACAAATGTTTCCCTTCACTGGCAGTTCGGACACAAAGTCGACGAAGGAGAAGGAGCAAAACCATTTGATAAAACAATCTGGACTGAAATTGACAATGCGGATTCTGACGGAGACGGCGTGAAAGATGCGGATGACCAGTGTCCCGGAACGCCCAAAGGAGTGAAAGTGGATGCAAAAGGTTGCCCGCTTGACAGTGATGGTGACGGTGTTCCGGATTACCTGGACAAAGAACCCAATACCAAAAAAGGAGCCGTTGTCGACGAACATGGTGTGACCCTTTCAGATGCGCGTATCCTGGCAGATATGCAGCAAAAAGCGGCCTGGGATTCGATTGCAACAGCCAGAAGCCGTTCGTTCAACAATGCTCCGAGCAAAGACATCCTGATAAAGATTCAGAACCAGCAAAGCACAAGCAGAACCGATTCGAAGATTCCTGCAGAGTTTGCAGACCTCGATACGGATCACAACGGTACCATCTCTGTGGCTGAACTGAACAATGCCATCGATGCTTTCTTCAGTGGAGAAAACACATTAACAGTAGACCAGATCAATAAACTTATCGACTTCTTCTTTGAGCAATAGCATTAGCATAAATCAAAATATCCACGTATGATCAAACAATTCATCCTTCTCTTAAATTTCATCGGTTTGTTTCTTGTGCATTGGTTCACAGGAAATGTAACCATCGATGAAAACGTGCCTGCAAGCGCGAAAGCGGGTTCCGAATTCACGGTCGAGGTGACTATCAATAAAGGAACCATCGGCGGTTTTGCCCGTTTCCAGGATGAACTACCGGCCGGGTTTACCGCTACTGTCGTTGATGCTAAAAATGCCGACTTCCGCTTTGAAAATCAGAAAGTGAAATTCATCTGGACTTCCGTTCCCGGTGATCAGACGTTCAAGGTTACTTATAAAATAACCGTGGATGCATCCGTTGCCACCGGCGATTATTCAATCAACAGCAAGTTTTCATTCATCGCCGACAACACCAGCCAGAATGTAGTTGCGGCTCACCCCATTCACATAGATGGAGCCGCCGCGGCAGTGGTTACGAATAATCCTCCTCCGGATACAACCACACACAAGAATCCTGTTCTTCCGCCCGACACCACTCATCAAAACATAACCACAACGAATCCACCGAAAGACAGCACACAGAAACCCGACGTGGCAGTATCTGTCCTGAGAACGGTTCCAAACGATGCTACCGGCGAATTTGTTGTGGAGATCCACCTCAAAAAAGGCATGATCAATGGTTTTGCCAAAATAGAAGATGAACTTCCTGCAGGGTGCACAGCTACTCCCATCTCTACAGCCTTTTCCAACTTTTTGTTCGAAAACCAGAAGGTGAAGTTTATCTGGGCCTCTCTTCCCCCCAGTCAGGATGAATTGGTATTGTCCTATAAAGTCACCATGGATCAGACAGTCACCGATTTCGTCAAGATCAGAGGCGTGTTCAGTTACATTGAAGGAGACCAGAGCAAGTTTACTCCCATCCAGCAGAGCCTCATTACCGTTAAACCGGCCGGTGCTGTTGTAGACAATCAAGTGACTAACCCGGTAACGAATCCGGTTACTAATCCCGTGACTAACCCTGTAACCAATCCCGTTACAAACCCCGTTACAAATCCCGTTACAAACCCGATCACCAACAATGTTGGCAATCCGCAAAACGGTGTGAATTACAAGGTACAGATCATGGCCCTGCACCGGAACATTGCCAACAGCTACTTCACCACAACTTATCACATCACCGAACCCATTAGCATTGACCTACACGAAGGATGGACAAAGTATATCGTCGGAGGGTTTGACCAATATGTTGCTGCCCGAAATCACCGCGAGGAAGTTCGTGGCAAAGGTGTAGTGAATCCTTTTGTAACAGCTTACAACAGCGGAAAAAGAATCCCTGTCCAGGATGCGCTGATGATCAGCAATCAGAAATGGGTGAGATAAACAGATAAGATTGGATTGCCCCCGTTTTCCGGGCAAAATTTAAAGTTCAATAGCGAGAAGAGATATGATTTCATAGCCTCACTCGCTATTGCCTTATCCGCTACTTTTGGAAGAAAATAAGTCTGAAGAGCCTGTGTATTTGGCTGAAAGAGATTATATTTGTAACACATATGCTTAGAAAGTCACTTTCTTTCTTCTTCCTTATCATATCTTTTTTATTCTCTGCTACTTCCTCCCCCACTTTTGCAGCAGGAGTATGGCCTGTGCTATGGAATCAACATACTGAAAAGCAATCAACGGATACAGATACAATTAAAGCAGCCAAGACTCCGCTGTCCATTAAACCCATCATCGGTCTGGGTACAGGCATGCTTTCTTTCATGGGCGATTACAACGAAAACCATGTTGTCAATCCTCAGTATGGCCGCATTGGTTTTGATCTGAGCGTTACAGAGAAAGTCCTTCCCTATCTGCAGGTTGGTTTTACCGCCATGTTCGGCAAGCTTGCAGCCAACGAACACCAGGCTGCCGTCAACCTGAACTTCGAATCTCAGATTCGTACCGGCGGAATTGAATTTCAATACAATTTCGATAACTTTTTCAAGAACAAGGAACGCAAAATGAGTCCTTATGTTTCTGTCGGTTTCGAATCCTTTGAATTCCTGACCAAAACAAATTTATACGACAACAACGGAAACACATACTACTACTGGACCGACGGCACCATCCGAAATATGGATCAGCAATCGGCCAATGCAGCCAATGCCAAAATTATCCAGAGAAATTACAATTACGAATCCGATGTCCGCGCACTTAATAAAAACGGCTTTGGCAGATATCCCGAGAATTCATTTGCAGTACCCGTCGGAATCGGCGCCTTGTTTCATCTCTCTCCGCGGGTGGACTTCAAAATAGGCACCACCATTCATTATACCTTTACCGATTACATTGATGGAATACCCGTTCAGACCTTAAGCAAAGGCCCTCATTATGATAAATTCATGATGAGCTCTTTTCAACTTCGGGTTGATTTATTCAAAAAGGATGATCCCAAAGCGATAGACCCGCGCCACTATGATGATGTTGATTTTGGAGTTATCGCAACTCTGGATTCGGATGGCGATGGCGTTCCGGATGACAAGGATTCCTGTCAGGGAACACCTTCGGGAGTGGCCGTAGATTTGAAAGGTTGCCCTTTGGATGAGGACAAAGACGGTGTTCCGGATTATCTGGATAAACAACCCGGAACCCCTGCCGGGTCGATCGTCGATAAAAACGGTGTGGCCATGAGCGACTCGCTGATTGCCGAAAACTGGGATCGCTTCAACGATTCGACAATGAAATATGCCAATCACGAGATTTTACCTATGAGTGGCAACGGAGGATACCATCCGGCTCCAAAAAAGAAAGAATATACTGTTCTTCTCGGAACCTTTAAAAAGGGCCTGTCCACCGAAAAGATGACCATGCTGCTGAGTATCCAGGATATCCAGAGCACCACATTGGATGATTCCAGCACTGTTTATTCAGCAGGCAAATTTGACAACATTCTTGATGCCGAGAAACGTAAAAAAGAGCTTGTTGCAGACGGGATGACCGATGCCCGGGTGGTTTACAAAAAAGGAGACAAGTTCCTGGAACCCGAAAAAGTATTTGAACACGAAAAAGGACTGACCGAAAAATCAGGAACGAAAGAAAAAGAGGGCGTTGAAGACAAATCCGGAACGAAAGAAAAATCGGGATCGAAAGAAAAATCAGGAACAAAGGAAAAAGAAGGCATTGCCGACAAATCAGGAACGAAAGAAAAATCAGGAACAAAGGACAAGTCGGGAACAAAAGAAAAAGCGGGAATAAAGGAAAAAGAAGGTCTTGCTGACAAATCCGGAACAAAAGAAAAAGAGGAGCTCAACGATAAATCGGGAAGCAAGACCGGTGTCAGGGACGGTGCACTAGCAAAAGACGGAGGCAAGACGGATGTAAATGCGGACAGAACAACCAACTCTTCGGGTGTCGTGTTCAGAATCCAGCTGGGCGCCTTTAAACGGCCAATTTCAAAATCAACATTCTCGGATGCGGGTCCGGTGCTTCAGCTAACCGGCACAGACGGACTTTACAAATATTTCACCGGATCCTTCAAAACATTTGATGATGCCGCGAAATTCAAAATCGAATTGATATCAAAAGGATTCACCGGCTCATTCATCGCGGCCTTCAAAGACGGCAAACGCGTGGCCCTGACCGATGTTGGAGCCATTCCGGCTCCGAAAAGGAATCCGAACGATTCTGACAATGTAAAAGCTCCGGCCGTCCAGAAAGACCAGATTGTATTCAAGGTACAAATCGGGGCATTCAAAAATGAGCCTCCTGCCGATATCAAAGCGAAATTCAGCACGATCAAAGACGTGAAACAAAGCCAGACCAATGCAGGCGTGAACCGTTACACTGCCGGCAGTTTCAGTGATTACAAGGAAGCCCAGAAGTTCAAGGATGAATTGAAGAAAAAAGGCATTGAAGGGGCTTTCGTCATCGCGTTTTTCAAGAACGAACTCATCAGTGTTCCCGAAGCCCTGGAGTTATTGAAACAGTAAATGGCCTTTCTGAAGTGCCGGTTCAGAATCATCGCCCAAAACATCTAGCCGCTGATTGTGGACTATCCAAAACCTTTTAACGAGTCTGTTTTCTCCGGGTTTCCTTTGCTGGAAACTCCGCGTCTTGTTTTGCGTGAAACCCGTGTGGAAGATGAAGAGGTGCTCTTACAGATTTATGCCGATCCGCTTGTCCGCCAATTTACCGGACGTCAACTCTTCAAATCGGCTGAAGAAGCCAGGGCCTGGCTGGATATGATCCATGCTCTGTTTCCTGAAAAGAAGGCCATTCACTGGGCCATCGTATTGAAAGAAAACAGAAAATACATAGGGAGTATCGCCTTCTGGAGGATCCTCAAACAGCACCGCCGCGCCGAAATCGGATACGATCTTCTTCCCGCCTGTTGGAAAATGGGGCTGATGCAGGAAGCCATGCAGGCCTTTCTTTTGTTTGGATTCTCCAAAATGAATCTGCACAGCGTCGAAGCCAATGTGACACCCGAAAACCAGGCATCCGTCAACCTGCTTCAGAAAAATGGATTTGTAAGGGAAGGCCTGTTCAAACAAAACTATTTCGACAAAGACAAATTCGTGGATACGGCCAGTTTTTCACTTCTTGCCCGTAATTTCAGGCCTGNNTTAGAACCTCTTTCGCCAACAATCCGCAGATCCGGCCTTCAGTTCAATTTGAAATCGGAAGTGAAATGGAACTCAATTCCCGGGTTCTTGACAATGGCATCGTTCAGTGCCCAGGCTGTTTCGGCCAGATAAACCGGGTTCTCATCCTTATCAAAGGCAACGCGCTGAGAACGGAAACGGGTGAATTCATCAAAAAATTTCGGATCGCTGAACGTCATCCAGCAGGCCTTATGCAAAGGCAGGGCTGCGAACCTGCAGGAGGCTCCGTATTCCTGCAACAAGCGGTATTGAATCACTTCGAACTGAAGTTCACCTACTGTGCCGATGATTTTTTTATTTCCGGGCTGTTGTACAAAAAGCTGCGCCACACCTTCGTCGGTGAGCTGCTGCACGCCTTTTTCAAGTTGTTTCGTTTTAAGGGGGTCGGTATTGATAAGCTCCTTGAATATTTCGGGCGAAAAACTCGGGATGCCTTTGTACATGAAATTTTCTCCTTCGGTGAGTGTATCGCCGATCTTGAAATTACCGGTGTCGTAAAGACCTACCACATCACCCGGATAAGCTTCTTCAATCAGGTTCTTATCCTGTGCCATGAAATTAACAGGATTGGCAAAGCGGAAATCCTTATCGATACGGACGTGGTGATAGAATTTATTTCGTTCGAATTTTCCGCTCACAATGCGCAGAAAAGCGATTCTGTCGCGGTGTCTGGGGTCGAGGTTGGCGTGGATCTTAAAAACAAATCCGCTGAACTTCGGTTCTTCGGGTTCAACCATGCGCGTATCACTCATGCGGCCCCTGGGCGAAGGAGATATTTCAACAAAACAATCGAGGAGTTCTTTCACCCCGAAATTGTTCAGTGCACTGCCAAAAAATACCGGCGCCACACTTCCCTCCAGATATTTCTCGGGTGTAAAAGGATCGTAAACACCGTTGATGAGTTCCATGTCCTCCCGCAATTGCCCGGCAAATTCACCTATCTGTTTGTCCAGCACCGAATCATTCAAATCCCGGATGACCACTTTTTCGTCTTCAATGGTTGTCTTATTGGGTCTGAAAAGCTGCAGGTTTTTTTCGTAAATGTTGTAGACTCCTTTAAAACGTGCGCCATTGCTGATGGGCCAGCTCAAAGGGCGAACTTTTATATTCAGTTTCTTTTCGAGTTCATCCAGCAGATCGAAAGGATTACCGCCTTCCCGGTCCATTTTATTGACAAAGACAATCACCGGCGTGTTGCGCATGCGGCAAACACCCATGAGCTTTTCCGTTTGTTCTTCGACCCCTTTTACGGCGTCAACAACCAGAATGACACTGTCCACAGCCGTTAATGTACGGTAGGTATCTTCGGCAAAATCCTTATGCCCGGGGGTATCCAGAAGATTCACTTTCATATTGTGGTAATCGAAAGCCATGACCGAAGTGGCCACCGAAATTCCTCTCTGCTTTTCAATTTCCATGAAGTCGGAGGTGGCCGTTTTCCGGATCTTGTTGCTTTTCACCGCGCCTGCCACCTGTATGGCTCCGCCAAAGAGCAGGAATTTCTCTGTCAGTGTCGTTTTACCGGCATCCGGGTGAGAGATAATGGCAAATGTTCTGCGTCTGTGTATTTCTTCGTTGAATCCCATGGTGTATTTAAGATCGCAAATTTAACAAAATGATTGATCGGAAGGTCTTCGGGCTCATTCATCAGGCAGGAATGGAATAATCCGGGCGTGTCCCCGCAAAAAGCGGGGTCGGGCTTTCGCCACTCGCTTTTCGCCAAAAAGCGAAAGAGCTCAAACAATCCCGATAGCTATCGGGATGGCTCAATCCTGAGGACAAAT
>PLXK01000017.1 GCA_003151415.1 Bacteroidota bacterium
CTTGATTCTCTATACCATTATAATTCATATCGTTCAGCCAATTCCTTGATACGCAGCGTAAGACGTTGGCTTATGCGTTCCATTTCAGTTCTAATCGCTGCTTCAATAGCAGTCATCCATTTATTGTCTGCAACCAGGGTTTTGATCTCAGCTTCTGTAAGAGCAGGGTATTTCATGATTATTTTAGCCTCCAGCACCTTTTGAGCGCCTTTTATATCAGTCCCAAGCTGAGAATCGGCATCAAGTAATTCCAGGTATTCGTTGATCACTTTCAACTCCTCTTTGTTGTCACCCTTTGATTTGCCAAGTGCTTTTATACGGGCTTGGACATTCTTTTTATTGATCTTGCCTTTGTCATCAACCACTTCAGAAAGCAATCCATCTTCAATTCCATGCTCCTCCTGCAATTCAGACATTGTTGCTATGCCTGTTTCTTTTTTTGCATTCATCTCGTCAATTACCACCTGTTCTGATGCAAAGTATTGGTGAATCAAAAGTGAAGGAGGAATCAATCTGCCTTCCAAGCCCTCAATGCCGTCCACATCCTTCCTTTTCTTGTCTTTGTTTTCTTTGGTCAGCCTTATGACTTCATTGCCTGCTGTCCATCCATCTGTCGCCAGGATATATACATCATCCTGCATTGTTTCGGACCAGTAGCTCATCAGGTGTTGGTAAACATCGTATTTGTCCATCAAAGCACGGTCAGAGTAGGAGCTTAATAGGTCTTCTGACACTTTATGAATCAACTGCTTTGGCTTTATGCCTGCTGTAATTCCCTTGAGCAGTTTGGCATTTCGGCTCCTCCAATCTCCAAATACGCTATCCATCTCGGTTTTGAATTGAACAAATTCTGGATGAGTGAAGATCACTTGCTTTGTTTCTTCTTTTGAAACCTTCAGGTCGGAATATCCCTTTCGTTTGCTTAAAGAAAACAACACTTTCTTGAGGGAAGGGTAAACCTTCCAATAGGTTTCAAGTGCATCAATATCGGCATTCGGAATGCCACCCAGTAGGTGCGCTTCTATGTCCTGGATATCTTCTGTCTCCTGGCTGTCGATATAGCGGGGTATGTTCAGGTTGAACTCGTTTCGTTCAATCTCTTCCACCGAAACCATGCGGCTGTACTTGTCCTCTGGTTTCTGTTTGTTAAAAACATCCACAATTCTGTGAATATCCATGTCCCTAAGGCGGTTTTTATTCCCGTCTTTCATAAATCCTTTCCCAGCATCAACCATAAAGATGCCCTTGCGGTGTTCTGCATTTTCCTTGTCAATGACAATGATGCAGGCAGGAATGCCAGTACCGTAAAACAAATTTGCTGGCAGACCAATAATACCCTTGATATATCCCTTGCGAATAATATTTTTCCGAATGGTTCCTTCAGCTCCGCCTCTGAATAATACTCCGTGAGGCAGGATGATGGCTCCCTTACCTTTACTTTTGAGCGATTTGATGATGTGCAGCAGGAAGGAATAGTCCCCATTCTTTTCGGGAGGAATACCAAATTCCTGGAATCGCCCGTATTTGTCGTTTACGGCATCAACACCATTGCCCCAGTTTGAAAGCGAAAAAGGAGGATTGGCAACACAATAATCGAAGGTCCGCAGCTTCCCATCCACTTCCCATTTGGGATTTGATAGGGTATTATCTGCCCAAATTTCCGCTGTCGGGTTGTTATGCAGAATCATGTTCATACGAGCAAGTCCTGCTGTGGTGGTTTCTTTTTCCTGACCGAAAAGCGTAATGGGGTTCTCCGCCTCGTCTGCAACTTTGAGGAGCAGTGAACCAGAACCCGCAGTTGGGTCATAAGCAGTGGTCTGGGCACTGGTATTGCTGCTATTAATGCCAATAATCTTTGCCAGGATACGGCTGACTTCGGACGGTGTATAAAACTGACCTTTGCTTTTCCCGCTTTCAGTAGCAAAATGACGCATCAAGTATTCGTATGCATCACCCAGTATATCATCGCCTTCAGCCTTATTTTTGCTGAAATCGAGCTCTGGCTTATTGAAAATGGCAATCAGCTTGGAAAGGGTATCCACCATTGCCTTGTCGCTGCCCAATTTAGTAGGGTCGTTGAAATCAGGGAAATCAGCCAGCTTGTTGGCCTCTTTGAGAGGACTTAGTATCTTCTTATTGATGAGATCGCCAATTTCAGGATTGCCAATCAATGCTACCATGTCATTGAAGCTTGCGCCATCTGGAATCGTTATCGGTGCATAAGGCACTCCTGTGTACTTATCGCTCACGTATTTGATAAACAACATGACCAGGACGTAATCTTTATACTGGCTGGCGTCCATTCCGCCACGTAGTTCGTCACAGCTTGCCCACAGGGATGAATAGAGTTCTGACTTCTTAATTGCCATTTCTGATTTTGTTTGAAAATGAAGATTGGATAACTTGAATTTCAGAGAGATTTTATCCCTTTAAATCCAATAGCAGTAAATTTAGTAAAAGGAGTGGAGGGAAACGAAGGTTATTGTTATGTAATTAAAAATCAATTACATATAGATAGTTACGGTGAGTGAGGGCATTAACCTGCAAAGAACGGGTTATCCTTGAGCCAACGGTTCTGTCTATGGTTATACCAATCTAACAATCCGTGCTTTGCTGCGATAAACATTGCCAATTCGGATGCCTGGTCCTGGGAATCCTGAATAGCAACAAAGAATAAGGTTTTCAAAGTAGTCTTGATACGCTGGGTGGGCTTGTGGTATTGAACTTTCTTTTCTTTTTTAATTTCAATCAGCTCAAATTGCTGCCAATCAATTACTTGATGCCTCTTTTTGTTTTTTATGTCAATGAATGTAAGATAGCTGTCTGCTTTTTCTTTGAAAAGGGAAGCGAGAAAGGAGGTATCGTTCAGACGGGAAATATCTTTCGCCAGTCCTACCATTTCAGACGCTTTCAAACGAAGTTCCAAGCGGTCAATGGGTCCATCTTCCTCCTTCAGTCCATTGTTGCGCCAATAGTCTCTGATATATTCCTTATGCGAGACTTCCAGCTCCTTTGTTTTGCAGTAAGCAGCAATTACTTTATCTGATTTTCTTGATCCCAGAGTGGTACTCAGTCCATCGCTATGAACATGTGTTTGGTTGGTTTCTGAGACCTTTCTTTGCCTCCGAAACCGTTTTGTGTTCTTGCTTAAAGTACTATGCCTATCAATGATACCAGGTCCATCCAAAGCAATATGAAGCTCTTTTATTGCCGTTGGCGTAAAGTTGAATGCCTTCAAAAATGCAGGAATTCCGTCCTCTATGATGGTTTGTCGGTAAAGGCTTTCATTTGCAAGCCGCAGTACATGTGCATTTCGATCTACGTAGCGGAGCCTGGAAGAAGGGGATGAATAAACCCAGCCAAATGATTGATTCTGGTAGGTGATTTGATTACATTTCTGAAAACCATTCCATTCTCCAGGCTTATAAGCGTTTGAAAATCGGAAACCCTCCTTATCACATAATGGTTCCGCAGATGATGTTTTCAGCACCATCTCAAGCAAGTCTATGTTGAGCAGGTATTTCATTTCCCAACCCTTGTTATACTTTAAACTTGGGTTTCTTCCGATCCTTCAGGAATTTCACGACCTCTAGGCGGCTATAACGGGACCTGGAGCCAACTGGAATGTATGGCAAGCCATCATTCAGCATGTCCGTAAATGTGTTCTCTGAAATGCTAAAAAGCTGCAATACCTGTTTCCTGGTCAGGAATTCTTCTGAGGATTCAGCTTTGGGTTGGGATAGAATGTCAGCGGAAAGGGCTGAAATGGCAGAGTTTATTCGTTTTTCAAGTTCAAGGAGGTCGCCCTTGGTGGCAATTTCATGTGGATTCATGGAGTTTTGTTTTTTACAAAATTCCTCCATGCGGAAGGTCTTTGGAAGTAATTACCTCCGATTACTTCTGAATTTCTGGGGGTAGAGAATGAATGCTTTTTATTTTCTCCAGAACAAGCGAGATTTTCTCTTCAGCACTACTTATTGGATTGTTCCTTACAAAAGCCCCTCCGAATGCCTTTTTCACTTCGCTACACTCCTTTCTAAGCGAAAGGATATTGATTTCCTTGAATTCACCGTCTCGCTCATTCAAATACATAAAATGCGAGGCGAATAATTCATTGATTTTACCCGTGTCCGATCCAAACAGTTTTGCCTCAGAAAATCCGTACAGCATAATTGCAAGTTCCCTGAGTGAGACTTTCAAAGGGATTTTACCCTGCAATTGCATAGGATTGCTTGAAACCACAAGGGAATCTTCTTTTTCCAGATATTGAATTAAGTCAGAAGCCAACTTAATTTTCAATTCCAACACATTATCAGCAATTATATCGATATGAACAACCACCTTCCATTTTCTGACTCTCAACTCAGTTCTTATGAATTCAATACGGGTGGAAATCTCCTGTTTTAACGCAGGAGAGAGAGGAGGATTCAGCATCTCAATCTTTCTCCATACTTCCAATCTGGAATTACTGAAATATGCCAGATACTCATTGAGAGTAAATGAAAAATCACCCTGGGAGATTTTACCTTCTGGGGTGATTTTGAAATTGTCGTGTCCAATTAATTCTGAAAGCAACTCACTCAATTCACGAATCTGCATTTTCGGTCCTTTATATATTATACGTAAAAGGACGAAAAAAGTTTCTCATGCAGCCTGGAGACCATTATCCGAGCTTCTTTCTGCGCCTCTCTGTTTTCGTAGGTTTCTTTTCAGACTCTTCGATAATCTCAGTGAAATCTTCGAGCTTGATTATTTTCCCTGGAGCCTGGTCACTGACATCTTTCAGAACATTTGGTTTTTTATCTGGAGTAGAAGCCTCATTCATGTTTTCGTCCACTTTTTGCATTTCAGAACTTGATCTTGCATCCACTATTTTTCCATAATGAGCCGTCTGTGTTGCCCGTTTGTGACCCATTGCTCCTCCAAGGACTTCCATGCTCGCACCGTTTCTGAGCATGACTGTTGTAGCAAACGTGTGCCTGGCAACATAGTGAGTAAGATTTTTGTTGATCCCACAGTGGTGTGCAACTTCTTTCAGGTACTCATTCATTGTCTGATTCGCTCGCATTGGAAGCAGCATGTTGTTTGCCTTACAAAAGGGGTCTTCGGCATACTTTTCAATAAGAGCAAAGGTCTTTTTAAATACCATAACATCGGAAACAGTGTTTGTTTTTTTGCGGTTTACATTGAACCAGTACTTATTATCATCACGTAATTCAATTGATTCCTGGGTGATGTATTTCAGATCAATCGGTGCGTATCCAGTATAGCAGCTAAAAAGAAAAATATCCCGAACAACATCAAGTCGCTTGTTCTGGAATTCATGTTTTTCAACCCGTGCTAGCTCTGCCTTGGTGAGGTAAACTGTTTCCAGTTCGTCCCATTCATATACATAATTCTTAAAGGGGTCCCCCAGGATGTAATCCATCTTGATAGCAAAGAAAACACTGCACCTAAGAGTTTGCACATATTTCTGACAAACGTTATTGCAGATTCGATTTTCCTTTTTTCCATTGACCATTTTTTCATTCAACAGGTAATGGTAAAAGTCCTTAATGAATTTATAGTTTAGGTCATCAAGGGCAATATCCTTAATGTTTCTGCTGCTTTCCAGGAAATTATCTAGATGCTTTTCCGTGGTGTAATACTTGGTCAAAGTCCCTTTGGCTCTTCTGCCTACTGAAACAAGAGCAACCTTCTCGGCAATAAGCTCCTTCATCACCGTCTTGAGCATGATCTTGGGTACAATCACCTCTTTGGTTGTTTTACGCTCCAGAAGGAGGTCCTTGAGGATGTTTGCAGTAATTGGCTTTTCCTGCAATTCCAATATCTCTTTGAATCTCTTAATGGTATTTTTCTGTCTGTCCCGCTCTTTTTGGAGGTCCTCTTCGTCCTGGGTCTTCGGCTTGGAAAGCTGTTTGGTCTTCTTCCAGTCCGATGCTTTTATGACAAGCCCTGTTGAATAAGTCGTTGAGCTGTCCAGGTAACTGATTTTACCATAGATGGCGGTTAGTCCTTCACTGTTTTTCTTGTCTTTCTTGATAAAAAAGAAGATTTTGAGGTCTTTCATGGTGTTTTGGGGGTTTTAATGAGGTACAAAACTCTACCAGAAAAAAAAGGTTTGGAAGTAATTACCACCGATTACCTCCGAAAGAAAGGAAGCAGTTACCCTGGAGTTACCCATTGGAGCATTTAGTGCTTCTTGGGTAACAATTGGGGTAACTCGGATTGAGTTATTTTGAGCCAAATTGAGGGTTTGGTCCAAAAGAAAATCCCTTGAACTGTTGAGATTCAAGGGATTTGATAAAAACTCAAATGATTTGAGTGTTTAGCTGGCGGAGAGCGAGGGATTCGAACCNNACTACCGCGATAGACCACTCTGCCAGCTCTCCGGCGCAAAAGTAACATCTCTTTATGAATTGACAATTTTTTCCGAAAATATAAATTGTTACTTTTGGCCGGTATGAGTCAATATCACCGTAACCCCCTGAATATTATTGTCATCGTTGCTGCTCTAGGATATTTTGTCGACATCTATGATTTGATCCTTTTCAGCATTGTACGCATCCCCAGTCTCCAGGGGCTGGATCATGTTCCTCTGGATATGACCGCCGCAGGAAGTTTTCTTATCAGCATGCAAATGACCGGAATGCTGGTTGGAGGTATCGTTTGGGGAATTCTGGGCGACAAGAAGGGCCGGCTGGCAACTTTATTCGGAACAATCCTTCTTTATTCCCTGGCAAATATTGCCAATGGTTTTGTTCACACCTTTGAACAATATGCCTGGCTCAGAGCAATAGCCGGTTTCGGTCTTGCCGGGGAACTGGGAATTGGCATCACTATGGTTTCTGAAATGATGACCAAAGAAAACAGGGCCTGGGGAACAAGCATTGTTTCCGGTTTTGGTATCTGTGGTGCGGTGCTTGCTTTCCTGATTTCTCAATGGGGATGGAGACAATCCTATTGGGCTGGTGGTGTTCTGGGTCTTCTTTTATTGGGCCTGAGGATTTATGTACACGAAACGGGTATGTTTGAAAAAATGAAAAAAGAATCGGTCAGGAGAGGTGATTTTTTCAGCTTGTTTACAGATTTCAAACGTTTTCTCAAATACCTGCGTTGCATCCTTATCGGACTCCCTGTTTGGTTTGTTATCGGAATCCTGATCACTTTCTCGAAGGAATTTGGTGAAGCTCTTGGCATACAAGGTGCAATCAGCCCCGGTAAGGCCATCATGTTTCATTATACGGGTGCGGCAATTGGCAGTCTGCTCACCGGATTCATCAGCCAGAAACTTCGTTCGCGCCGCAAAGCCATTGCCCTGGCCATTGTCGGGGTGGCCATAACATCAGCCTGGTATTTTACCGCCTTCGGTGCATCGATGGGATTGTTTTATCTGATCATGTTTCTTCTGGGAATCACTCAAGGGTATTGGGCCATGTTTATCACCGTGGCTTCAGAACAATTTGGAACCAATATCCGCTCGACAGTTACAACCACAGTTCCCAATTTTGTCCGCGGAGCAACCGTGCTGATGATTTACTGGTGGAGATACCTGGCTAAAAGCAGTTCAATTCTTCATGCGGCCATCCTTGTAGGCACTGTCGTGATTCTGCTTGCCCTTGTCGCTGTCTTTGGAATGGCCGAAACGCATGCAAAGGATTTGGATTACCTGGAATGATTGGCTCCCGGCGACACACCCGCTTTCTACCCATTTTCCTCCAACAACATTCTCCTCCCCTCCCTCAATTACCAGCCTTTTTTCATACATTTATAAAGAATCTATAAAAATTTCAAATGCCCGAGGAAAAACGAAAGAGTCCTGACGAAGTCATAAGCGAAATTGTTGGGCGCTTAAAGGCACGCAGGTGCAGGGGAATAAAAGTTAACCAGGCAGGAGGAGTTTACAAGCTTCCTGAAAAAATTCTTTTCGAATCTTCCGGTTCTGAGGGGAGGATACCGGACATCACCACGGAAATTCCTGATTTAATCATTGAAGTGGAAGACAGTGAAAGCATCGAAAAACCCGAAACCCTGGATTATTGCAAACAACTGTCCATTCACGCCAGAAACAAATACAAGACATTTATCCTGGTTTTACCACTATCCTGCGCCGAAGCAGCACGAGTCAAAATGCAGGAATTGAAGATCCGGAATGTGAATTACATCTGGTATTGAATTTGTAGCCTTCCTTTCAGCCTGATTTGATCCAGACAGGAGTCAAGACACTGATATGAATCATGCAGATAACTGACCCCTCTCATAGTCACAGGCAAGCTCTTTTGATAGTTTCGTTATATCGATGATTTTGTTTTACCCGGTTACCCGTTTTAATGAAAAACGCTTTTTTAATATCAAACGCTCTGTTTAACCTTATTTTATTCAATCCGATCTCTGACAATGATGAAAACGATCCTGGTGCCCACTGATTTTTCTGATGCTTCGAAGAAAGCATTGGACTATGCGATTTCCCTTGCAGGGCTTATGCAAGCAAAGATCATTCTGTATCATGCGTATCATATCCCTGTGCCTACCACGGAAATGCCTGTCATGATTATTTCTCCCGAGGAGCTTGAGAAAAACAATTCCGAAAGGCTGGGTTTGTTTAAAAAGGAAGTGGCAAAAAACGCTGCCGTTGAGATCGAATGCATCACATCCCCCGGTTTTGCTGTGGATGAAATCTGTGAGATTGCCCTGGAAAAAGATGTCAACCTCATTGTCATGGGCATTACAGGCACTTCCAAACTGGAGCACATCATCCTTGGAAGCGTAACTACCGGGGTTCTGAAAGACTCCAAAAAGCCCCTGCTTATCATTCCCGACAACGCCACTTATAAAACACCCAAAAAAATTGCTTTTGCCTGCGATTACCATGACCCCATTGGTATCAGTCATATTCAGCAGCTCAAATATTTTGTAAAGCTGTTCGATGCCGAATTGTTTGTCATTCATGTTGAATTGCCCGATGAAAAAATTCTGGTTAAGGAAGCCATCAGCGGTGTTCGTCTGGAAGATGAACTCGAAGGTATCAGCCATTCGCTTCATTTCCCTACCCATACCAATATCATTGACGGCCTGAATGAATTTCAGCAGAGCCACCAGATCGATTTGCTGATCATGATTCCTAAAAAGCATTCCCTGATCAGCAGGATCTTTCATTCAAGCAATACAAAACAAATGGCTTTTCATACACACATCCCGATTCTGGCCCTGCATGAGTAAAGGGTCAAGACAGGCTGAATAAAAAACTGTACCCGATCGGACGATTGTTCGGTTTGAGCAGGGAA
>PLXK01000061.1 GCA_003151415.1 Bacteroidota bacterium
GTACCATGGTGGATACCTGGGCAACCGTAGGATCCTGTGCTCAGATAGGAAAGAACGTGCACCTGAGCGGAGGCGTTGGAATTGGCGGAGTGCTCGAGCCCATCCAGGCAGCCCCGGTTATCATTGAAGATGGCTGTTTTATAGGCTCCAGATGCATTGTCGTTGAAGGAGTCCATGTACAGAAAGAAGCCGTGCTGGGTGCCAATGTTGTTTTGACAAAATCGACAAAAATCATCGATGTTACGGGCAGCGCTCCGGTAGAATACAAAGGCATTGTGCCGCCGCGCTCGGTGGTGATTCCGGGAAGCTATACAAAGACATTTCCTGCCGGAGATTTTCAGGTTCCCTGTGCAATTATTATCGGTCAGCGCAAGGAAAGTACGGATCTGAAAACATCCCTCAACAGCGCCTTGAGAGAGTATGATGTGGCGGTCTGAAATCATGAAAAAAGTTGGCAATGGGCAGTTGGCTGTTGGCAAGGGAAAGAGAAATTGGCAGTTGGCAAGGAAAAAGAAATTGGCAGTTGGCTTTGGCAAGGGAAAGAGAAATTGGCAATTGGCAAGGAAAAAGAAATTGGCAGTTGGCTTTGGCAAGGGAAAGAGAAATTGGAAGTTGGCAATTGGCAAGGGAAAAGAAATTGGCAATTGGCAAAACACTAAGAACGGTATGACAAATTACTTAGTCCTTTCATTGTTGTTAAATCAAACTGATTATAGGAAACTGGTTTCGTTTGCCAATTGCAAATTGCCAGCTGCAAACTAATTACTTCTGAATCTGACTCAGAAACTAAAAAACTCAAAACTCAACAAATGAAAAACAGTATCAATTCGCTCTTTATCGCTCTTGCCGTGATTATCAGTGCCACTGTTNNGCCAGTTTTTCCAAAAAAGCGATGAGCTTAAAAGATGCATACAGAGACCTCAGGGCCGATGCGGAAATCATCAAGCGCTATCTCATTGACAAAGAAGGATTGAAAGAAAATACAATTGTTTTTTCATCGGTTGCCATCAACAAGGAATTCGAAACACAGAAAAACGGCACTGAAACCCGGCAGGTTTTCAGTGGCTACAATCTCAGTCAGAGTGTAAATATCGAATCGAAAGAAGTCGAGAAAATCGAGGGCGTATCGCGCAGAATAACCGAACTGATTGATGCCGGAGTAGAACTTTATTCGCAGGCGCCCAGGTATTATTATACAAAGCTTGCCGACCTGAAAATAGAGATGCTGGCTTCGGCGGCAAAAGACGCCCAGTTAAGAGCCCAAAAAGTGGTCGAAAATGCCGGTGGCAAAATCGGTCATCTGCAATCCGCTGAAATGGGGGTCTTCCAGATCACCGCCCCCAATTCAACCGAAGAATATTCCTGGGGAGGCGCCTTGAATTCGGCTTCCAAGAAAAAAACAGCATCCATCACGGTTAAACTGGAGTATCAGATCGAATAGTTTACGGATGCCGTGTCAGGTTAAACCTGACAACTATCGGTGCTTAACACGGCCTTTGTTTGGTATTCTTTGCTTTTCATTACCTTAGTACCTGTTCGTCCCTTGATCCGTTTTTATACAAGTACTAAATGATTTTAAGGGTTTGAATCCTCGGTATAAAAGATTCCAGGCCGCTTTGGCGGATGAAAAATCTTTAAACCGACAAAGAATCATATATGAAAATTCTTATTATTCAAAATGCGTTTATCGGTGATGTCATCCTGGCCACGGCTGTTCTCGAAAAACTGCATCACACCTACCCTGCCGCCAAGATCGATTTTATGATCCGCAAAGGCAACGAAGGACTTCTCATCGACCATCCTTATTTGCATGAATTGATTATCTGGGACAAAAGCTCCAGAAAATACACCAATCTTTTTCGTATTGCCATTCAGGTCAGGCGGTCGGATTATGAATATGTCATCAACCTGCATCGTTTTGGAAGTTCCGGATTTGTAACGGCTCTCTCCACGGGTAAACACAAATTCGGTTTTGACAAGAACCCTTTTTCTTTGTTTTTTTCCAGAAAGGTCAAACACGACATTGGCCATGGCAAGCACGAAGTGGAGCGGAACCAGGAACTCATCACCGAAATCACAGATGCCCATTGGGCCCGTCCCCGTCTGTATCCATCGAAAACGAATTTTGAGGCCGTTGAACGTTACGTCAAACCCGGCAACTCGGAAACAATCATTCCCTATATCTGTATAGCTCCCACTTCGGTCTGGTTTACCAAACAGTATCCAAAGGAGAAATGGGTGGAGCTGATTGAGGCTCCTCAGAACAAAGATTTGAAAATATACCTGCTTGGGGGACCGGGAGATTTTGCAGCCTGCGAGGCGATCAGGAATCTTTGCAAACACACCGGCATTGTCAATCTCGCCGGCAAACTGACGCTTCTTGACTCAGCCGCGCTGATGAAAAATGCCGGGATGAATTACGTAAACGACAGCGCCCCCATGCACATGGCCTCTGCCATGAATGCCCCGGTTACCGCCATCTTCTGCTCTAACCTGCCCGCTTTCGGTTTCGGCCCGCTTTCAGACAAAAGCAAAATCGTTGAAACAAAAGTGAAACTCGATTGCCGCCCCTGCGGTTTGCACGGATTGAAAGCTTGTCCCAAAAAGCATTTCAAGTGTGCCCTCACTATTCAGGTGGAACAGATTGTGTGAGAAAGATTTCGAATAATCCAATTGAATTCCCCGAATTGAAATACCTAACTCCGACATCCAATGTAAAGGAAAAAACAAATACGATTTTTATATTTTAATTCAACGTAGAAAGTTTGACGCTTACTGACCCTCCAGGAAATTTGATTTTCAATAATTACACATTGATTAAACAAGATTCATTGTTTATTTGCAAAACAAATATTTTGGGACGAGCGACAACACCTTTTTTTAAATACATCGGCAAGGAGAAGGACAAGAAAAAGCAACTCTCCCATGAATATAATCTCTACCCTGAGATAATTGACTTCTTAACAAGTCCGATCTTATCAAAGAGATGCCCCATATGTAAATTTGATTTTTTCGGGTGAGGGATAGAGGCTTCTTTGTCTGAGCTCCTTTGCAGCCCGAAATCTATCCAGGGATCAGAAGCTTCAACTCAAACGAATATTCTTCGTAGCAAACTGCAAAGAGCGAGTGCCGAAAGCCCGGCCCCGCCCTTCGCGGGGACACCCCCAAAGTATTGCCAATAAACCAATGCCAGATTTCGTACTTTTGCCCTCACAATAAAATATCCATGAGCCTCAAACCCGGCCCCGTTATTAAACTGAATCCCGGCAAAGAACAAAGCCCTTTGCGTTTCCATCCCTGGGTTTTTTCAGGAGCCATCAAAAGCAAGACCGGCGAAATCAGCGAAGGTGATGTGGTGGAGGTGCAGGACAGCCGCGGCGTTTTTCTCGGAATGGGTCATTACCAGGAAGGCACTATTGCCGTACGGATCTTTGCTTTCAAAAAGGCCGACATTGATTTGAAATTCTGGAAAAACAAGCTTGTCCGGGCATACAACATGCGCAAAAAACTGGGGCTTGCCGAAAATCCTGAAACCAATGTATACCGCCTTGTGTTTGCCGAAGGAGACGGCATGCCCGGACTGATCATCGATTTCTACAACGGTACGGCTGTCATTCAAACTCATTCGATCGGCATGCATTTGATCAAACCGGATCTGGTACTGGCGCTTCAGGAGATCTATGGCAATCAGCTGAAAGCCGTGTATGACAAAAGCGAGGAGTCCATGCCCAAGCTGTCCAATATCAAAAGCACCAACGGCTTGCTTTGGGGAAATACAGAAACAAATGAGGTAATGGAAAACGGTCACCGGTTTCACATCGACTGGGAAACGGGACAGAAAACCGGCTTCTTTATTGACCAGCGCGACAGCCGCGAACTGCTTGCCAAATACAGCAAAGACAAGGTGGTGCTCAATACGTTTTGTTATACCGGAGGATTCAGCATCTATGCCCTTGCCGCCGGCGCCAAAGAAGTTCACTCGGTCGACAGTTCAAAAAAAGCGATGGAGCTTACCGACAGGAATGTTTTGCTCAATGGCTTTTCTCCGGTAGTTGAATCGGCAGCGGGTACGGCCAACCACATTTCATTTGCCGAAGACACCTTCAATTTCTTTCATGGCAAGGAGATGAAATACGATGTGATCGTACTCGATCCTCCGGCCTTTGCCAAACACCAAAGCGCCAAGCACAATGCGGTAAAAGGCTATACCAAGCTGAATGCGGAAGCCCTGAAACACATCAAGCCGGGCGGTTTCCTGTTTACTTATTCCTGCTCTCAGGTCGTGGACAGACAATTGTTTTTAGGTGCCGTTATGGCCGCCTCGATCGAGTCTGGACGCAGTGTGCGGGTACTGCATCAGCTTTCGCAGCCGGCCGACCATCCGCGCAGTATTTTTCATCCCGAAGGAGAATATCTGAAGGGGCTCGTTTTGTATATCGAATGAGTAAAATTGGCAGTTGGCGATTGGCAGTTGGCAGTTGGCAAGAAAAAAAAGAAATTGGCAATGAGCAGTTGACAAATAAAGAAAGATGAAGGACGGTAGTTTTAGTTCATTTTATTCAGTTTGTTTTTTTTGCAAATTGCAAATTGCAAATTGCAAACTAACCACTGCATTGCGGTGACAACTCACTGAAGTTTAATATAGCTCTATAAGCGAACACACATGACCCCTCTTCGAATCGTCTTCATGGGCACGCCCGAATTTGCTGTCGAATCGCTCCACAGTCTTTTGGATGCGGGTTACAACATTGTAGGCGTCATTACGGCTCCCGATCGTCCGGCAGGACGCGGACAAGAGGTGATTTGCTCTGATGTAAAGAAATACGCCGCCGCAAAAGGACTGAAAATTCTCCAGCCCGAAAAACTGAAAGATCCTTCTTTTCTGGAAGAGCTCAAAGCACTCAAGGCCGATTTGCAGATTGTCGTTGCCTTTCGCATGCTTCCCGAACTGGTCTGGAACATGCCCCGGCTCGGTACGATTAATCTTCACGCCTCTCTTCTTCCCCAATACCGTGGCGCCGCGCCAATAAACAGGGCCATTATGAACGGTGAAACCGAAACAGGCGTGACCACCTTTTTTCTGCAGCAGCAAATCGATACCGGAAAAATCATTTTCCGCGAAACAACAGCCATTGGTGAGGATGAAACGGCCGGCGAACTTCATGACCGGCTGATGAAGATCGGGGCCGGATTGATTGTAAAAACGGTGCGGGCCGTGGAAACGGGCAAGTATCCGCAGCAGGATCAGCATGATTTTCTCAAGGCTGCGGAAGCACTCAAAGAAGCTCCAAAAATTTTCAAGGAAGATTGCCGGATTCGCTGGAATTCGGATCTGGAGGATATCCACAATTTCATCCGGGGCCTGAGTCCTTATCCGGCTGCACATACTGAACTCCTATCTCCCGAGGGAAAATCCTTTCCTTTTAAAATATACAGGGTCACCCAGCGGCACCTTATTCATGCCGAACTTCCGGGCACAGTTAAATCCGATGGCAGAACAGAAATGGAAATCGCCGTTCCGGGCGGTTATATCCAGCTTCAGGAAGTTCAGCTTGCAGGGAAACGAAAAATGTCACTTCCCGAGTTTCTGCGGGGCTTTCCAATGCAGGGAAGCTGGAAAGTACAGCAGTGATCTTTTTAAATGCATCTCATCATCCTCCTTTCCGCTTACCGGTTGCCCTGTTTATCCGTTCCGGCTATGGCCTGATCTTCAATCGCATCCTGGTTTTGCATCGGGCCTGCCCGTAAAAGACCTGTCTATAAAGCGCCGATAGGTTTTAAGCCGCTGTGTTGGTTATAAATATTCATTTGTTTTACATTTGAGGCAATTATAAAAACGCAAAAAAAATCATTCAACATGAACAAAGCAGAATTAATAGACTCAATGGCTTCGGAAGCCAAACTCTCCAAGGCTGATGCCGGGCGGGTTCTGGACAGTTTTGTAAGCGTAATAACCAAAGCGCTGAAAAAAGGAGATCGCGTAGCCCTGGTTGGTTTTGGTTCTTTTTCGGTGGCCAAACGGAGTGCACGCACCGGACGCAATCCGCAAACCGGCAAAACGATTCAGATAAAGGCCAAGAAAGTGGCCAAATTCAAAGCCGGCGCAGAACTGGCAAAGGCGGTAAACAAGTAAGCTTCAACTCCGCTCTCCCTCTCTTCCCCTCTCCATGAAAATGGAGAGGGGAATTTGTTTAGAGTATCTTTTCCAGTTCACATAAATCGTTTTTTTCCACAAAGGCTTCCTCCCTCTTCGCTTTTTCGCACAGAGGGGGACCGAGGGGCTGAGTTGACTATATCTACCCCCCCATGCCTTCTGCTGCATAATTTGAGTTAAATTTGCCGCCTTGAGCCGATTTTTGTTTTGTCAAGGAAACAGCACTGGCACAAAGTACAGCCCCTAATTCGCAATTTTCACAGTACCATGAATAAAGCAGAAAAGATTAAAAATTTCGATCCAAGCGGAATGGGCGATAAAAGCGCCAACATCTTCGGTCTGCCTTTTACAACCGAAGAAGCAACACTGGTCATTATCCCGGTACCCTGGGAAGTGACTGTTTCTTACAGCGCCGGAACGGCCAAAGGCCCGGAAGCGGTATTTGATGCCTCATTCCAGGTTGATTTGTACGATCCGGATATCCGTGATGCCTGGAAGACCGGCCTGGCCATGGATAAAATACCCGATCACATAGCCCGCTTCAGTACGCAGCTTCGCAAAAAAGCGGAAAAATATATTCATCTTCTTGAAGAAGGCGAAAACCCGGACAAGCATTCGGGAATGAAGAAGAACCGAAGCAAGATCAATGCCGGATGTGTTGTGCTCAACAAATGGGTCAAAGACAGAGCCCTTCATTTCATGAAAAAAGGAAAAGTCGTTGCCTTGCTCGGTGGCGATCACAGCACTCCACTGGGACTGATGCAGGCCCTTGCCGAGGAGCATAAAAGCTTTGCCATTCTTCAGATTGACGCCCATGCCGATCTTCGCGAGGCTTATGAAGGCTTTGAATTTTCGCATGCCTCCATCATGTTTAATGCCTTGAAAATCCCACAGGTCAAGAAGCAGGTTCAGGTAGGCATCCGCGATTATTGCGAAGCCGAAGCCGATCTTGTCAAAAAATCAAAGGGCCGGATCCGCTGTTTTTATGACCGCGAAATCAAACACAAACAATACAACGGCGCCAGCTGGGCCGATGTGTGCAGGGAAATTATCGTTGCCCTGCCCGATAAAATTTACCTCAGCTTTGATATCGACGGTTTGGATCCGAAGCTTTGCCCGAATACGGGAACTCCGGTTGCCGGCGGGTTTGAAGCCGAACAGATTTTGTTCCTTGTTCAGCAGATTGTCGAAAGCGGCCGGACCATCATCGCTTTTGATATCAACGAAGTGGCTCCCGGAAAAGACGAATGGGATGCCAATGTGGGCGCCCGCATGCTTTACCACATTGCCAATCTGGTTATGAAATCGCATTGATTTTTCAGGATCTGTTTTGAAAAATAACCTGTTTTTTCTTTAACGAAAATCATTCATGCCAAAGACTACTGAAGAACAGCTTTACGAATATCTCGCTCAATTCATCACAGAAAACAAGCGAAACAAGATCGAAGAAATCGTGCAATGGCGCACCCGCTATTTGACGGTTGTTCTCGAAGATATTTATCAGCCCCACAACGCCAGCGCCGTGCTGCGTACCTGCGAATGCTTTGGCATCCAGGATGTGCACATCATCGAAAACCGCAACAAATACACGGTCAACCCCGATGTGGTGATGGGTTCCACCAAATGGATGAACCTGCACAAATATTCGGGCAAACTCAACAACACCCCGGATGCCCTAAACGCACTCAAAGCACAGGGTTACCGCATCGTTGCTACAACGCCGCACAAAAACGATTGCATCATCACCGAACTGGACATGAGCAAAGGCAAAGTGGCTCTGGTCATGGGCACCGAAATCGACGGCATCAGCCAAACCGTGTTCGATATGGCCGATGAGTTTGTGAAAATTCCGATGTACGGCTTTACCGAAAGTTTCAACATTTCCGTTACCGCGGCCATGTGCCTTCATGTCTTGAGCAACAAGCTCAGAAGCTCGGATTTGCCCTGGCAGCTCAGCGCAGAAGAACAACTGCTTTTGAAAACCGACTGGGTAAGAAACATACTCACAAAACCCGAACTGGTTGAAGCAGAATTTTACAAGTCAATGAACCTCTGATTCGGGAAAAGCTAAAACCCTGAAATGAAGAGAGATGTCTTGCCGGCTATTATTTTTTAGTACATTTGTGCTTTAACCAATTAAACTTAACCAATCACATGGGCAAAGGCGATAAAAAAAGTAAAAAAGGTAAGATTACCATTGGCTCTTACGGTGTAAAAAGAGCAAGGAAGAAAAAAATTGCAGCTGCAAAAGCAAAAGCTGCTCCAAAGAAAACAGCAAAGGCAGCAGCACCGAAAAAAGCAGCCGGACGCAAGACTCCAAAGAAAGAAGATTAAAAAGATAAAAAGCCCCGAAAGGGGCTTTTTTGTTTAATAAACTTGCTCTCTCATTTTTCCCTCCGCGGCATTCACGATCGTTTCTGATACAATCACGATCGTTTTTCATGCAATCACGATCGTTTCTGATGCAATCACGATCGTTTCTGATGCAATCACGATCGCTT
>PLXK01000167.1 GCA_003151415.1 Bacteroidota bacterium
ATGTGAACTGGAATATAAAATCCTTTCCAGCTCAGACAATTACCACCTCATCGAAGTGACCCCGCATACCGGAAGGCACCACCAAATCAGGGTTCAGCTTGCCGCCATGGGATGTCCCATAAAGGGCGATCTCAAGTACGGATTTAACCGTTCCAACGAAAACGGATCCATCCATCTCCATGCCCGTCAGGTTGATTTCGTTCATCCGGTCAAAAAAGAACCCCTTCGCATCATCGCCCCCCCTCCCGACGATCCGCTCTGGAATCATTTCATTAAAAAGATTTCTTAAATAATACATTATTGAAGAAATAAAAAAACAATTTAATTTCCTCCCACGTCTGTTTTTATAGAACATTATATTGAATTTTGTCATTGTAATTAACAAACAAATTGCAATGCAATGTTTACCAATTCGCAAAACATACAGGCCCTAAGCTTTTTTCTTCTTGCCTTGCTCTTTGAAGTTCTGGAGCGGATAAGACCTGCCCGTAAGCTGGACAGATGGAAAGACCTTAAAACAGATGTATATTCGTTTGCCTTTGCCATCCTCCTGAATCGTGTCTGTGGCTACGCAATAAATGGGTTCTTTGCAACGTATATTCCATCGTGGATGTTGTTGTATTTCAAAACCATACTGATCCTTCCCGGATACCTGAAAATAATTTTCGCCCTTTTCATTGTTGATTTCTGCATTTACTGGATTCACCGTTCACAGCATCATTTTGACCTCCTCTGGAAAACACACAAATGGCACCATTCGGTGGAACAGCTCTATTGGTTTTCGGGATTCCGAACGAGTTTCTTCCATTCGCTTTTGTACAATATCCCGCAAGCCGCCATCCCGATGTTCGTTTTTCAACTTAGCCCCTTGCAAGCTGGCATTGGCTACTCCATTGGTCTGCTGATTCAATTCTGGGAACATACAAACATCAATGTCAATATCGGCATGCTGAAATGGCTGATCATAACCCCCTCCTACCACCGAATTCATCATTCTGCATCTGAGCTTTGCCGTAAAAATCTCGGCACAACATTCAGTTTGTGGGACAGGATGTTTGGGACGTTTATCGACCCGGAAACGGTTCCGGAAAACCTGCCTCTGGGACTCGGGCAACCACAGGGCAATAAAAAAGAAATGGCTAAAATGATGTTGGGAATATAGACAGAGGTGTTGATCACCAGTCGGTTTTACTCCGGAGGGTTTTCTTTTCGCTTAGCTTTTTCTTCCCTTCTATCCGTCTTCTTTTTGAAGCTTTGGAAGGCTTGGTTTTGATTCTCTTCTTTTCACGATGGAAAGCTTTTTCCAAAAGTTCAAAAAAGCGGGCAATAACAATTTGTTTGTTTCCCAATTGCGAACGATCTGCCTGGGAGACTATTTTGAGTACTCCGTCTTTATTAATGAATGGAGCCAGTTTTTGAAAAACGAGACTCTTTTGCACTTCATTGAGGATGACGGAGGAGGCCACGTCAAAGCTGAGTTCCACTTTCGAGGACACTTTATTTACGTTCTGTCCTCCCGCCCCGCTGCTTCTGCTGGCGCTCAGGTAAAACTCAGAACTAAAATCAACATCACGAATATTCATGATTTATACCCCATTTAAAATGAAAACCAACCTTCCCAAAGGAAGCAACCTTCCTGCACATGACCCGTCTTCTTATCAGTCAAAGGTAATCAAAGTGCAAATGCGATCCATAACCACCATTTCCTGCTTCCGACAGGTTTTTCTCGGCATTTTTCTTCTGCTGGGCATTGTTACTTCAGCGAGTGCACAATACCGGACCAGAAAAACGGTGAAGAAAGAATATTATCCCGACGGGGTGAGCATCCAAAGAGTCATCAAAACGCGGACCCGTACAGAAGCCGATGTCGATATCCATCATTATTACAAACGGACAATTCTTGAAATCACCGAATTTGATGAAAGCGGATCGATCAAGTCGCAGCGAAAAAAAATCCACAACAGCGGAAACTCAGGCAGACCCTATCATGATGTTCTTTCGGATATAAAAGAGTATGATGAAAAGGGAACACTCCGAATGCGTACAATCAGCAAATGTGACGGGCTGAAAGTTGACCGCCTGGAATATGATCAACATGGAAAACTGATTTACGAAAGCAAAATCTGGCGGAAGTAAAAAAAAACAGTGCAATTGACAATGCGCAATCGGCAGTTGGCAGTTGGCAGTTGAAAAAAAAATGGCAATTGGCAACGGGCAACGGGCAAATGGTTAATTTATTTTGTTTCTTTGTCCTGAACACTTGGCCCCGTCAACATTTCTTCTGAACTAACCACAATGCGCATATTTTTTTCTATTGGCTGTTTCCTTTTTTGCATTGCCTCTTCTTCTTATTCACAGGATATTCAAAAACTCAAAACTGAAGTCCGGCACCGGATTGATACATATCTTGACAAGGATAAAAAACTGGGTGATTTTTATTCTTTATCCGATGAAGGGATGATTGTATATGCATCCGTGGATAAAAAGCTAAAGAAAACAGCAGAGTTCAAAATCTGCTGGGCCGACATTGATCTGTTCAGGAATTATCTGAAAAAAGGAAACACTTCGGAAGCCTGCCGTCTGGCAAGCACATTTGCAAAAGACCAAAGTTTCAGCGGAGTGCCGGATAAAGCGTATGGGAAAGAAATCAACCGGGAACGGCAACCCTTGGAAGGACTTCGCATCGCTTTAGACCCAGGCCACACCGCCGGAGATATGGCATCTGCAAAGATTGAACAGAAATACATTGAAATTCCTGCAGATTCGCTTAAACATACATCAAAAGTTGAACTCGTGGAAGGATCACAGACGCTCTGCACCGCACTTTTCCTCAAAAAACAATTGGAAGATGCCGGAGCAATCGTTTTCATGACACACGACAAACCCAACGGAACCGCATTTGGAAAAACCTTTGAAGAATGGCTAAAAACAGATCTCGATCATACACTTGACAGCCTGGTAGCCTGCAAAAAAATCGCCAAAGAGAAAAAGATATTTTACAAAACAAAAGCCACAAAACGAACCCTGTTTCTGGACATTTTCAAGGACATCGAGCTGAAGAAAAGGTCGGAAATCATCAATGCTTTCCAGCCTACAATAACCGTCATCATACATTATAACGTGGATGAAAAAAACACGGACTGGAAAAAACTTTCCGACAAAAATTTCACAATGGCTTTTATCGGAGGGGCCTTTCTCCCTTCCAGCCTGAATAAACCCGAAAACCGTTTTGATTTCCTACGGATGGCGATCACCGACGATCTGGACAAATCAGAAAAATTATCCGCCGGAGTCGTAAAGAGCTTTTCGAAAAACCTGAATATTCCGATCGCGAATAAAAATGATGCCACTTATCTCAAAGAAAACTGCCTTTCCACTCCAAGCCAGGGTGTTTTTTGCCGAAACCTCCTGCTGACCCGGTTGATCTGCGGCCCCCTGGTTTATGGCGAAACTCTTTACCAGGATAACAAACAGGAGGCCGCTTTGCTAATAAAACAAGACACTGAAGTCAATGGAATAAAAACTTCTTCACGGATAAAACAGGTTGCTGATGCATATTATCAGGGCATCCTGGAATACTTCAAATAGAATCAGGGCGAAAAAACAATGCAGGTCCGGAAACCTTTCGTTCTCAACTGCCCCCTCTCCTTTTCACTTCTTTCCCCTTAACGCCGGACACCTCGACACCCCAACCTTTTATTGTATTTCCATATATTTCCATTACCTTTCAATACTCAAATTCCAGAACATGATCCGAAAATCCTTCGTCAGTGCCTGTCTTATGCTGTGCTCAATTGTTGCGCTCAAAGCCCAGCACAAATCCTTTATGCAGGAGCAAAGTGAATATTACGGACAATTCCATTTCAAAACGGATGCACAGTGGGACAGTCTGGCCGGCCGCACAATGGCTGCCCTTCTTCCTTCCACAAAAAGCACGACGGCCTGTACACTCAAGAAACGCGTTTTCGGATGGTGCCCTTATTGGCAGGCTTCCACGTATACCGGTTTCCAGTGGAACCTGCTGAGCGACATGTGTTACTTTGACTATACGGTTAATCCTGCTGACGGAACCAACAGCAATGGATCTTTTGCCTGGAGCACCAGCCCGGCCGTTACTGCAGCCATAAGCAATGGAGTCAATGCTGAAATCTGCATCACACTTTTCTCCAGCCACGCCACTTTTTTAGGAAATGCAACGGCCAAAACAACCCTCATCAACAATGTAGTTGGTTTGCTCAACAGCAAAGGCGGGAAAGGAATCAATGTCGATTTCGAAGGCATGGCAACAAGCAACAAGGCAGCCTTTACCGCTTTCATGGGCCAACTCAAGAGTGCACTGCTTGCGGCCAACCCGAATTATGAATTGAGCATAGCCTTATACGCGGTGGATTGGGGTCCGGTGTTCGATATCCCTTCATTAAACAGTTCCATTGACCTCTACATCATCATGGGCTATGATTATTATTATGGAGGAAGTACAACGGCGGGTCCGTCAGATCCGCTGTACAATTTCGAATCGGGTTACAATTACGACCATTCCAAATCCATAACCACCTATTTAAAGGCGGGGGTGCCTCCGGCCAAACTGCTGCTTGGCGTTCCTTACTACGGAGAAAAATGGGGCACCTCTGCCGGCACCATACCAAGTGCCACAACGGGCACCGGAAGCTCGCTGATATACAATACCATGCGGGCCAATGCAAGCGGTTACTACAGCAATGCCAATATGCACTGGGAACCCAAAAGTTTTACACCTTACTTTTCCTACCAGGTAGCCGGAGCCTGGAACCAGGCCTGGATTGACAATGACTACAGCATGGGAAAACGCTATGATGTGGTGAACCAACGCGGCATGGGGGGGATCGGTATCTGGGCCCTGGGTTATGATGACGGATATACCGAACTCTGGAAAAAAATTCAGGATAAATTCTCTTCCTGCGCTGTTGTTCCCTGTAAGGACACCATTTACGATATGGGCGGCCCCAATACAAATTATTATTCCGGTGAAAACTACACGTATACCATTTCCCCGGGCGGTGCCACCTCTGTGAATCTGGCCTTCTCGTCCTTCAATGTCGCTTCTGGAGATACCCTTTGGCTCTATAACGGAGCGTCAACGGCTTCACCGCTCATTGGCAAATACACCCTGACAAATTCTCCGGGTACCGTTGCTGCCACGGGACCTTCCCTAACCGTCCGTTTCAAATCCACCAATGCAACTCCCGGAATTGGATTTCAGGCTATCTGGGTCTGCAATGGAGGTGTAATTCCGGTTCCCGACACCACGCGTCCATCCACCGCCGTAATCGCTCCTGCCGGATGGATCACGCAAAATTTCAATGCCGGTTTTACAGATATCGACAACACCGGTGGTTCGGGAGTTGAGAAATGCTATTATCAGGTTACCGATAACAATGGCACGGAATGGAGATCGAACAATGCGCATGGCTATTTCAACGACGATTTCGCCGGAACAGCGTTAAATCCGGAATGGACCTCTGCAGTCGGAACCTGGACTGTTTCCGGAGGTGTTCTCGATCAGACCGACCAGACTAACTCCAACACCAATGTCTATGCTCCGCTGACTCAAAATCTCTCAAACAAATATTTATACAACTGGTCAGGGAAAATCAGCGGTACCGGAACAACACGCCGGGCAGGCCTCCACTTCTTTGCCGACAGCGCTTCGGAAACCAACCGGGGCAACAACTATTTTGTCTGGTTCCGTGTCGATCAGAATGTTTGCGAATTCTACAAAACGATGAAAAACACGTTCACTCTTGTCAACTCCGTGCCGATGACAACTGTGGCAGCGCAATGGTATGACTGGAAGGTGATCTACGATCGCATTCTCGGCACCATTGAGGTTTACCAGAATAACAAATTCATAGGCAGCTATACCGATCCAACACCCATTTCAACAGGAAGTTTTGTTTCCTTCAGAAGCGGCAACTGCGACTGGGCAATCAAGAACTTCAAAGTTTACCGCTCGCGAGCTGCCAACACTCCCGTTGCCGTGACCGTCGGATCTCCTTCCGGCGACATGCGTTATCAGAATCCGAATCCGGCCACAGCTGCCGGGCGGATCTGTTCCCTTGTGCGCGATACAGCCGACAATATTTCAAACCCGAATTGCCAGGATTTCAATGTGGATTTCAGCGCTCCCTCTTCTTTTACAGTAAACGATGGCCTCGCTTCAGATATCGATACGACATACAGTACCACTCAACTCTCCGCCAACTGGACCGCATCTGCCGACCTCAACTCAGGCATTGCCAAATACTGGTATGCCATCGGCACAACACCCGGAGCCACCAATATCCTGAACTGGACCGACAATGGAACGGCAACGACAGTGACCCAGCCGGGGCTGGTGCTAACCATTGGGCAAACTTATTTCTTCAGCGTTAAATCAGAAGATGGTGCCGGGCTTCAATCTTCGGTAAACAATACCGATGACGGACAAATTGTTGTCAAGACAACGGGTATCAGCGACCCATCATCTGCATTCAACTTTCGGGCTTATCCGAATCCTTTCCATGAAACGTTGAATCTAAGCTGGACCCTGAAAGAGAACCTCCCTATGGAAATACGTTTGGTTGACATCAGCGGAAGAGGGGAAATTATTTATTCCAATGCGCATGAAAACGGCGGGCAACATCTGTACAGTCTGAATTCGGAAAATCTTGCGAAAGGAATGTATATTCTTGAAATCACTGTCGGAGATCAGAAACAGTACATGAAACTGATTCTTCAATAATTCCCTGGACAATCTTCGGGCCATCCTCATTTATTTGGCGAAGAGCCCTTCCAAAAACTGCTTTTCTTAAATGCTAAATTTTATAGTAAAGTCAAACCTCTTTCTTTCTAATTTCACCAGCGAAGACAAAACCAATAAACCAAATAAAACAATTTACAATGGAAACCACAATTGCCCCGATGAAATTTGCAACAGCTTTTCTCAACGAGCTGAAAAATGAAGTGAGTACAACGCGTAAAATGCTGGCACTTGTTCCCATGGACAAGCTCAGCTGGAAACCGCATGAAAAATCAATGCCCATTGAAACCCTGGCAAAGCATCTTGCCGATCTTCCTACCTGGGTTGGAGTTACCCTGAATCATGAGGAACTTGATTTTGCCAAACCCTATCCGAAATCACCTGCTTTTACCACCACAGCCGAACTGTTGGCTCAATTTGACAAAAATGTTGTGGAAGCGACAAAAATACTTGAATCGGCAAAGGAAGAGGACTTCAGAAAAAACTGGACCATGCGTCATGGAGAAAAAATATTTTTCACCATGCCCAAAGTAGCTGTTTTGCGCACCTTTGTATTCAATCATTCCGTACACCACCGCGCTCAACTGGGAGTTTACCTGCGGATGCTGAACATTCCTATTCCGGGAACCTACGGCCCAAGTGCCGATGACAGTGCAATGTAGAGTCGAATCTGACCAATTGACGGGAATGGAGTTTTATCCGCCGACGGTCAGGCGAATGATATCATCTTCGACTGACATGGCATATGCAGCATTTTTGGACTTAACAAATCCGAATAAAGCTTCGATTGTCGGGTAATCTCCAGTCCCGTTAAAAAGTCTTGCATCGTCTACCAACAGGACGTGGTTCATTTTTTCGTTTATCAGAACAGCACTTAGTTCTTCATAAATCGGGCAGGCTTTTTCACCAAGAGCTGTAATTCCGCCCGAATAGTGNNGAGCCAAAACAAAGCCGGTTTATCAATAAAAGGAACAACCTCTTTTAAGACGTTACCGCTATCCCCCTGCAGAATCCGGATGTGATCAAAACCTTTAAACCTGTTTTTCGCATTCAGGAACAAGTCATTGCTAAGCTCAATACTGATAATTTGCCGGAAATTGTTACGCTGGGCAAAAACCATGTCGCCTCTGTAAGTGCCGGTTTCTATCAATATTTCGGTCTTGTATTTTTTCTGATAGGTCTCTATCGTTATTTGTTTTATCGCATGCGGAACCGGCACAGGTTTCCCATGCAAAGTCCACTCTTTAATGACCTTGTCCCTCACAAGACCTTTGTAATGCGCAAGAACAGTTTCCCGCATTTTTGAAGGCAGCAAGTCAAAAAAATATTTTCCAATTCTTCGCATCGCGCGTTTTAAAAACGAACAGAAACAACACATTCACCCCGGCAAAACCAGCCGGGCCTGGTCCTTAAAAAATAAATATACTTCATTTTTAGATTCAGTAAAGCCGGCAAAATTAATTTTCCTTTCCGAAATCCTACCGAATGCCGGAAATTTATTTTGTGTTTTGAAAGAACCATACATTCTTCCATCTGCAAGAATAAAGTGTTCTGCTCCTATTTTTCATCCGGATGAAAATCCAGAACTCCTCCCCACAAAGCCATTTGATTCAGTATCCAGGCCCGGCGGCTTTGCACGAACAGATCCGGATGTGCAGCGCTGAATTTTAATGGATTGGGTAAAACGGCCGCTATCGAAGCCGCTTCGTATTTGCTCAGGGCGTTTGCATTCTTTTTAAAAAACTCATGCGAAGAGGCTTCGGCCCCATAAACGCCATTGCCCATCTCTATGACATTGAGGTAAACCGTCAGAATCCGTTCCTTGCTCCAGAATGTTTCGATCAGGAAGGTAAAATAAACTTCAAAACCTTTTCGTACCCAGCTTCTGCCCGGCCAGAGAAAAACATTTTTTGCCGTCTGCTGGCTGATTGTGCTGGCACCCCTTTTCCGTTTGTGTGTGTCATTGTAATCCATTGCCCTGTCAATGGCTTCGTAGTCAAAACCACGGTGCTTCAGGA
Organism: Bacteroidota bacterium; assembly: GCA_003151415.1. Taxonomy (GTDB): domain Bacteria; phylum Bacteroidota; class Bacteroidia; order Palsa-965; family Palsa-965; genus Palsa-965. The sequence goes on from PLXK01000167.1 coordinate 8,797, forward strand.
AATTCTGGTCTTCCGAACAAACCACAGCCAATTGGAGATCGGGTGAGATTTTATCAAATCCAACCCAGTTCTTTTTCAGCTTCATCGCTTTTCCGTCTGTCTTCTGTTCCAAACAGCGGATAAGCATCAGGGGCGTAAGCGGAACGGGCAGCCAGCGAAAAAGAATAACCGATCCGATACTGAGAATAAAAAACCAGAGCGCCGATTTCCAGATCAGCCGCCAGATTGCAGAAAGTATCGTTTTTGATTTTCCCTTCATCGCCCCGCGTTCTCCTCATCGTCAAAACCTGCGCGTTTAAAAAGCCGGGCATCGGGAAACTCCGCCTCCACCTGCCTGCGTAAACGATCAAGCTGCAGCAGAATGGTAATAAAATCATTGGTTTGCTCAGGAAATATAAATTGCAATTGCCCCCAGGCTGCCAGCGAACGGTCTATGCTGATGAGTGACACCTTTGCAGAGCCGTCAGAATCCTTCGGACCCGGGATTTCAGAGGTCTCTTTTTCCTCACTCATCTTTCCGGTCAGTGCACGCATAAGTTTCACCCAGATCTGAGGTTCATACCAGCGGATTATTTCATGCGCATCCCGGATCAGATCCGCCTCGGTGGCGGCACGCTTTTTCCCGGCATCCAGTTTTATCCGGGTATCCAATTCACTGTATTTCTGGTTAACGATTTCGGAATTCTGTGCCATCCAGCGTTCTGTCAGATCGCTGTATTTCCACGCTGCCACGGCCACAGGATGTTGTCTGGCCTGCTCTTCAATTTCTTCATCTCTTTTTTTGAGATCTTCCCATTGCTGATCATTCATTGCTACAGACTCGGTATCTGATTCTGCCGATACCGAACGCAGATATTCAAGGGTTTGATTCATCATCGCTCCCAGATCATCCCAAAATTCTTTACTCCGGATATCGTGTTCCTTGGTACCCTGAATAGGGACTTCTTCTTCTTCTTCAGACTGATCGAGCGATTTCATCTCCATGGCAAAACTCCGGCATCGTGTTGTGAAGGCACAACGCTCGCACCACCGGTCGCAATAATTGTAGATACCCGCTATCCATTCCGGGTTCTCCTTGTTCTCAAAATCAATTCCTCTTTTTTTGCTGTCCATGAGTGAACAAAATTATCTTTTTATATGGATGCAAAATGTTTCGGGCAGGAATAAAACCAATGGTGTTGTGGATTTGAATGAGCCGCCATTACATGTCAAATCCGGGACATTGCGCTATTCGTTCGGCAGGATTGTGATCGGGTGCGCCGTTGGGAGTGAAACCAAACATGGCCTCTCGTGAATTTGCCGCCGTTACTTTTGAAATGGAATACTCATATCCAAAGCCCATAACAACCTTGTTCCGGAATCTGAACTGAAGCATAAAAGCTACAGCATCGCGATCGCGGTAAGTGATCCCGGCACCTATCATGCGGTGGTAATACACCAGAAAATTGGCTTCTGCAGTTGGAATAAAGGTCAGCGAAGAACGAACCAGAACGGAGGGCGTAAATGTCCAGGCGTAATCCGCAGACACATATTTTCTGCCGAATCCAAAAAAGATAACGGGACTTAGTCTGGTCTTTGTTCCCAGAACTTTTGTTCCATCCAAAGACACGGTTTGATTGTCGGAAGCCTGTTTGGCCGAAAGATCAAAATACAGCTTTTTCGATTTCAAACGGATGCCCGGACTGATCACCGGAAATACGATTACCGAAGGAGGATAAATGGCCAGAGCCGGATCGGTTGGATCATAAAGAACTCCATCCATGGCCAAAATCGTCATTCCGACAGAAACCCCGACTGACAAGGTGTAATCTTTTGCAAGACGCTGATGGTATGCATAAGTAAGGGAAATAAGCTTGGTCGAAAACATCCCGCCTTCATCCGACTCCACATACGCACCCACTCCGTGCCAGCCATGATAGAAGCCCCTTTTGCCAAAGGCCTTCTGAGCGCTGGCAAATTGAGACACCGGTGCATTCGGAAAACCAACCCACTGAAATCTTTTTCCGGCCATGATTTCAAGCGGCCCTCCTTCTCCGGTATAGGCAGGGTTTATGCCCATGCCATTAAGCATGTATTGGGTATATTGCGAAGTCTGCTGGGCAAACCCATAACAGCAATGCATCAGAAGCAAACCGAATAGTATCGCTGTAATCTTCATCGCATGATTGTTACAGAACCCTGAGAATACCCTCTTCCTCTGTTTCCCGCATCTTTGTATATGATATAATAATAAGTGGCGTCGTCAACGGGCAAACCAAGCAATGACTTCCCGTCCCAGGGTTCATATCTTCCCTTATTCTGATAAACGAGCTGACCCCAGCGGTTATAAACAAGAACAAGCATATTGGGATACAGCGACGAATTGCCGATGTTCCAGACATCATGAATTCCATCTCCGTTGGGCGTAAACACCAAAGCAGCGCCCGGATTGCAGGAATCCTGAGGTACATAGAAACTGGCGCTCGTATCCTTGCCAAAAGCGTTCCTGACATCTACAGTAACGGTTCCACCGCTGAGATTTTTTTCTTCGTTTCCGGTACCACCCGAGGACCAGGAATAGGTATAAGGGCCGGGCATACCTGAAACGTCCACCGTAACTGAACCTCCGCCTCCACCTTGTTCTTCACAAACCGCGCGTGTAATTGTCGGCGCAAGCACCCACTGTGCGGACACGGAAATGCATGTCATCTGAAAAACTGCCCAGAGAGCCAACGCATAAAAAGAAGCAGGTGTGTATCTTTTCATTTGCAAAATTTCTCTTTCAGTTCCTGGGCAAGCAGACTTCCCAGATCAATGGCCTTATTGATATCTGCACAGGCACTCTCGTGGTCCCCTTTCAAATGACAGGCTGTAGCCATGGCAATGTATACATCCCTGTTCTGCGGTTCGAGTTCAACGACTTTTTTGTAATCCGCCATGGCACCATCGTAGTCGCCATTTACATCCTTCCAGTAGCCTCTGCTGTACCAGGCTTGTGTATAAGAAGGATTGAGGATCAGAGCCTGATCCAGGTCTTTGATGGCATCCGGATATTCGCCTATAAACGCCTTCACAAGAGCACGGTTGTACCACGCTTTTGAATTTGAACTGCTGAGTTCTATGGATTTGGAAAGAGCTTTGACTGATCCCAAATAATCGCCGTGCTGGGCTCGGGAAAGTCCAAGAAGAAACCATGCATCGAAATAAGCCGGATTTGATTTCACTGCTTTTTCCAGATCGCGGCTTGCGTTTTTGTATTCGCCATTGTGAAAGCGGAGACTCCCTCTGAGATAAAGGGCGCTGTCGTAGTTTCCTCTCAAAAGGATTGCCTTATTCAATTCAATAATGGCAGCATCCGAATTGCCCAGTTTACTCTTGGCAAGGGCGATACGATACAGATCAACTGCATTTTCCTGGGAAAATGCAAAGAATGGCAGAGAGAAAAAAAGGAAAATGGAGATATATGTCTTCAACTGAGCTGTTTGGATGGTACTAAGATAATAAAATTTCCATCCAAACGCCTCGGGACGGTTCGATTCAAACCGGTCCTATTTTTAGTCTATTTCAGAAGTTCCTCGAGTGTGTTTTCATAGAGTTCACGCGCATCCCGGAGAGATCCGAGAGATTCCCCGTCAACCTGCATCTCCTTGCCTTTGATAAACCCGAGTTTAGAGAACTTCACCCCATGTTTTTTCAATTCATCCACTAGTTTCACCTCATCTTCCTTGCGTGCACTGACAACCACACGCCCCTGTGCTTCTCCGAATAAAAAAGCATCCTTTCTGACCTGCTTGTCGCTGTTCACTTCAAAACCTAGAGCGGATACAAATGCCGACTCCGCCAGGGCAATGAACAGTCCCCCGTCAGAAACATCGTGCGCGGACAAAATCAGTTTTAATTGGATGATATCCTTAACGGCCTGGTGAACGGCATACTCTTCGTCCAGATCAAAGTAAGGAGCCGGACTGTTTTTTATTCCATGGAACGAATACAGGTATTCAGAAGAGGCAATACAGTTCTTTGAATCGCCGACCATATAAATGATATCGCCTTCGTTCTTGAAACCAAGAGTCATGCGGTTTTCTTTATCTTCAAGAATACCCAGCATGCCAATAGTGGGTGTTGGAAACACCGGGCCTTCAAAAGAACTTTGGTTGTAAAAACTCACATTACCGCCCGTTACAGGCGTCCTGAATTTCAGGCAGGCGGCACTCATTCCCTTGATTGCACCCACAAATTGCCAGTACACCTCCGGATTGTAAGGGTTTCCGAAGTTCAGACAATTGGTGATGGCACTGGGCTCCCCCCCGCTGCAGGTAATGTTTCGTGCAGCTTCAGAAACGGCTATGGCTGCACCTGTTTCAGGATCAGCATTCACATAACGCGCATTGCAGTCGATTTTTAGCGCAATAGCTTTGTTGGTTCCCTTGATATTGACAATGGCGGCATCACTGGGAGCATTGGTGCTCATATTGACAGTTCCTACCATCGAGTCGTATTGATTGTACACCCAACGTTTGGAAGCAATGTTCGGATGAGCGAACAAAAACTGGGCAACAGCTTTGAGATCCTTCGGCTCCTCGACACTTTCGATTTTGAATTTTTTGGACTCCTTGAAAGAAGCCGGTTCTTTGTACTCTCTTTCGTAAATGGGGGCGCCACCTCCCAGCACAAGGGTATCGCCTGGCACATCAGCAACCAGTTCACCGTGCATGTAGTATTTCAGCCGGTCGCCTTCGGTCACTTCTCCGATCTGCACACAATTCAAATCCCATTTTTCAAAAACTTTTTCCACCTTTTTTTCCTGGCCCTTTTTAACCACGATAAGCATCCGTTCCTGAGATTCGGAAAGAAGTATTTCAAAGGGTTTCATTTCGTTCTGGCGGGTGGGTACTTTGTCCAGCCAGACAATCATTCCGTGTTTGCCTTTGGCGCTCATTTCAGATGTGGAACAGGTGATTCCGGCTGCACCCATATCCTGCATACCGATGACGGCTCCTGTCTGTATAACCTCCAGAGAGGCTTCCAGCAATAATTTTTCCTGAAAAGGATCGCCTACCTGCACCGCCGGAAGATCTTTCGCCGAGTCTTTGGTGATGTCTGCTGAAGCAAAAGTGGCACCGTGTATTCCGTCCTTACCTGTGGAGGAACCTACAATAAAAACCGGATTTCCGGCGCCATAGGACGTCGCCGAAACGGTTTCGCCGGCTTTTACAATTCCGGCACTCATGGCATTGACAAGGGGGTTGGTATTGTAACATTCATCAAAGAAAACCTCTCCTCCAACGGTAGGAATACCGAATGCATTGCCATAATCGCCAATGCCCTTGACAACACCTTTCACGAGCCATTTTGTTTTTTCGAGTTTCAGATCACCAAAACGAAGGGAATTGAGTTGAGCAATTGGCCGGGCTCCCATGGTGAAAATATCACGGTTAATCCCCCCCACTCCTGTCGCTGCGCCCTGATAAGGTTCAAGCGCCGAGGGATGGTTATGCGATTCTATTTTAAAGGCACAACCCAGTCCGCCTCCGATATCCACAAGACCGGCATTTTCCTCACCAGCCTTGGCAAGCATATGCGGTCCGTCTTTGGGAAGTGTTTTCAGCCAGGTGATCGAATTTTTGTATGAACAATGTTCGCTCCACATCACTGAATAAATACTGAGCTCGGTGAAGTTCGGAACACGCCCCAGAAGCGCTTTTATTTTATCAAACTCTTCAGGCAGCAGTCCGAGTTTTTTTGCGGTTTCAACTGTCGTCAGGGTTTCTTTTTCGGTGGCCATCATTTCAATCTGATTTAGTGCGTGATTCATTCATCCGGCTGCTTTGTATAAAAAGCTGTGCCGTCAGAGATATTCGGGTATTGACCTGCCCCTTGTTTTTGAAGGGGTAACAAAATTAATGATCCACACTAATTCAGGGTCAAAATGGCGTATTAATTTTCAACATCTTGCGAATTAGTATATTTGATACGAATTTATAGGGATCGCTTGCAGGTTTAACACCCTTTTTGATCAGACAAAGGCCATTTTTCAGCACATATACTCAAATCGCGTTTAAACCCTGACCGTACGTCATTTTATGGAAATAGTCCTTTCGGCCTTTTATATTTTCCTCTTCGTCGTGCTGATTTACAGGATGAATTTTTTTGACAGCCCCGGTCTTTCAAGAGCGGTCATTTCGGGTATTTTCATTCTGAAAATATTTTTTGGGGTTGTGCTTTGGGCCATTTACACCTATTACTACACAGACAGGGCCACAGCCGATATTTTCAAATATTTTGATGACAGCAAAGTGATGTTTGATGCCATTCACAAAAGTCCTTCTGATTTTTTCAGACTGATGACCGGAATCGGTAACAACACCCCCCACTTCGATATCTATTACAGCCAGATGCACAACTGGGTGCGCCAATACGAGAGCAACCTGTATAACGACAGTCACACCATTATTCGTCTGAATGCATTCTTCCGTATTTTTTCTCTGGGTCACTATCAGGTGCACTCCATTTTCATGAGTTTTCTCTCTCTCAGCGGACTGGTTGCCCTCTACAAGAGTTTTGAATCTCTGTTAGCAGGAAAGAGAAGACTGGCTGTTGCCTCTATTTTCCTGTTTCCCTCTGTGCTGTTCTGGGGATCGGGGGTGCTCAAAGAAGGAATTATTTTCTTTGGTATCGGCATGCTGATATACCATTGGTTTCATTTGTTTTACAAAGGCTTCCGCTTGTATTCTCTGCTTTGGGTTGTTTTCAGCTTCTGCATTCTGCTGGCCACGAAGTTTTATATTCTGGTCTCTATTGTTCCCGGTCTTTTTTACATCGCCTGGATTGCTTACCGGGGTACCGGCAAAGTGGCGCTCAAATTTGTTGTGGTATTGGGAATGTATGCCGGCCTGGGGCTTGCAGTGAAATATTTTATACCCGCATATGACCCCCTCCAGGTATTGGTCATCAAACAACAGGACTTTACTTCGCTGGCCAAAGGAGGAGCTTTGCTGCGGACTGACACAGCCATCGTTTTTCTGACAATCGAACAACGTACCCATGATCTGGAAGAGGTCGACCACACGAAAACATACCGGATCCGTCCCGGAACCCCTTATTGTTACTGGCATGATTACAACGCCGATGCGGATACACTTTTTGGAAAGCAATCCAACAGCGACACCCGGTTCAGTATGGAAAATGACATTCCACGTTCCGGCAGTTTCATTTTCCTCAGGCCATTGCACCCAACAGTCGCCTCCCTGCTGCGAAACACCCCCATGGCATTAATCAATGCCACCTTCCGTCCCTTGCCCAATGAAGCAGGCAGGCCCTTGCTTATTCTGCCGGCTTTGGAAATTATTGTTTACACGTTTTTTATCCTGTGCTGTCTTGTTTACCGGAAAAAGACGGGCATACACTGGGAGCTCACTCTTTTCTGCCTGTCTTTCGTGCTCATCCTGTTTCTCATCACCGGACTGACAACACCTGTTCTGGGTGCTTTGGTGAGATATAAAGTACCGGGCATTCCATTTTTGTTGCTGGCCTTTCTTTTCTTGTTGGATGAAGAAGCTTTGAAGAAACGATTCCCCTTTCTGAAGCGCTTTCTGACCGAATAATTTTATTGGCTGTTTTAAATCAGTTCTTTTTACGACTGTGGCGGCTCGTTTATCCATTCCGGCATAAAAAGCTCAATCGCTTATTTTAAACTGTTTAAAAATGGCACTTTCACCCGGTTTTTACAAAAACAATCTGAATATTTAAACAGTTTGCTACTTTTGCCGGGATTCTGAGGAATAAAAAAAACAAAGATTAAGCGGGAGTATTCTACATATTTAACAGCTGTCTAAAGCATGAAATTCAACGACCTCTTCCGAAAAAAAACCGTTGACAATATAATGAAGCAGGTCGCAAAAGACGGCGCCGAACATGAAGGTGCCGGCCTGACAAAAACGCTTGGAGTAAAAGATCTTACCGCCTTCGGAATTGCTGCAATTATCGGTGCCGGAATCTTTAGTACAATCGGTGAAGCCAGTGCCAACGGAGGCCCTGCCGTTATTTTCCTTTTCCTGTTCACCGCTATTGCCTGCGGATTCGCGGCCTTTGCCTATGCAGAGTTCGCATCGATGGTTCCTGTATCCGGAAGTGCCTATACCTATTCGTATGTGGCTT
>PLXK01000249.1 GCA_003151415.1 Bacteroidota bacterium
CCTGCTCACCCGGATCAAAATCAAAACCTCCTCAACAGCGTTAAATACCGACGAAATCACGACCTATATCAAACAGAAACCCAACCGGAAACTGCTTGGTATCTTCCCCTTTTATCTGGAGATCTATAACCTGGTCAATCAGGATAAGTTAAAAGCCCAGAAGCTGCGCCGCGATGCGCGGTTGGATCGCATCAACATGAAACGGAAGGAGAAGAACCTGGCCGAAAATGAGAAAAGAAGGGCCAAAGGGAAATCCGAAAAAACTTTCAAACTCAAGAACAAAGACCGGCTCACGTTTCGCGAGTGGCTGGTCAATATCGGGGAAGAACCCAGCATTTTTGACTCGACCCTTGCCCGGAAATCGGTGAAACAAATCAGTCTGTATCTCGACAACAAAGGATATTTCAACAACCGCGTAAGGGATTCTATCCTCATCCGGGGGAAAAAGGTGAAAGTTTTTTACCATGTGAAAGTCCCCAGACCCTATACAATCAGACACATTGCCTATGAAATTGACGACAATCTGGTCGCCTATTATGTGCTTTCGGATACCAGCAATTGCCTGCTGCATGGAGGACAGAACTATGATGTGGACATGCTTCAGAAAGAACGGGACAGAATTACAAAGGCCTTGAAAAACAATGGATATTTCCGTTTCACCAAAGAATATATTTACTTCTCCATTGATTCCACCCTCAATAGCCGACAACTGGATCTGACAATCGGCATCAAGAAGCAAACCGTCGTTCTCAATCAAAGGGGAGATTCCACTGCAGAGGTCGATCATGAACGCTACATGATCAACAATATCTATATCCTGACCGACTACATGGGCAGAACAGAAGGCCAGATACCCAGAGACACCCTGCGCACCGCCGATGACTACATTTTCCTTTTTCACCAAAAACTGCAATACAAACCGAACATCATCCGCGATGCCATTTACATACACAAAGGCGATCTTTACCAGGATCAAAATTACGAGGACACATACAAGCATCTATCCCAACTCCGGGCATTTAAACAGGTTACCATAGAAATGGTTCCGGCCAGAAACGGACAAAAAGACCAGCTGGATTGCATCATCCGTCTTTCTCCCGTGGCCAAGCAATCCGTGGCACTCTCCACAGAAGGAACAAACACGGGAGGCAACCTGGGCGTTGACGGAAGCATTGTTTATCAGAACAAGAATACCCTCCGGGGCGCTGAAGTACTCGAACTGAAAATGAAAGCCGCACTCGAAGTTGATAAACTGGTTACCAATATCGGTCTGCAAAATCAAAAAACATTTCTGGCTTTCAACACCTATGAGCTGGGTCCCGAAATAAATCTGTATGTTCCCCGCCCGCTTTTCCCATTCAATCTTTTTCCAATCGGAAAAACAGCCAGTCCGAGAACGGCAATCACCAGTTTTTACAACTTCCAGCAAAGGCCCGATTATACCCGTTCCATTCTGAACGCAGGCTACAGCTATGAATGGAGGGAAGGCCGTCATAAAAAATACAAATTTTATCCCTTTGAAGTCAACCTGGTCAAACTGCTGCAGATTGACCCGGCCTTTCAGGAATACCTTAACCTGGGCAACGACCCCTATCTCAAACGACAGTTCCAGGATCACTTCACCACAGATACGCGCTGGACCTATATCTATACCAATCAGGAATTAAAAAAGAAAAAAGATTACTGGTTCTTTCGCCTCGATCTGGAATCTTCAGGCAATATTCTGCGTTCCCTGTTTGACCTTTCAAACAACATCGGAATACCAACCGTACCCAAGGATGCAGAAGGCAGTTACCGCCTGGCAGGCATCGAGTTTTCGCAATATGCCAAAGCGGGTTTCGATGTGCGCTTTTACAAAATGCAAACAGAGCACAATTGTTTCGTATTTCGCTCGGCCATCGGCGTAGGTGTTCCCTTTACAAACCTGAATGCACTTCCTTTTGAAAAGAGTTATTTTGTCGGCGGCCCGAACAGTATCCGCGCTTTTCAGGCACGATCCATCGGCCCCGGATCATACAACCAGGCCAATGCCACAGTTTATGAACTCGGAGACATGAACATGGAAGCGAACGTAGAGTACCGCTACAAAATTTTCAAAATGCTGAATGCAGCCATTTTTATGGATGCCGGCAATATCTGGCTGGACAGTAAGGACCCGAACAGGCCTGGCGGAAATTTTGATCCAACCCGGTTCTACAAGGAATTTGCAGTGGGTACCGGTCTCGGTCTCCGGCTTGATTTTGACTTCTTCATTATCCGCCTCGACGCCGGCGTACCGCTTCGGAACCCGATGTATGCAGAAAATGACCGCTGGATGTTTAACAAGCAGCCCATTCAGAAAACGAATCTGAACTTTGGAATCGGCTACCCTTTCTGATTCAAACCACTCACCTGCCTTTGCCTGAAGGGAGCAATTCTTTCAGGAAGGAATACTTTGAATTTCCCGTCGAAAAAACTCCCTGGCTCACATTCTTGATTTCCTCCAGGCTATAAAATGCCGTCGGATTGTACCTGGCTATAATGGATTCTATTTCTTTCACTTCTTTTCGCTGAACAACTGTAAAAATCATTTTGACAGGCCCCTTTGCCCCCTGGGCATCGACAATGGTAATCCCGTGATGCGCGTCATGCATGGCCTTTATGAAATCATCGCAACCCTGATTGGTAATAATCCGGATCACCTGAAGACCCAGGGCCAGCTTCTCTTCGATTTTCATTCCGAGAATTGTTCCACAGGCATATCCGGCAGACCATCCGATGTAGCACATCCAATTGTTCAGATGCTGCATCACCTTGCTGATCACAATGAGCCAGATAAGCACTTCAAAGAAACCGAGAACCGGAACCAGGCGTTTGAAACCTTTGGCCATGAAAATGTGCCTGAGGGTACCCAACGTAACATCGCACATTCTCGAAAGGGCTATCAGTACCGGTAAAATAACCCAGCTGTAATAATCGAATCCACCCATCTCTATCTGCTGATTTGAAGATATTTTCTTATTTAACAATCATTAGTTTTCTCGATTCAACGGCTTCGCCCACCCGAATGCTGACCGTATAGATTCCCGCAGGCAGGCCGCCCCGATTGAATGTGACGGAATGGGTACCTTCGCTTGCAGTGGCATTCAGAAGAACACTCACTTCCCTTCCTCTTTCATCAAATACACTTAAATGCACGGACGAGGTCCGCTGAAGCGTATACTCAATGGTACACAGTTCGGTAAATGGATTGGGATAATTCACCAGATTGAATGCCGGTTTGCTTGTGTTTTTTACGGCGGTGATGTCGTTGATGCTTTTAATTGTTGCAGAGTAAATTCCGTTGGCATGAGTAGCCAGTGCAACCAGGCCATCGCTCATCCGGTAATCCATCATGTCGCAAACCGTACTGCCGATTGTTGTTGCCCCTTGCTGAACCCATACAGTATTCAATCCTTTGAGAGAATCCGTGGCATACAATCCGGTGCTCGTTCCCACCAGGTAAACATAACCATCGCTAACCGGCATAATGCTTCCCCATCGGACAGAAGGACCGTTGCCACCGCCACTGCTCACCTGCTCGAGGTTACCGGCCGATTTTATCCAGCTGGTTCCTCCATCTGCACTGTAATAAATGCTGTAAACGCCATAGTTCGAAAAAATCACCATAACATGGTCAGCATTGTTCGGATCAACGGCAATGCAACTTACAAAACCTGTGGGAGGAAAAGCGGCTGTGCCGGTACCGGTAATGTCTGTCGGGGGTGAAGGAGAACCTGTGTTTGCGTTGTCGAGCCGGTATACCTTCATTTTGTCTGTTCCGTAATAAAGACGGTTGGCAGGAGTCCTGGAAACGGCAAGTGCCGTTATGGTGGAATTGGCTGTGGCCACGGAATCAGGGAATCTGACCCAATTCGTGCTGATCGAATCCCAGGTATTGGCCATCACAATTTGCGAGAGGTCGCTGTTTCTCCAGATATACTTTCCGCCGGCCAGATACATTACATTGTTGTTGTTCGGGTCGAGGATGTACGGATTGACAAACTGGTATCCCTTCCCTCCGATCGGATCAATCCGCGTGAAGGAGGTGATGGCGCCGCTTCCGTTTAAAACATTGCGGGTCATTTTTCCATTCTGAAGAGACAGGTAATAGGCCGCCTGGTTATCGGCAATGGCACAATACGAACCGTCACCCACCCCTGGTTTCACCCATGGGCTCAGCGGATTGGCGCTGTTGGTGTACCAGGAACCGTTGTCCTGCGCCCCGCCGATAAGGATGCTGTTTCCGGAAGTGGCGTGATCTAGAGCGACGGAATAAAACATTGTAGTGACATAGCCGTTATTGAGATTGGTCCAGATCACTTTCTGAGCCGTATCGTTGGTTGTTTTATATACACCGCCATCGTTGCTGGAATACATAATCTGCGGATTGGACGGGGAAAAGAAAAGGCCATGCTGATCCGGGTGGTGATTCAGGTATGAATTGATGACAGGCAGCTGTGAAAACTGCTGGTAGCCTCCGATAAACACAGTGTGCGAGGAGTCGGTAAAACCGGATGTTGATCGGTACAGATTTGTGCCGCCGATATAAACTGTACTGGAGTCGTCCGGTTTCACCCGAACGAGCATATCGTATGAACCTTGTACATTCATCTTGTCAAACTCGCCTCCTGTTGCCGGAAGGTTCACAGAAAGGTCCTGCCAGATTCCGCCTGTTCCGGATCCGTCTCCACTGACATAGGTATATCTCCAGAGGCTGTTCCATTCCGGGTCGCCAAGATAATTCACTGTCTTTTTGCCGTAATGCGGAGTATTGGCCAAGAAATAAATTTCATTTTGATTCTGGTGGTTGAACCCCATAACAATCCGGTTGTATCCGGCCGGGAAATTAGCGGGAAGAATATTGGCGAAACTCACGCCATCAGCCGAGCGCCAGATGCCTTTTGCGGCACCGCCGGTCGAATCCATGGTTATGTATACAGTGCCCGAATCATTAACGGCTACATCTGTAAAATAAGCAGAACCGGATTTGGCCACGGTCCAGTTTGTCCCTCCGTTCACGGTTTTATAAACGGCTCCATAACAGGCAGCATAAAGAACACCCACCTGAGAGAGAGCATGATTGTCGCAGGCCAGGTTCCAGACAATCTGGTAATTGCTTGTGAAAGCGAATGCCTGCCCCGTTGCCGTTGCAGCAATGGGTGCCCATGTCATGCCATTGTCGGTCGATTTCATCAAACCGTTGCCCAGATAGTAAGCACCGCCGCCGCTTGCAGAAGCCCCATACCCTTCGCCAGAACCGGCATACCAGGTGCTTTCATGTCCCGGTCTGCGATCCTGTTCCAGACAGGTTACGCCATGATAGCTTTTGGGGGAAGTAACGAGTTGCCAGGAAGCACCTGCATCCGACGATCTCCAGATACCACCAGAACAGGAGCCGGCCAGCAAATTGTTTTCGTTGAGTTTATCAACAGCAAAAGCGCGTGTCCGCCCACCCACATTCCAGGGACCACGGCTGATCCATCCGGCAAAACCCGAACGCAGGTTCGATTTAAAGGCATCATTGGGAAGTGTGGCAGCAAAAGCAAGTTCCTTAGCCCGAATGTCATCCGGTATTTTACCGTCGGGTGCAGCCAGACGTCTTTGCTCCCATTTCAAGCGGTCTGTTGCGTCATTATCCATGCCAACATCGTTTGCATTTTGTTTTTTGGCATGTGCCCGATTTGTTGATTGGCAGCCATACAGAATAGAAGCCACAACAAATAAAGTTGCAGCAGATAGTGCAACGATCTGTTTATTTTTCATCGGTGTCGGATTGTTTTTTAAGGGTCAAATGTGGCATCACTTTACGTGTTGGGAATCTTCTTCAGATGCAATGACTGGTTAAGAGTCAAATCTAATTAAATTTATTGGTTTTAAAGGGAAAGAGAATCGGCATTGCCGTTCTGAGAATTGAAATTTGCCGGTTTCCAACACGAATTATTTTCAGTAGATCTTCTTCAGCTTTTCTGCGATTTCCAATACCGCCGGACAAACAAGAGTATTGCTCATGGCCAGATCCAGCACCTGATACATTTTTTTCCGGTTGGTATGCGGATATTCCCGGCAGGCAGCCGGCCTGTCGGCGTAAATGCTGCAGTAATTTTCGCCATCCAGAAAAGGACAGGGGGCCACGTTCAATACATAATCCTTGTCTTCGTCGATGTGCAGATATTTGTCACAAAACTCTCCGGGTTTCATACGCAGTGCCCTTGCGGCCCGTTCGATGTCTTTTTCATAAAAAATCGGACTGGTGGTTTTGCAGCAGTTTGCACAAGTCAGGCAGTCGATGTGGGAGAATGCCTCGTCATGAAATGCATGGATCACCTCATCCAGATCGGCCGGTTTTTTTCGTTTGAGTTTATCAAAAAGTTTTCGGTTTTCAGAGACAGCTTTCCTGGCTTTGTGTCCGAATTTATCGAGATCCATACAGATTCAGGTCAAGGATGAATAAACACTCCTGCAATTTACGAATTTGACGGGATTGGGCCGGGCAGCCCCCGCATCTTAGCAAGAAATGAATTATCCTGGATTATTTCTACCTTCATGACCCGGATTGTTGATCAAACATCGGGGATATCCTTTATTTATGGCAAAAGAAAAATATGACCTTTGTATTATCGGGGGCGGCCCGGCCGGTTATGCAGCCGCCATGCGGGCCATTGATTTTGGCAAAACGGTTGTACTCATTGAAAAGAACAAGGTGGGCGGAGCCGGGTTGTTTAACGGAGCGCTCTCCTCCAAGTCGTTTTGGGAATGTTCAAACCGCTTTGCCGCCACGCGTCAGGATCTGAAAGAAAAAGGGATTGCCTACAGCATGGATTTTGCCGATGCAAAGAAAGTGGTGGAGGGAGCCATTTTTGAAAGGAAGTTTCAGCTGAATGTTCACCTGAATCTGCTCCAGAGAGCCACACAGAGCAAACTCATTCGTCTCGAAAAAGGGGAAGCTTTTCTGGTCAATAAAAATGAAGTCAGGATCCGGAAAAAAAATCAGGAGAAAACAATCGAAGCCGATTTTATTATTGTGGCTACAGGAAGCCGGCCCAGAGAACTGCCGACGGTTGCGGCTGACCAGAAGTACATCTTCACAAGCGATGGCATAGAAAACATCAGTGATTTCCCCAAAAGCCTGGTTATCGTGGGTGCCGGGGTAATTGGTTGTGAATATGCCACCATTTTTTCAAATTTCGGAAAAACGAAGGTGTACCTCATCGATAAAGCCGAACGCATTCTGCCTTTCGAAGATGAAGATCTGGCGAAAATCGTTGCTGTCAACCTCGAGAACAATGGTGTTGTCATCCACCGCAATGCCTCTCTGGCCAGACTGGAGGTAAAAGACGGCCAGGTGGAATACGAATTGAAATATCTGGACGGAAGCAGCGAAATACTCCGGGTTGAAAAGGCGCTGCTCTCTATCGGGCGGATTCCCAACACAGACCAAATCGGTCTTCGCGAATCAGGCGTTGAAATGGATGCAAGAGGCTATGTCAAAGAAGAGGATACACAAACCAACATACCCAATATTTTTGCCGCCGGAGACATTACAGCGAACATTGCACTTGTCAATGTTGCCGAACGCGAAGGAAGACATGCTGTCGTAAAAATGTTCGGGCCACCGGTAAAACCGCTTGTATACCGGAATATTTCAACAATCATGTTCCTCAACCCCGAGGTGGCTGCAGTGGGCATGAATGAACAGGACGCCATGGCCCAGCATATTCCTATCCGGGTCGCCAAAATCGATTATTCCTGTATTCCCAGGGCCATTGCCATGCGCAAGACAAACGGATTTTTCAAACTCCTTGTCAGCGATGATGAGGAGATGCGCGTGCTTGGCATGCGGGCTATCGGAGAGCATGCGTCCAGCGCCATTCAGGCTGTCGCCCTGCTCATCCACATGAACAAGGGCATTCATGAACTGGGCAATATGATGCATCCGCATCCCAGCATCACCGAAGGCGTTCAGGAATGCGCCCGGATGCTTCTCGGAAAACCCATTTACAAATCCTCTGTTTTCAAAGACAAACTGAAATGCTACCGTTGTGTTGATGGCGTGCGCACCCCGCTTGAAAATCTTTAGAACCATTCTGAAAGAACGGCCAACCATCATGCAATAACACCCTGCATTGATTAATTTTACCCCGGGCATACCCCAAAGTTTCTCTTCCATGCATTTAAAAAAAACTATTGGCTTTTTTATTTTTCTGATTCCTCTGCTGCTTGCCGCACAGGACAATTATGAGATCCAGGTTTACGAGTCGAAACTTGTACCGGCAGGCACGACGATGATCGAACTTCACAGCAATTATACCATCAACGGTTTTCACGACACCATTCAGGGTGTGCTTCCTACGCATCATGCCCTGCATGAAACCATTGAAATCACACATGGCTTTACACCCTGGCTGGAAATCGGTTTTTACCAGTTTCTAAGCAGGAATGAGGGGATGTCTCCGGCCTATGTGGGCAATCACATCCGTCCGCGGCTGAGCCTGCCGGAGGCCTACAAATGTCCGGTAGGGTTGAGTCTTTCCCTGGAATTGGGTTATCAGGACAGCCGGTATGCACCCGACAGCTGGACCCTGGAAGTACGGCGAATTGTTGACAAAACCATCGGACGCTGGTATTTCAGTTTAAATCCGGTTGTCGATTATTCTTTTCAGGGTTTGAATCATGCTTCCGGGGCTGTTTTTTCACCAAACGCCAAATTCAGCTTTGCCTTCAGCCGGGTGGTAAAAGCGGGCCTTGAATATTACAATTCCATGGGGCCTTTCAAACAATTCGACAGGACTGACCAGCAGCCTCACCAACTGGCTCTTGCATTCGACATAGAGTTCTCGCCAGTCTGGGAGTTGAATTTCGGATATGTCAAAGGACTCACCTCTGCGGCCGAACAGGACATCTTTAAAGTCATTCTTGGCCGGCGAATTGGAAAAGAAAAATAGGAAATCCGCTCCGGAGAAGAGCATTTTGTTCCGGATTCATTTTTTTTATTACTTTCGTAACACTTAAAATTAGCTTTCATGAAATGCCTGATCCTCTGAAGCCAGGACGAACCGATATCAGTCTCACAGGCATTGCATCTACCATTCATTATTAAACATATACCATACAGATGAAACTTGCCGTTCCCAAAGAAACAAAATTCAAAGAAAACCGGGTTGCGCTCAATCCCGATGTGGCGAAAGAGCTGGTCAAAGCCGGTTTTGAAGTATTGATTGAAGCTGGCGCCGGAATGAATTCTTTTTTCTCTGATGAAGCTTACGTTTCTGCCGGAGCCCAGATCGTTGCAGACAAAAACGCTGTTTATACCCAGGGAGATGTTGTCCTGAAGGTGAATGCGCCTGCAGCAGATGAAATTGCGAAAATGAAAAAAGAAGCGATTCTGATTTCATTTCTTTTTGCCGGTACAAATCCGGAAGTCGTGGATGCCTGCGAGAAGGCCGGCATTTCCGCCTTCTCCATGGATGCGATCCCGCGTATTTCCCGTGCACAAAAGATGGATGCACTCTCTTCCCAGGCCAACCTGGCCGGATACAAAGCCGTATTGATGGCTTCCAATGCCCTGGGCAAAATACTTCCGATGATGACCACGGCAGCAGGTACAATCCGCCCGTCAAAAATTGTCATCTTCGGTGCTGGTGTAGCGGGGCTTCAGGCCATTGCCACGGCAAAACGTCTTGGAGCTGTTGTCGAAGTGAGTGACATCCGGCCCGAAACAAAAGAACAGGTTCAATCCCTGGGCGGAAAATTCATTGAAGTCAAGGGCGATGCTTCCATCAAAATCGAAGGCGGTTATGTGAAAGGTGTTTCCGAAGAGTTCCTGAAAATGCAGCAGGAGCTGGTCGGCAAACATGTCAAGGAAGCAGACATCGTCATTACAACGGCACTTATCCCTGGAAGAAAAGCACCGCTGCTGGTCACCGACGAAATGGTCAAAAGCATGAAATTTGGTTCTGTCATTCTGGATATGGCTGTAGAACAAGGAGGCAACGTGATTGGAAGTGAGCTGAATAAAACAGTTGAAAAACACGGTGTGACCATTATCGGAGAAGGCAATATCCCTTCCCTGCTGCCCATGAATGCAAGTGCTCTTTATGCTAAAAACATACAGACTCTTCTTCTTCACCTGGCCGATAAAGACAAATTCAAATGGGAAATGGAAGAAGAGATTACCAAAGGATCATTGATCGTTCACAAAGGCCAGGCCGTGCATCCAAGCGTCAAAAAAGTAACACCGGCCTGAGTTCAGCTTACCCATTCAACAATTCACCTTTAATCTTTATTTTTTCATGGAACTAATCAGACACATCTTCAGCTTCTTTGGCAATCACAAGGAAATGATTTATTTCATCGTCCTCTCCGTTTTTGTCGGAATCGAGGTTATCGGCGGCGTGCCAACGGTCCTGCACACTCCCCTGATGAGCGGCGCAAATGCCATTCACGGTGTGGTTATCGTCGGGGCGATCTATGTCATGCTGAATGTGAACCCTTCAGACATTCTTGCACTGATTCTTGGATTCCTTGCTGTTCTGCTTGGAACACTTAACGTAGTGGGTGGTTTTGTTGTTACCGACAGAATGCTCGAAATGTTTAAGAAAAAATAGGTTTTCCTCTTTTTTGTTTTTTTTCGATTGCGCATTGCACACTTACGTTTCACACATTAACGATTAAAGCATTATGAAGACGAATCTCCTCGAAGTTTGTTATCTCATTGGTTCTGTAACATTTATTCTTGGCCTCAAGATGATGGGAAATGCCAAGACTGCGCGTAAAGGAAACCTGATCGGTGCAGCAGGTATGATCATTGCAATTCTTGGAACCATTGTTCTTTTTGTAAAAAAGGATGAAAACGGAGCCGTTGATTACAATTACTCCGTACCCGGCATGATCTACGGATTGATCGGAGGTGCCATTCTTCTGGGAACAATCATCGGCTGGATGACGGCCAAAAAGGTACAGATGACCAAAATGCCGGAACTTGTTTCGATGTTCAACGGCATGGGGGGAGCCTGTGCCGCCTTGATCGGCCTGATGGAATATCAGCATCACCACATGATTACCGGCGACAGCATCGCCATTGTCCTTGGCATTATCATCGGAAGCGTTTCTTTTTCTGGCTCTGTCATCGCCTTTCTGAAGCTCAACGGCACCATGAACCAGCCCATACGCCTGCCGGCTTACAACATCATCAACACGCTGGTCATGATTGGCGTCTTTGCATTTGGAGGATTCATCGTTCTCAATCATATCGACAGCACGGTCATTCTTTACTCCCTGTTTGGAGCAGCGATTATTTACGGTGTGTTATTCACAGTTCCGATCGGGGGTGCCGACATGCCGGTTGTTATTTCCCTTCTGAACTCATTTACAGGTCTTGCTGCAGCGTTCGGCGGTTTTCTGTACGGAAACAAAGTCATGCTGACGGGAGGTATCCTTGTCGGATCTGCCGGAACATTGCTTACTCTGGTTATGTGCAAAGCCATGAACAGGCCCCTGAGCAACGTTATTTTCGGGGCATTCGGAGGAGGAGCCGCTGCCGCAACAGGTGAAGCCAGTGTACATGGCACAATCAAGGATATTGGTGTATCCGATCTGGCCGTGCTGATGAACTATTCCAAAAAGATTGTCATTGTACCCGGTTACGGTCTTGCCGTGGCTCAGGCACAACACGTCATTCATGAACTCGAACTTCTGCTAGAAGAACGCGGTGTTGAAGTAAAATATGCCATCCACCCGGTTGCCGGACGGATGCCGGGTCACATGAACGTGCTGCTTGCCGAATCGAATGTGGCCTATGAGAAACTCGTTGAAATGGATGACATCAATCCGGAGTTCGAACAAACCGATGTCGTTCTGATTGTCGGAGCCAATGATGTGGTCAATCCTGCGGCCTTAACAGACCCTTCTTCCCCGATCTACGGCATGCCCATTCTGGAAGTGTTTAAAGCCAAGAATATCATCGTTAACAAGCGTTCCATGAATGCCGGTTACGCAGGTATCGACAATCTTCTTTTTTATGACCCGAAATGCTCCATGTTCTTTGGGGATGCCAAAAAAGCGCTCACAGAACTTGTCGCTGAACTCAAGACGATGTAAGCTTCCGGATCTCCGGATTCCTGCCTCATCGCATATTTTGAAAGCCGATTGTCCGAAAGGAGAACCGGCTTTCTTCGTTTCAAAAAACCTTCATTCCTGCAAACAAATTCAGTTTCATTCAGACCCGGGAATTGCGTTTCATTTCCTATATTTAGTACACAAAAAAAACAAAACATGAGCTCGAAGGAAGTCCTTATCGAATTGAAAAAAATGGGTAAAGCATCCATCAAAAAAGTATTGGTCAACCACGGAGCCAGGGAACCCTTCTTTGGTGTGGCCGTTGGAGATCTCAAAAAAATAGAGAAGAAAATAAAACTGGATTATGAACTCGCCCTCGAGCTTTACGACACCGGTGTTTCAGACGCCATGTACCTGGCCGGGCTCATTACCGATGATTCAAAAATGACAAAGAAAGATCTGAACCGCTGGGCAGAACAGGCCTATTGGTATATGCTCAGCGAATTTACCGTACCCTGGGTCGCTTCCGGAAGCCCGTTTGGACATGAACTCGCACTGGAATGGATGGCTTCCAAAAAAGAACACATCGCCGGGGCTGGCTGGGCCACTTACTCCTGTCTGCTTTCCAGAAAACCGGATACCGAACTGGATCTGAAAGAAATAAAATTGCTCATTGCCCGAATTCAGAAAGAAATTCATGGCGCCCCAAACCGGGTAAGATACCAGATGAACCATTTCCTGATCGCCGCCGGAGGATATGTCACATCACTGAGTGATATGGCCATTGAGGCCGCAAAAAAGGTCGGCAAAGTCGATGTCACCATGGGCAATACAGCCTGCAAGGTTCCTTTTGCCCCGGAGTATATAGAGAAAATGAAGGCAAGGGGAACTCTGGGCAAGAAAAAGAAAACCGTGAAGTGCTGAAAAACAAATTGGCAGTTGGCAGTTGGCAGTTGGCAAAAAAAGAAATAAAAAAAGAAATAAAAAAAAGAAATAAAAAAAAGAAATAGAAAAAACAAAGAAGGAAGTCGTCAACTTATTGTTCGGGCAAATTGCCAACTTGATTTTATTTGCTTGCCAATTGCATACTGCCAAATTCTCACAAATCCTTTACTTCAATGAAATCCTTACTTCTTGCACTCATTAGTCTTCTGAATTTCAATTTGTTTTTTGCACAGAACAACATCGATATCTCCAACTACTCTTTTCTGGATTCAGAACCTTCTCTGGCCGTCAATCCGGCCAATCCCAATAACATTGTTGCTGCCTGGATGCGGGCAACTTCGGCAACCCAGATCACCATTGCCTGTTCTTCTTCCAGCGACGGAGGGGCGACATGGACCTCTGCACTGCTTATGCCTCATCTTTGGCCCTCCTTTACCCATGCCGATGTTTCGCTCGACTTCAACGCAACCGGCACCGCCTATATCTGTTACGTGGATTACAAACAAAACCTGGATTCCGGTTATGTCATGCTTTCCAATTCGACCGATGGGGGGATCAACTGGAACGCAGGCCATAAAGTGACAAGCGCACTGGAAAGTGTGGACAGGCCGGTGGATCGCCCCTGGGTGGCGGTAGACAGAACAAGTTCTGCCTTCAACGGACGCATTTATGTCGTCAGCAAAAGCATGTTCTCGGTACCGCTCCCCCATTATGTCTGGATGAAATCTTCTTCTGACGGAGGTACCACGTGGACGGCCAGGAAACAGATTGATGACAGCATTCCCTGCAAACTGGTCAGCAATTCAATGGGTGTACCGGCAATTGGAAGCGACGGCAGCCTGTATATCGGATATGCTTCTTACAATCCCGCCCAAAATGCTTTTGCCCGCCTGATCTGCAGCAAATCAACCAACGGGGGTGCCACTTTTTTGCCTCACGTGGCCGGCGTATTCGCGGCGAATTCTGCCATTACAGACACCCTTTACCAGGGCAGCTACATCGTTAGCGCCAACCCAACGGATCTCAACAACATCATTTATACATGCACCGATGCCCGCAACGGCGATCCGGACATCCTGTCGTTTCATTCAAATGACGGAGCCCTAACCTGGAACACCACTCCTATCCGGGTAAATGACGACGCCATTGGAAACGGTATCGGGCAGGATATGTGCTGGGCCGGGTTTTCTCCGGGCGGAACCTATGTCACGACCTGGCGCGACCGGCGAAACGGAGGCAATACATCGAAATCCGATTTTGAATTGTTTGCCGCCGCCTCCACGGATAAAGGCCTCAGCTTCTCTGCCAACTGCAAGATCAGCAGCGCGAAGAGCCCTTCCATAAACTTAAGACGGGGGAATGATTTTCTTGGAGTCGCTCTCACAAATTCGTACATATACACCGACTGGTCGGATATGCGCACAGGCAACACAGAGATTTTCACACAGAAAACGGCATTGACCAGCATTTTATCCGTTCAGGGAATCAGCGAAAACAAATTGAATCTGCAGTGCTACCCGAACCCCAATAACGGAAAACTGAATATCAAACTGGATCTGCCAAAGACAGCGAGGATAGACATTCAGTTTTTTGATATGCGTGGCAAGCTTGTTAAAAGCCTTCCTTCCATGGCCGGGAATGCGGGTTCCAATGACATTCCACTTGATGTCAGCAAATTGCCTGCCGGGCAGTATGTTTTGAAAGTGATGAGTGAAGAAGTTGG
This sequence comes from Bacteroidota bacterium, assembly GCA_003151415.1. Classification (GTDB taxonomy): domain Bacteria; phylum Bacteroidota; class Bacteroidia; order Palsa-965; family Palsa-965; genus Palsa-965. Next base: position 14,744 of record PLXK01000249.1, read on the forward strand.
GTCGGAAGCGATTTTTGAGAAGGCGAACTGATCGGTTATTGGACATCATAAAATGTGACATCCAATTTTCATTGTGTATGAAAAACAGTTGGCAAAGCATTTAAAGGAACTCCTTCTGAGTTATAATACATTCCATTAATCTTCGGCCAGTAATCATTTATTTTAGATTGCTTTCCTTTGATAATAAAATGTCCATGGGCGTCTGTGGTTGCAGTTCCAATAATAAATTGATTTTGTACACATCCGCTGCTCCATTGATCCGCCGAACCTCCGGCGCAAGTACCAAGGACAATTGATATACCTGGAACAGGAACGTTATTTTTATCATAAACGGATCCTTGATAAATCAAGTCTGCATCTGTTGTTTTGCTTGTTGTGCAATTTATTGCAAGCAATATTGCAAAAACACAAATTGTCTTCAGAATATTTTTGAGTTCCATAGTAAAGTATTCGACAGATTTAAAAACAATCAAAATTTCATTGGTTCACATGTATTCATTTACCAATAACATTATTATTAAAAATAAATACACGAAAAGTGCACTGCAAAGGGTTGAATGGCAAGAAATATGAACCAGGATCCACCCGGAGTTATCAGAAATTATTCTCACAGGTGCTCAATAATCCCTTGCTCAAAGGGCGACCAAATGCCGATCTTCACACCGATGTGTTTCAGTCCGTTGCAGGTCCACACATTGCAGGTCTTGAAAAGGCTGTAATGCCCTTCCGATTCATAAAAGGTGTCATTCGACCAATATCCAGGATGTTTGATGTGCATGATTTTGTTTTCCTGTTTTTTGAACGAAGCAAGAATATACTCAACAAGCTTTTTGTATTGATCGCTGCTGATCACCAGGCGCTTTGTCGACTCGTCTTCTTTCAAACATCCCCGGATATATCGTACATGCATGGCGGTGGTGCCCAATCCAAAAACGGCATTGAAGGCTGTAGAAAATTTCAAATCACCCCAGGTTTTGGTATCCAGAAAAAAGCCTTTATCACCCCAGCCTGTTGCCACATATGCATAAGAGGTATCCACCTTTTCAAAATCGCAACAAGGAAATTTCTGGAACCAGTTGACGGCTTCGGTTTTTACGGGCATGACAAAATCGGTATGAACCCCGTTGGATTCGACGAAAATCTCAATGCCTTTTTCCGGTTTTTGCCAATCGCTGTTTACTTTGAGATAAGGCAGCCAAAAGGCAAGCAAGAGGTAAGACATAACAAAAGCCAATATGCCCAGAAACAGACTGAAGATGATTTGAAACGACTTCCGGAGATGCTGCATACCAAGAGTTGAGGCTTAAGTAAATTTACGAAAAAGCGGTCAGGAAAAGCAACCCCGCAAAAGGCTTTCCGGAAAGGGAAATGAAAAAGCGCAACCCGGCATGACCAGATTGCGCTTTTTTTATAAAGCAGGTAAACGAATTTATTCCTGAACTTCGATCATTTTGAAAGGAACGTTGATGATGGCCTGGTAATCTTCGCCGGCTTCGAGCATGTCTTCGTCATCCTGTTCGTAATACCAGTTGATGATGATCTCACTGCCATTTTTGTGAATGGCTTCCAGCTTCTTAAATACATCCAGGATGCATTTGGAAGAACTTGTATTGAAATACTCCAGTTGAATATTCACGCTTGTGGCTGATTTCGGTTTTGCACCATATTTCTCAAGCCATTCTACAAGGGGTTTGTAAAACTCAATTGAATTTTCAGGAATAGACCGTCCTTTAATTTCCAGAGCGCCCTTTTCCATATCAAAGTTAATAGTCGGCGTTTTCGGTGTTCCTTCAATGGTTATTTTTTCCATAACAGATTTTTTTATTGGGAGATTTTAATATTTAAACTAAAAAAAGAATAACTATCATCCACCGGCATGAAGTTGTAGTTGAGTTTCTCGCCGGTTTTGCGGGCAATGTCAATCATACCCAGGCCACCTCCGCCCTTGTCAGACATTTCGCCGTTGTTCAGCACCATTTTGTAATAATCCTTGAGTTCTTCCTTGGTGAGTTTATTGATCTCATCCAGACGGTTCTTCAATCCCGAAACATTTCTTGATTTGATGTAGTTGCCGGTGATGATGTTGTATTGGTTATCGACTTTACCGATCATAAAAATAGCCGATCTCGCTTTATCATCGGGGGTGAGATTGGCCGGCATATCATCCATGTGGTGATATAAATTCTGGAGACATTCTACGAGAACATTGTACACTTTCTTTTTGATTTTCGGCTCTTCCTGCATGTTATCCAGTTTGGATTCCATAATCTGCAGAATCGACGTCAGCAATTCAGAAGTGATGTCACCTTTAAAAGAGAGCATAATATTATTACGCTCCATTTTATCATAAAAATCGTAAATGTCAACCATCATAAAGAAGGTGGGTGTGAATTTGCCTAAATCCTATGAAGAGCAAATGTAGAGAAAAAGTTCAGATAATACCAAAAATCAAAAAAAAAGCCAAAAGGGGCATTCTGAGGCTCAGAGCCTAAAGGATATCCCTACCTTCGTTGACAGAGAATGGATATCAAAGAAATACTAGCCAAGTACTGGGGACACGCTTCTTTCCGTTCTTCACAGGAAGAGATTACTCAGGCGGTTATGGCCGGAAAAGACACGCTCGCGCTGCTTCCAACCGGAGGAGGTAAATCCGTCTGTTTCCAGGTTCCGGCAATGGCCATGGAGGGCATTTGCATTGTCATTTCTCCGCTTATTGCCCTGATGCGCGACCAGGTACAAAATCTCAACAGCCGAGGAATCAAAGCCATGGCGGTAAATTCGGCCATGACCAAACGGGAGATCGATGTAGCCATCGACAATTGCGTATATGGCGATTTCAAATTTTTGTATGTGAGTCCGGAAAGACTTTCGACGGAGATCTTCAAAGCCCGGGCACCCAAAATGAAAGTCAACCTCATTGCCGTAGATGAGGCGCACTGTGTCTCGCAGTGGGGCTATGACTTTCGTCCGGCTTATTTGCAAATTGCCGCCATCCGGGAACTTTTACCCGGGGTTCCTGTTCTGGCTCTGACAGCAACTGCCACACCCGATGTCATTGTGGATATCCAGGAGAAACTGCTCTTTCGCAAGACGCATGTGATCAGCAAAAGCTTTGAACGTAAAAACCTGGCCTATGTGGTGCAAAAACAGGAAGACAAGCTTGCCCGTTTGCTTAAAATCTGCACGAAAATTAAAGGAAGCGGAATCGTTTATGTGAGAAACCGGAGAAAGACGCAGGAAACTGCCGACTATCTGAAAAGCCATGGGATCACGGCCGATTATTACCATGCAGGTCTTCCTGCCCCCTTGAGAGACAAAAAACAGGAAGCCTGGATGAGCAATCAGGTCAGGGTTATTGCCAGCACCAATGCTTTTGGAATGGGCATAGACAAGGCTGATGTGCGTTTTGTGGTGCATATGGATCTGCCCGATTGCATTGAAGCCTATTTTCAGGAAGCGGGACGTGCCGGACGGGATGAGCGCAAAGCTTTTGCCGTATTGCTTTGGAACGAACAAGACAAGCTTGACCTTGAGGAAAACATTGTCAATGCCTTCCCTCCCCTTGCAGATATCAAGCAAACCTATCAGGCCCTGGCCAATTTTTACCAGCTTGGGATCGGATCGGGAGCGGGACAAAATTTCGATTTCGATATCGCCCGTTTCTGCGAGACCTATAATCTCAAACAGCTGACCGTCTTTCACTCCCTCAAATTCCTGGAACGCGAAGGATACCTGGCACTGACCGAAGCCTTCTTCCAGCCCTCGCGGATTTATTTCGGGCATGGACGGGAGGAACTCTATAAATTTCAGGTGGCCAACAAGAAATACGATGAATTCATCAAACTCATTCTCCGATCCTATACCGGCACCTTTGAACAGTATGTAAAAATCAGTGAAACAGACATTGCCCGGCGCGCCAACATGAACCGTACAGAAGTGCTGAGCATGCTCGAATACCTGAATAAAACAGAAGTTCTTTCCTGGATCCCCCAGACTGAATTGCCCCAGCTCATTTATACCCGCGAACGCTGTGATGCCAAGGATGTATCCATTTCGGCATTGCATTATGCCGACCGCAAGAAGAAAGCCCTGGAGCGGATGGAACGCATGATTGCTTTTTGCACCTCAGACCATAAGTGCAGAAGCAGGCAATTGCTTGCTTACTTCGGAGAAACAAACACCGAAGATTGCGGACATTGTGATGTTTGCCTGGAAGCCAAGCAAAAACAATTCACCCATGCCGAATTCGATCTGATTATGACAGAAATAGTCAGCCTGATCAGTGTCAGGCCCCACGCGCTGAGAGAGCTTGTCGATGATGTAACCGATCACAGAGAAGAGAAAGTACTGAAGGTGGTCCGCTGGCTCATTGAGCATGAAGAAATCATTTACGACACAAACAATAAACTGGCATTCAAAGTCAAATGATTCTGGCCCGCGATTTCTATTTGAGAGCAAATGTGCTGAAGGTCGCCAAAGATCTGCTGGGCAAATATCTTTTTACCCGCATCGATGGCAAAACCACCGCCGGAATTATTGTCGAAACCGAAGCTTACGCCGGGGTGACTGACAAAGCATCACATGCTTATGGAGACAGACGAACCCCCAGAACGGAAATCATGTATGCACATGGAGGAGTTGCCTATGTTTATCTTTGTTACGGGATTCATCACCTGTTCAACGTGGTCACAAATCAGGCCGGGATTCCGCATGCCGTGCTGATCCGGGCTGTTGTTCCGGCGGAAGGCATTGAAACGATCCTTCAAAGAAGAAAAAAGACAAAGCTTTCGGATTCGGTTGCTTCCGGTCCCGGAATGGTTTCGGAAGCCCTGGCAATCAAAAAATCACATTCTGGGGCTGACCTGATGGGAAAAACCATCTGGCTGGAAGACAGAAATATTCAGATTGCAACACGCTCCATCATCTGTAGCCCCCGTATAGGTGTAGATTACGCGGAAGAGGACGCCCAACTTCCTTACCGCTTCAGAGTCAATCTCAGATGTTAACAACGCGCTTGTTAAGAAATCCCTGTCTGTCCAAAAAACCGTTGATTATTTTTCCTTTTCTTTGGTTTCGAAAAACCAACAAAGGCACATGAAAAAAACAATCCTCTTTTCCCTGCTCTTCGCTTTTTCACTGTCAATTATTCCAGGAACTGTAAAAGCCTGCGACAAGAAAATCAAGAATGCCAAAATGGCCCAAAACGACAAGCGCAAAAAGAAATAAGGTTTTCGTCCGGTTCAAAAAATCCCTCCCCCCCAAGCCGGGCATACAGCCGGGCCAGTTTCCCTCCCGGTCAATACCGGAATACCTCAATCCGAATCAATACCTCGCTATCCTGTTCTGCCCACACGCTTTTCGTCGTATCTTTGCCCCATGAAACGTGACCACCAGCATTCCCGAATACCTGAAAAGGAATTTCAAAATTGCATCGACGTCCTTCGCTCGGGAGGAACTATTCTTTATCCAACCGATACGGTTTGGGGCATTGGCTGTGACGCCCGTAATGAAAAAGCCGTTGACAAGATATATGCCATAAAAAAACGAAACGAATCCAAGAGCCTCATCGTTCTGCTTCAAAACGAAAGTCTGTTGAATAAATACGTTCACGAAGTGCCCGGAGTAGCCTGGGATCTGATTGAACTGTCCGAAAAACCCCTGACGATCATTTATGATAAAGTGGGAGGCATGGCTTCCAACGTTATAGCAGAAGATGGCAGCTGTGGCATCCGGATCTGCAAAGACGAATTCTGCAATACGCTTCTGCACAAGTTCGGCAGACCCCTTGTTTCCACATCGGCCAACATCAGCGGCAAGACCGCCCCACATAACTACGGAGAAATCAGTGATGAAATAAAAAAGGCGGTTGACTATGTGGTCGACTGGCGCCAGGGAGAGCACACCCAATCTGAACCATCCACACTCATCCGGCTCAGGAATGACGGACAGGTTCAGGTTATCCGAAAATGACCGAATCACAAAACTCAATATCTTTACAGTACCTGATTGACTACATGGCCGGACCTGAATCAGAATCCTAAATTTTCCAGTTTCCCATGCAAAAGCAACTCACTCATCCTGTTTTCCCGGTCATTTCTGAATGTGCAGAAAAACTCTCGGCTGATGCCTATGTCATTGGAGGCTGGGTCCGGGATTTACTTCTTGAACGAAACTGCAAAGACATTGATATTGTTTCAGCCAAAAGCGGAATTGAACTTGCCGAATGTGTGGCCCAAAAACTGGGAGGTTACCAGGTCAATGTTTTCAAAAACTTCGGTACGGCACAAATCAAATTCGAAGATTACGACATTGAGTTTGTCGGGGCCAGAAAAGAATCCTACCGCTCTGATTCCAGAAAGCCATTGGTCGAAGACGGAAGCCTCCAGGATGATCAGAACCGACGCGATTTTACAATCAATGCCCTTGCCATTTCACTGAACAAAAGGAATTACGGCGAATTTATCGATCCTTTCGGAGGACTTCAGGATCTGAAAGACGGGATTATCCGCACCCCGCTGGATCCGGACATTACATTTTCTGACGATCCATTGAGGATGATGAGGGCCATCCGCTTTTCCACGCAGCTTGGCTTTAAGATCGACCCTGCCTCGCTTGCCTCCATCAGCAAAAACAGGGCACGTATCCGCATCATTTCGAAAGAGCGGATCAGTGATGAATTGAACAAAATTATTCTGTCACGCAAACCGTCTGTGGGATTCAAGCTTCTTTTTGATACCGGATTGCTTCAGCTTATCTTTCCACAAATGGTTCAGCTTCATGGCGTGGAGCTGATCGACGGCAAAGGACACAAAGACAATTTCTATCATACGCTTCAGGTGCTGGACAATATCTGCAAATCAACCGACGACCTCTGGCTTCGCTGGTCGGCCATCCTGCATGACATTGCCAAGCCACAAACCAAGCGTTTTGAACCCGGGTACGGATGGACCTTTCACGGGCATGAGGATCTGGGATCGCGTATGGTGCCTAAAATATTTGCGGAACTTAAATTGCCGCTGAATGACCGGATGAAGTATGTGCAGAAGCTCGTCCTGCTTCATCTAAGACCCATTGTATTGGCCAAAGACGGCATTACCGATTCTGCCCTTCGCCGGCTTCTCTTTGATGCCGGAGATGATATTGATGACCTGATGAAACNNTGAAACTCTGCGAAGCCGATATCACCTCAAAAAACCCGGAAAAGGTGCGCCGCTATTTACAGAATTTCGAACTTGTCCGTGAAAAACTAAAAGAAACAGAAGCCAAGGACCAGCTCCGTAACTGGCAACCACCCATTACCGGTGCGCACATCATGGAAACCTTTCATATTCCGGCAGGAAGGGAAGTCGGCATCATCAAAACAGCCATCCGCGAAGCCATCCTGGAAGGAATCATTCCAAATGAATTTGAATCTGCCCATGAGCTGATGATTGAAGAAGGGAAAAAGCTGGGACTTAAGGTTTGAAATTAACCAGCAGATTTTGCTAAATTTGCAGCGGAAAAACAGTCGGCCATGAGCAGTGTCCGGTTGGCAATAAAAAAAGAAAAAGCAACAAATTAATTTCGCTGAATCCTTTGTTAGGCGCAAATGTTTTGATTGTATTCTTGCCAGCTGCGAATTGCAAACTGCACATTATCCAGAAGCTGTACTGAACATGAATTCCAGAGAGTCTTAACTAACGTACGAACACAAGAATGGCTACTTACAGATTCCGGGTTACTTTTGAAGAACAAGAAGACGTTTACCGGGAAATAGAAATCAAGGTTTCTCAAACCTATNNTTTTTCATGAGTGATGATTACTGGAGAAAAGGAATGGAGATCGCTTCGGAAGCCAGAAAAACGGTTGAAGATGACGATAACGACCTGCCTGCACACCGCAGGCCTGCCCCCATCAAACTGATGAACAAAACCAGGATCGCAGAAACCATCGAAGATCCGCACCAGAAAATAATTTATGTCTTCGACCCTGAAGCTCTCTGGACACTTATGATTGAGCTTGTCAAAATCGGAGAAGATGCCCCGAAAGTCATTTATCCAAAATGCGTAAAGACAGTTGGGATGGCTCCAAAACAGTACAAAGTATCTGCATTGCCACCGCCTGTTGAAGAAGATGAACTGGAGGAAGAAGATAAAGATAAAAAGGAAACCGCTTTTCATGCCGAAGAAGCCTACGATGCCGAGCATGACGAAGATGAAGATGCATTAACCGAAGGGGAAGACGAACCTGCCGTTGCCGGTGAAGCCGAGGAAACAGAAGAAGCCGGAGAAGAAGAAGCCGACAGTGGTTTTGAGGTTGATGAAGGTGTTGTCGATTGACGAGTGTTGAAATGTTGGTGTGCCCATTCTTAAAATACACCATTTTCAACAAAACCGTTTTACTCCAATACCAAACAACTTTTAAAATCAATACTTCAAGGCCCGGACATCCCATCATTTTTTTCACACGTCAATACCTTAACACATCAATACCCCAACACTCATCGTTATTACAGGGCCTACGGCAATAGGCAAAACAGCCCTGGCTATTGAGCTGGCAGAAGCCCTGCATACCGATATTGTTTCTGCTGATTCCAGGCAGTTTTTCCGGGAAATGACAATCGGAACGGCAAAACCGACTCCCAAAGAGCTGGACGCTGTACACCACCACTTCATCAACAATCTTTCCATTCACGATGACTACGATGCCGGTAAATACGAGTCTGAAGCCATTTCCTTATTGAATCAGCTTTTCAAAAAACAGTCTGCCCTCATCCTTTGCGGAGGTTCCGGCATGTATATCGATGCAGTTTGCAAGGGCTTTGACGCTTTGCCCCGGATTGATGAAAAATACCGGATCACACTCAACTCGCTCTTCGGAGAAGATGGCATCACTGCCCTTCAGACTCTTCTTCTCGAACATGATCCCGATCATTATCACAACGTAGATCTCAACAACCCTCACCGGCTGATCCGGGCTTTGGAAATCACTCTTGCTACCGGCACCCCCTACTCTGCTTTCAGAAAAGGCGAAGTCAAAACCAGAAATTTCAAAGTCATTAAAATAGGCCTGCATACCGATCGCCATTCACTTTATTCCCGCATCAACCAACGCGTGGACCGGATGATGGAGGAGGGTCTGCTGGAAGAAGCGCGTACACTTTACCCGTTCCGGGAGCTCAATGCATTGCGCACCGTAGGGTATAAGGAACTGTTCGATCACCTGGAAGGAAAAACCAGCCTCCCTGCTGCAATAGAGCTCATCAAACAGAACTCCCGAAATTTCTCAAAACGTCAGATGACCTGGTTCCGCAAGGATAAAGAGATTGTCTGGATGGATCCGTCGAAAGAAATAAATCTGGTTGCCCAAATTTTAAATCAGGTTCATTCAGCAGAATAAACCTTAGACTGGGGTTCTTTGCGGCCCTTTTTCTTCACCGTTGTTTCCTTGCCTCTTTCCTGCCGTTTGTCTATATTTGATATGAATTAAGAGTGATTTTCATATCGTCTCTTCAATGCAATCGGGTGATTCCACATTGAATGAATTGACATTCTGTTCGCCATTGACGAAATGCGTTAATCTGCCAAACGTGTACAAACGGACTATCCTTTTTTTGCTCCTTTGTCGCTCCTTTCTTCCGGGGTATTCATCTTATGCCGGCACGGGAAACGACCCCAGTTCCGGGCTTCGTTTCACAGAAAACAAAAACCAGTTTGACACGCATGTTCAGTTCGAAACTGAGCTTGTCAAAGGAGGGAAACTCTTTCTCGAAAAAAACGCATTCACTTATCTTTTTTGGAATCCACAGGATGTTGAACAATTGCATCATCCCAGAAGTGCTCCTCCGGCTGGTTTCAAAAGCGGAACGGTTCGTTTTCACAGTTTCAAAGCTTCTTTTCTGAACAGCAACCGGCTTGTCCACCCCCAAGGCGATACTCCATTTCCGGATTACAAAAACTATTACATCGGCAATAACCCCGAAAAATGGGCGGCTGAAGTCAGGTCGTATGCGAACGTGGTATATCCTGATTTGTACCCCTACACGGATATGCATGTATACAGCACTGCCAATCATCTCAAGTACGACTTCATTGTCAGGGAAGGAGGCCATCCATCGTCCATACAGATTGCGTTTTCGGGGGCAGACAACGTGTTTCTTCACAAAGGCCTTTTGTGTATCAAAACATCGCTCGGAGAAATAACCGAACAGGAGCCCTATTCTTACCAGATCAGGGACGGAAAAAAACAAGAGATTCAGTGCCGCTTTGTACTTGTTGGAAATGTACTCCATTTTGATTTCCCAAAAGGCTACGATTCCTCTCTGGAACTGATCATCGACCCCACTCTGATTGTTTCAACCTTCAGCGGATCGGCGGCAGACAACTGGGGGTTCACAGCCACCTTCGATGCGGCGGGCGATATTTACGCCGGAGGAATAGCCGCTTCCTTCGGTTATCCAACCACTCCCGGAGCCTATCAATCCAATTTCGGCGGCGGCGGGCCCGGTGGCGGTGCTTANNATCTCCATCACCAAATACAACCCAACAGGAAGCGCGCTGCTTTACGCAACCTATCTGGGCGGTTCAGACAATGAACAGCCCCAAAGCATAGTGGTGGACAACAACGACGACCTGCTTGTAATGGGAAGGTCTTACTCCAATAATTTTCCGGTAACCATTGGGGCTTACCAGATCAGCAATGCAGGAGGGTCAGACATTGTTGTATCCAAATTCAATTCCAGCGGCACAGCACTTCTGGCTTCCAGCTATATCGGAGGAAGCGGAGATGACGGGGTGAATATTTCCGCGGTTTTTACCGTTACAGCATCGCTCAAATACAATTACGGTGATGATGGCCGAAGCGATATCATTGCAGACAAGGCCGGCAACTACTACATTGCCTCCATGACGCAATCAGCAAATTTTCCGACCACCCCAGGCGCTTTTCAAAAAACATTCAAAGGAGGCACTCAGGACGGATGCGTATTCAAAATGAATGCGACGCTCAGCAGCCTTCAGTGGAGTACCTATCTGGGTGGTGCCGGCGACGATGCCTGTTACTCACTGGCACTGGATGCCGGAAACAATATTTATGTATCCGGGGGAACAGGAAGCCCGGACTTTCCGACCACTGCAGGAGCGCTGAAAACTGTTTATCAGGGAGGCATGTCGGATGGTTTTGTCGCTCACCTGAACAGCAGCGGAACAGCACTGTTGCAGTCCACCTTTATCGGGACCTCCGCATACGATCAAAGTTATTTCGTCCAGACCGATAGAAATTTTGACGTTTACCTTTTCGGTCAAACCGAAGGAGCTTATCCTGTTTCCGGAGGCGTCTATAACAATCCGGGCAGCGGCCAGTTTATCCACAAGCTCAATCCGGTTTTAAGTACAACATTGTATTCCACCGTATTTGGATCGGGTACTGCGCATCCCAATATTTCCCCCAGCGCATTTATGGTTGACACCTGCGAAAATGTGTATACCTCGGGCTGGGGCGGACAATGCATTCCTTATGGAAACACAGGCAGTACAACGGGTTTGCCAGTTACGGCCAATGCTTTTCAAAGCACCACAAACGGTTGCGATTTTTATTTTTTTGTATTGAAAAAGAACGCCGCCTCACTCTGGTATGCAAGTTATTTCGGGGGAGGTGGAAGCAATTCCGAAGGCCATGTTGACGGAGGCACAAGCCGATTCGACAAAAACGGAGTGATCTACCAGTCCGTCTGTGCCGGATGCGGAGGCTCATCCGATTTCCCGACCACACCCGGGGCCTGGTCCACCACCAACAAGAGCTCCAATTGTAATAATGCGGTGATCAAGCTGGCGTTTCAATTGCTCAACCTGCATGCCGTAGCCTTAGCGGCTCCATCAGATACCCTGTGCCTGGGTTCTGTCAGCCACTTTACAAATGCCAGTACGGGGGCACACAATTATCTCTGGAACTTTGGTGACGGAAGCCCGCGAGATACCAGCACAGCGCCTTCGCATCTGTATGCAAAAACCGGAACCTATACGGTATCCCTGCTTGCCATCGATTCGGGCAGCTGCAAAATTTCCGACTCCACCCACCTGATCATTTTAGTGGTTGCCCCGCCAATAGTCAATATCGGAAAAGACACGCTCAGCTGCGGAACAGTAAACGTGACGCTCAACGCAGGAAACACCGGCGCAACCTATTTTTGGAACACGGGTGCCGGCACACAAACCATCCAGGCAACAAGCCCGGGAACCTATTGGGTGCGGGTGAAAAACGGTCCCTGCTCGGCCAGCGACACCATGAAAATTGGGGTGCTGACAAAACCCAAACTGGGCAACGATACCACTTTGTGCCTGGGAACCGCTCTTAACCTGAATGCCGGAATTGCCGGAGGCGTCTATCTGTGGAGTACAGGACAGACCACTCAAAACATTCCTGTGCAGACAAGCGGCATATACTGGGTGGACGTGTCAGCCGGAGCCTGCCATCAGCGGGATACCATCCGGGTGACCTTCAATCCACCTCCTGTGGTGGATCTTGGGCGCGATACGGTGCTTTGCTCCAATGCCTCACTCATTCTGGACGCAGGCAATCCCGGTTGTATTTACAACTGGAACACCGGTGCCAGTTCACAAACCATCGATGTGGCATCCACCGGGGTTTATCGGGTAACGGTAACAAAGGGTATGTGCAGACAATCAGACAGCGTAAAAGTGACCAAACTTGGAACTGAAAATCTTGGACCCGATCAGTATTTATGCGGGGCACAACCGCTGCGCATCGATGCGGGTTATGTTCCCAATGCCACTTATTACTGGTCTACCGGAGACACGACCCAGATTATCGAAATCGCTGATTCGGGGCATTACTGGGTACGGATCAATACAGGGCTTTGCGTTTTAAACGATACAATTTTTATTGACGGCGGACTGGGCGGAGCTCCCGGTTTGTATATTCCCAACGCCTTTTCACCCAATGCCGACGGACTCAACGACGTATTTCTGGCACAGGGAATTGATGTGACCAGTTTTGACATGAAAATATTCAACCGCTGGGGAGAACTTTTCTTCGAATCAAAGGATCTTTTTAAAGGATGGGACGGAACGTATCAGGGCCAGTTTGTGCCCAATGATATTTATGTCTGGGTCATTGAATACACAAATATTTGTTCGCGCAAAGACGTATTGCAAAGGGTTGGACATGTGATGGTGGACAGGTGATTTTATTCTCCTTTTCCAACAACAAGAACGAACAAAAACAACAACTTTATCGCGGAGGTGATCGCCGGTACCGAGATTCGAATCATTTTCAAACATATGAGACACGGAGGCCACGGAGGTTAAATCAAGGTGATTTCGGGAAAGCCGAATATTTAAGATCATGATTATCTCGTGCAGGTATCCATATTCATATCCTTACCTGGCAATAACCAATCGCTTATTAAACACACCCTTTTCTGTTATTAAACTAACAATGTATACACCTTTCTCCAGGTTACCCGCGTCAATGCTTGTGGTTACGTTAATTACCTGACTGAATACAATTCTGCCGATTACATCATACAAAAGCATCAATTGGTTTGCTTGATCAGTTGTTTGAAGAGTAAAAATTCCATTTCCAGGATTGGGATACAGTTTGAAGGTTGTGGGCTGGGCAACATCTTTCGTAAGGCAATACTTAAATACTATTCCGGAATCACAGATTGCTCCGCCGGCAAATGTCATCCCATATAAAGTATCGCCGTTTTTCAGAAGAGAACCATAGGGAAAAAAGCCTGCTGCCCTGGAAAAGTCGTGCAAATCAGAAAATGCTGTACCGTCAGGCTTTACCTTAAAGACAATTCCGCTGTCAAGCAGACCGCCTCCACTTGTCATCCCATATAGATATGTACCATCTGAAATAAGAGAGCCGCTTGGAAATCGCCCATTTGACCGATTAAAGTCAAAAACATCCTGATATCCGCTTCCATCTGTCGAGATTTTAAAGATATTTCCTTCGCTTGATGTGCCTCCTGATCTAGTCATTCCGTATAGAAATTTTCCATCAAAAATAAGGTCACCGGCGGGCTGGCACCCATTTCGGGTCGCACCAATATGCAGCCCGTCAAATTCCGCCAATTCGACAAAACCACTCCCATCGGACTTGATTTTAAAAGCCGTTCCGCAACCAGACCAATCAGGGGAAGATCCACCATAAAAGGTGGTACCATATAGATAAGTCCCATCTGAAATCAAAGAGCCGCGAGGATAAGAGCCATCGGAACCTGCAAAATAATGCAGATTTGTATACCCTGAACCATCCGGATTAATTTTAAAAACAGTCCCTCTATCGTAATTTCCATAACCTGAACCCGAACCTCCAGTCGATAAGCCATACAGAGAGGTCCCATCATAAAGGAGTGTCCCGGCAGGAAACATTTCCTGATTAAAATGGAATTGATAGAGTATGGTAAACCCTGTTCCATCAGGCATTATTTTAAAAAGGACTCCTCCAAGAAATGCCCCCCCGTTTTGCGCGACTCCGTATAGGAAAGTTCCATCAGAAATGAGAGAACCCTGTGGAGTTTGCCCATCGATGGTCTGATAGGCGAAACTATGGAGGTTTACATATCCGGTTCCATCGGGCTTGACTTTAAAAATCGTCCCCCAATTATACGCTCCACCAGAACTGGTCATTCCATAAAGAAAGGTTCCATCGGAATAGAGAGAACCATAGGGCTGTTTCCCAATTGAGTCGCCTGCAAAATCGAAAATCTTGCTGAATTGTGCATTCGCATGGAGATAAGATAGTACCGAAAGGAAAATCAACATTTTCTTCATGCGGGTTCAAGTAGGATACAGGTAAATTTAGCTTATTTGTCCTTTCTAATTATCTCAATGAGTGGATTGCATGTTTAACCATGCAGATTGCTGGTTTTGAATGATGGATGCAAACTCGGTTTCATTGAAAATCCGAAATCCTGCTTTACCGGATCATCTCTCTGAAGGACAAAGAAAAAATCGGGCGCTGAACAATGGTAAGGAATCGCACAGGAAGTCGGTGGCTGATTGAATACAGAATCTTTTTTTCACACGACGAAACCATTAAATGGCTTTGGCATCTGATGGTGGATAGGTGATTTTATTCTACCATAGCAACATCAAAAAAAAACAATTTTTACCACGGAGAAACCTCAGCCCCTCGGTCCCCCTCTCCATTTTTCATGAAGAGGAGCTGGGGCTGAGGTGATCGCCGGTACCGAGATTCGAATCATTTTCAAACATATGAGACACGGAGGCCACGGAGAACCACGGAGGTTACGCTTGAGGAAGTTTGGAGAAATTATCCAAAACGAGAGAAATCATTTGGCTTTTAATTGCTTCGCAATTGAAATTGATCAATAGCCCCTTAGGTATGTTTGTCAGCTCGAGATAAGATAGTAGTTGAGCCCAGTACAAAGGGATCATTTGCTCAACAGACTTCAACTCAAGGATAATTAAGTTGTTTACCACCAGATCAAGTTTGAGGATTCCTCCAGGATTTTTGTCTTTATACTTGATCGAGACATGCAATTGAGATTGAACACTGAATTTGACAGCAATAAATTCTTCAATCAAACACTTTTGATAGACAGATTCAAGCAAACCCGGGCCAAGATGTTTATGAACTTCAATGCAACACCCTGATGAATCGGCGTTCACCTTACCCCCTGCCCTCTCCATGAAAAATGGAGAGGACAGGAACGGAAAAGAAAGAAAATGAACTTAGGCTTCCCCCTCTCCATTTTTCATGGAGAGGGGGATTGAGGGGGTGAGGTGCTCCGTGGCCCCTCCGTGCACTCCGTGTCTCCGTGGTAAAATTGTTGTTGTTGTTGTGCGTCGTCCTGAAATAAGTTGACACCTCAAACTAATCATCCTCATCCTTCTTCCCTATCGCCTTATAAAAAGCAGCATGCTTCGGCACAGGGCAAGGAATAAGTTCGCCTTTAACAGCCACCCAGAGCATTTCATTTAAATCTGCATCCGGAACACGATCCTCATTGCTGAAATCAAACTTTTCGCATTTGTGTGACCATTTGTTGTTGACCGTCACAAGCTCCTTCAAATTGACGAGTTCCGATTTCGCAACAAAAGGTGTCGTGTTGGACGTCTTTGAAAAGCTCTTCCACAGCGACGGTGCGGCAGCATCGTACTGGCTCATGGGCGGCAAGCCCAGAATGAGTTCAATGGTATGCAGAACCGAAGACGTGGAATACATAGAATGATCCACAAATCCTCTTTTGACAAATCCTCCGGCCACATACAGGGTGCTGCGGTGTGCATCCACATGATCCGAACCGTTTTGTGCATCATCTTCTACAATAAACACCGCCGTTTCTTTCCAGATGGAGCTTTTGCTCAGATGCTCAATGAACAATCCGACAGCCAAATCATTATCGGCACAATACGCATTGGGTGTTGGCCTTCCTTTTGTGAGTCCTTCGGTGTGATCATTACTGAAACGCATTGTATTCATGCTTGGTACTTTCCCGACAGCCAGCAGGGAGTCAAAATCACGTTTCCAGGCACTGTAGCGGTTGGTGTCGGCAACGTGCAGATCCCATCCCGTATAATATCTGCAGAAATGATCTTTCAGGACCGGAATGGCTGGTTTGGAATTATTGATAAACTCCCCATACGTGCGGTAACTCACTTTGCTTTTTTTGCAGAAATCCCAGATAAAACCGTTCTTGTTATTGGCAGTGGCTCTGAACCCTTCGGAGTCATATGAACCACCCCGGTCACCATAAAAGGTGGGCCAGGTTTTTTCCAGATAATCATTTGCATAGGAACCGGTACTCCAATTGTGTCCATCGGCACTGACTTCGCCATCCACATAAAAATTATCGAAGAGTACAAACTCTCTGGCAATGGCATGTTCATTCGGAGTCACCTTTTCGCCAAAAAGAACGAGGCTTGAATCTCCGTTGCCTGTTTTGATATCTCCAAGAACCTGATCGTAGGTTCTGTTTTCCTTGATGACATAAAATACATATTTGATCGGTGAAGATGCGCCTACTTTGCGGGGTATCGGATTTCCTTCCTCGCCTGCGGCCTGCAGTTCTTCCTGTTTGTGATAGGGAGTATTGCCATAAACCATTTTTGACCAGGCACCCAATTGTTTTGCATCAGGTTCCTGAATTTTACTGAGTGTGCCTGTGAATAAGCCTCCGATGTATTGCTCGTTCATTTCTTTTTTCACATTGCCTTTCTGATAAACCACTTTTTCGCCCACCCGCATCGGATTCGGACCGAAAGGATTGGCCATGGAAGAAAAGCCTTTGCCATTGCTCACAAAAATATTTCCATGCGTCAGCCTTACGCATGTGGGGTACCAACCGGTAGGAATAAAACCCTTGCTGTGGCTAAAACCGGGTTTGCTGACATCAAACAGAGCCAGGCAGTTGTTATCGGCATTTGCAATATAAAGTGTTTGTTCATCTTCACTGAGCGCCACACTGTTCGTCGTCGATCCGCTGGGAGATGCGGGATACAAGGCGGCGTTCAAGGTTTCCACGACTTTGTGTGTTTTCAGGTCGAGCACCGATACGCTGTTGTCGTTGGCATTGGCAACGAAAAGCAAATTGCCCTTTCTGGTCATGCACATATCATTCGGGTGATCGCCTACCGCAAAATCTTTTGCATATTCTCTTTTCTCCGTATCAAAGGCCTTCACCTGGCTGCATCCCCAGCAGGAAATATAAAGCCATTTGCAATCGGGAGAAAGAAGACAGGTGTACCCTTCAGCCCCGATCTGTTTTTTGAAAATCACAATTTTCGTTTTGATATCAACGATATACAGCGAATTGTTTTCCTTGGTCACCACATAGAGCAATTGCCGGGTTTCATCCACAGCGATACCCGCCGGCGAAATTTTCTCGGGCCATGCATTGCCGAGCTTCAGTGTATCTTTTCGAAGAAGATGCTTGTTTTTGATTTCGAACTGCAAAATGCAATTGTCGTTTCCTCCGGAAGCAAACAGGTATTTCTCATCGGAACTGAAGGCAAGGCCCAGCCAGGAAGCATGAACAGGCACTGAATCCAGCATTTTAAAGTTTACCGGGTCGACCAGTTCGATGCTCTGCTCGCTCTGCCCGTTGTTTGTAACGGCCAGATATTTCCCGGAAGCAGACAAAGCCATATTCAATGGAAGATCCCCAAGACCCAGACTCGTTCCTGCGGGTGTAAGTGACCAGCCGTTTGGCAAACGAACCGGATTGTTTTGTTTTTCTGCCGGAGCTTG
Source organism: Bacteroidota bacterium (assembly GCA_003151415.1). GTDB lineage: Bacteria > Bacteroidota > Bacteroidia > Palsa-965 > Palsa-965 > Palsa-965. The sequence goes on from PLXK01000249.1 coordinate 32,966, forward strand.
TGCCAAGACTGCCTGCACAATTGAAATACAAAAGCAAAGAAGCGAAAGCTTCATCAAGATGTTCTTATTCATTGGAAAAAAAATTAGTAGTCATCCATTTTACGGGCTGAAATTAAATAATTGCTTCAAGAACACGGACAATCCGATGTTAAATAATTAGGTGAGTCTGTCGATTGAATAGCCAATGGATGAAGAAATAAGGCTAAACGGATTTGAGATTTTTAATCCATTGATTTTAGCCCTATTTCCGGGTAAATTTTCATAAATTTGAAAGAGTCCCTTTATACAGAACAAGAATCAAGACCGAATTGAACCTAACAAAGCAGCCCATGAATCATACAGAAATCATTAAAGATCTGCTTAAAAATGAAGGCGTATTCCGAAACCTGCTTCAGGGAACCCCAAAAGAACAATACCTCTGGAAACCGGAACCCTCAAGTTGGTGCCTGCTCGAGGTAATCTGCCACCTGTATGATGAAGAACGCGAAGATTTCCGGGCGCGTCTGAAACACACACTCAAAACACCGGACCTGCCTCTCCCTCAGATCAATCCGAAAGAATGGGTCAGCGAAAGGAAATACATCGAACAGGATTTCGATGAAACTCTTCTCAATTTCCAGAACGAACGTTTGCAAAGCATTGGCTGGCTCAGTGATCTGCAGTCCCCCCCCTGGGAAAATGTCTGTCTGCATCCGAAAATTGGTCCTTTGTCCGCCGAAATGTTCCTGGTCAACTGGCTGGGGCATGATTATCTTCACATCCGGCAAATTACCCGACTGAAATATGCGTTCCTGAAAGCCAATTCGAAAATCAACCTGGACTATGCCGGTGAATGGTGAGAAGAAGGGTCAATAGATCGTGGAGTCTATTCAAAAATCTGAAATATCTTGGCAGCCATTGTATTTCAAATACTTAACCATAAACCTGCGAATTAATGGAAAGCCTCAGCCCCAACCTCTTTGTTCATGACATGAACGAGACAATCCGTTTTTACAAAAACCTGGGATTCAGTCTCACGATGACAGTCCCCGAAAAGGGCGATTTTGTCTGGGCCATGATGACCTGTGGAGCGGTTACGTTTATGTTCCAAAGCTTTGCAAGTCTTGGCGATGAGATTCCCGAAATCAGCAGAAACAAGGGAGGTTCATTGCTCTTTTATATACGGATAAAGGAAATCCGAAAGTTCTTCAAACGCATAAGCACCACCTGCAGGGTATTGAAAGGACTGGAGAAAACATTTTACGGAGCCACGGAATTCAGCATCGAAGATTGTAACGGATATGTGCTTACTTTTGCCGAAGATGAAGCGTGAATGACAATACCGGTGAACTCACGGATAAATTCAGGAATCAATCACAAACAAGACATAGAAATGATCGACCTTCGCTCGGATACAGTTACCCGTCCCACAAAACCCATGCTGGAAGCCATGTTTGCCGCCCAGGTAGGTGATGATGTCTTTAACGAAGACCCAACCATAAGCGCTCTCGAAGAAAAAACGGCTGCATTGTTCGCAAAAGAGGCCGGGCTATTTTGCCCTTCAGGCACAATGACCAACCAAATTGCCATCAAAGTACACACCCAGCCGGGAGACGAAGTGATTTGTGAAAACACCTGCCACATCTACAACTACGAAGGAGGAGGGATTTCATTCAATTCCGGAGCGCAGGCCAAACTGCTTGCCGGCGACAGAGGACGTTTAAATGCAAAACAAATTGAAGAAAATATCAATCCCGTTTTCGACTGGATGGCACGAACAAGTCTCGTATCGATCGAAAACACCTGCAACCGCAGCGGAGGAAGTTATTATTCTCTTGCCGGCATGAAGGAGATTTCGGAACTGTGTAAAAAACACAGCTTGAAATACCATTTGGATGGCGCCCGGATTTTCAATGCTTTGGTGGAAACCGGAGATTCTCCCCAATCTGTGGGTATTTTGTTCGACTCAATTTCTGTTTGTTTATCAAAAGGATTGGGAGCCCCTGTAGGTTCTGTGCTGCTTGGCGACAAGGAATTTATTCGCAAAGCCAGAAGAATAAGAAAAGTATTTGGCGGGGGTATGCGCCAGGCAGGTTATCTGGCTGCAGCAGGAATTTATGCACTTGATCACAACACAAAACGTTTGAAAGAAGATCATTCTCGCGCCCAAATACTTGCTGCGGCACTTGGGTCACTCTCATTTGTGGAAAACATTCTCCCTGTCGATTCGAACATCATCATTTTCACGCTTTCTGATAAAATGAAAAGTGAGGACATGGTCGCCAAACTGAAGGAGAAGCATATCATCAGTACAGGTTTCGGAAAACAAACCATACGATTTGTCACCCACCTGGATTTCACTGATGATATGCTGGAGAAAACCGTAAAGGCTTTGAAGGCGCTCTGACTTTATCCGCTCTTTCAGGAAGGAAAGAAACAAGCCAGTCAATTAAGGATTCACCGGCACATAAAAAAGCATGGCAAAATTATTGTCGGCAGCGTCTCCCAAAGACACACCCAAAGCAATTCCTTTCACCTGCTTGAAAAAAGCATTCTTGGTCACATCAAAATACCAGGTTTCGTAAAAACGGATACCGTCAATATCCTGATAACCTAAAGGTGCTTTGAACATTCCGGGCTCGGGATCTTCCGCATAATTCAGCAGCATTGCTTTCAGGTCTTCGGGCTTGAGAAGTTTTTTGTGTGATCCGTCTTCGACAAAAGCCCTGATCTTCCCGCTCATCACACCATCCAGGAGAGTCTTGAACATGGACTCCCGCTGCGACATCTCCATGTAATTGTTNNACTTGTGTATTTAATGGCATATAAAACATATCTTTTAATCCATTGTGTCCCAAAAAGTCTGATTCCATCGCAGGAAACAGCCCCCTGACTTTTTTGGTAAATTTCAAATCTCCAGGGTTAAAATTCCATTCTTCATCAAATTTCATGGCTTTCATGCTGTTCAAATCGATCTCAGAAGTGCGAATCTTGGATACAAGCGAAGAATTGGGGTCGAGCGGCTCGGAATTTACCTGGATCGTATCTGTTCTGAAAAAGATATGATCAACATCAGGAGATGACAAGCGAACGTCAAGTGATATTCTTTCGCCGTTGCCCCAAAAATTATTTGCATCGTAGACATTCATCGCATGCGACTTGACAAGATTAAGTGTCTTTGTTCTGAATTTCCTGAAAGCCAGGGTATCCAGACCTTTCAGTCCGGTGGAATCTGTCGCACCCATACCGCCAAGGACATATTCGATATGCCCTACCCTTATCGGGTTTGTTGTCAGAACTTCCTTTGCGCTTCCGTTTAGAGAAATGCAGAACAGCGGAATTTCGGCAATATCATGGCCCTCCTTGTCGTACATGCTTCTGTTTAAAATCACGCCCTTCACTTTTTTGACCATCATCATCTTATCGCTGTCAAAATACCAGGACTCCAGAAAGCGCATATTCCGTATATCCTTCTCCCTGACCATGCCCTTTGTGATAAACGTATCGGGTTGTGGAGTGCTGCGGTCGGACATGTAAAAAGTATCTTTTCTTAAACAGATGTCGTTTACTTCCTTCACACTTAATTTTTTTTCATTCGGGGCATCGGGACTATATGCCGCGAGGGTCCCTTTTTGTGCGGCATGCAGCAGATAATAAGGGAAAGCCTTTCTGTTGGCAAGGCTCAGGAAGCGAAAAGTTTCGGTCGAATCATCACCCGAAAGACTTGGCGCTATGCCCGAATTATATGCCTGAATGTTGTCAGTAAGAAGCGTGTGTTCATTCAATTCGATTGTTCCTGAAGTGTTCAGGGGCACATAAAAAAGTTTTTTCGACTGCCCGTTGTTCATCAAATCGCAGGTAAGACCAATACCCTTTACTATTTTTATAAATGTCCCGCTTGCCTGATCAAATTGCCATTCTTCATCGAAGGCTATAAACTTCACACTGCAGGGCTGGAGTGTGTCCACAGTCACTTTTTCAACCATTTTCGCATCCGGGTTAACCAAATCCATCTGCACCAGAATCGTGTCTGTTTGCACAAGGCGGTGCATTGTTTCTTGATAGCTGAGCGGGGTTGTATATGGAAAATTTGTTTCGAACACAGGTAAAGTTCCGGCCTCCACTTTATTCAAAATGGCCGAAATAAATTTCTGATGAACGGAAGGTTCAAGGGCGCTGGCCCAGTTCTGAAGCAGTTGCCCCGTATTCTCGTATTGCAGAAGAGCCGTATACACAATGCGTTGCAGCACGGGGACGTTGCCTGCACCAACAGATTTCCCGGCAGACTGGGCAAATCCTGAAAAAGAAGAGAGCAGCACAAACAGGAACAGGATGCTTTTTTTCATGTGTTTTTTATTACGCTTTTTTGATTCCGACAACTAAAAAACAGCAGGATGGCGCAGTTCATTGTTTTCAGAACTGTTGCTTGCCAAACTCATTTCTCTTCAGGCCTCGCAAGGTCTGCGCATATCAATGAAAGTCAGCCACCAGCTGCCCTTGATCAGGGAGAAATAATAGGTATAGTTATTGGTTAGCAGGACGGTGCGGGTAATGGTCTGTGCAGAACGGACAACAAGGTCATTCTGATCTTTGGTAAGGCTGCAATAATCCCACAATTTGGAATCCTTCAGCGGGTTAACTTCCCGGGTAAAGCATCCTGTTTTGGTATACAGATCTTTCGCGTTGCAATCTATCTTTGGGAGCTCCTCCTCTTTCAAATCGCAGATCAATACCTGCGCGTCAAATTCGTAAAACGATTTTTTATCCAGGGTTTTAAATTCCGACATTTTTGTGACATGACTCAAATGCGGCAGTGCCCCGCGCGATTCGATAATGTTCAATCCAAATTCAGGGTGAATCAGTTTGTTCATCAGCGAATCGGCATGCAGAGAAACGATCTTGACAAATCCGCTGTAGAACCATTTAAACTGGCGAATGTCAGAAGGGGGCGGAAGTTCTTCAGCAAATGTTTTTTTTCGTACCGATACCGAATCGCTTCCCGAATTCTCAGGACTTTGTTGTTTTTCAGAACAGGAAACAAAAAAGAAAAGCAGAAAAACACTTTGTATGAATTTGCTCATGAAGTTTAATTTATACCGAAGGTAAAAGAATCCGTATTCATCTGCGGGGAAACGCCTAAAAAAATAAATTCAAGGACTTAAACATAGCATCCAGAATATCATCGTTTTTCAGTCTGCCAGAACAAAAAATAAATCAGCACGGCAAAAGCGGCTCCTGCGCTAAGCAGCAAGGCCGCAGTGGCACCGGCGGCCACCCAGGCCAGGCCGGTGAGTGAGCTGGCTACAAGCACCGCTATGCTTGTCGAACCCGATATAAATCCGATTGCCGTGGCCGTTTCTGTTTTGGGTACAAGTTTCGAGGCCCAGGCTTTTGAAACACCGTCGGTTGCTGCTGCAAACAGGCCATATAAAAAGAAGAGCATAAATATCAATGAAACATCTCTTGTAAGTGCCATACCGGTATAACTGATCCCGAAGAAAAAAAGACCGGTGCAAAGGCTTACTTTCATTCCAAATTTGTCGGCAAGTATTCCAAAAGGCAATGAAAAGCAGGCATAAACAAGATTATAGAAGACATATGCCAGAATCATTTGCTGATCGCTCAGTCCGTGCATTTTGGCCATCAGCAGCAGGAAGACATCCGAACTGTTGAACAGCGCAAAGGCGATGAGTCCCACAGCCAGCCTTTTGAATTCCCGACCCGATTGTTTCCAATATCCAAGAAAGGAAAACAGGGCTTTTTTCTCTGCAGGCGGATGGATGGCTTCCGCTTTTTTTTCTTTCACAAAAAGTGTACAGCCTACTCCAATGAGTGCCGGAATAAAAGCCACCAGGAAGAGTGTTTTATAATCCCCCGGATGTTTCCAGAGCCATGCCAGGGCGCAGAGCGGCCCGATGGCAGCGCCAACGGTATCCATGGCGCGGTGAAACCCGAACACTTTACCCCTGTTCTGCGGTTCGCATTCGTCTGACAACAAGGCATCGCGGGCTCCCGAACGAATTCCTTTACCTAGTCTGTCGCTTATCCGGCAAGTAAGCACCCACAAAGGCTGTACAAAAAGAATAAGGAGGGGTTTTGACAGGGAGCTCATGAAATAACCAAGCTGTACAAAAGGCATACGCCTGTTTTTGTCGTCAGACAATTTCCCGAAATATCCTTTCGACAAGCCGGCCGTGGCTTCAGCCAGGCCTTCAAGCAAACCGATCCAGAGCGCGGAATAACCGATCGATTTCAGGTAAACGGGCATTACCGGAAACAGCATTTCGCTGGAGATATCAGTAAAGAGACTGACAAAACCCAGCAAGAGGATGCTTCTTGTGAATATTTTTTTTGCAATCATCTGACAGGCTCCGTCAGGGAGCGAATCACTCTGCCGCTGCAGGCATCCGGAAATGGAATATTGAGCATCATTGAAATTGTCGGGGCAATATCGATGGGCCGGATTGATTCTGTCGTGCTGCCGGGTTTGATATTCCAACCATACCAAAGCAGAGGAACGTGCGTATCGTAACTGTAGCCCGTACCATGTGTGGTGCCTGTCTGAGTTTCAGAATCTATCCAGCCCGGCTGAAGAATGATCATCACATCACCCGATCGTTTGGGTTGATATCCATTCTGTACAAGGCCGCGCATATCCTCGGCAGCAAAATTTCCGTTCTTGAATGCATTGGCCGTTACGGTACTGGCCACACCTTTGAAACGAAGCATGAACTCGGCAATGTCACCTTCCATTTTATTCTCATCCAATTTCTGTTTGGATAGTTCTTTCTTGTCCAGATAAATCATCTGGTTGGAGTAATCCTGGAGCAGATTTGAATCTCTGTAGGTTTTGGTCAGATATTTATTCAGCGAATCCAGTGCAAAATTTGCGTCATAGCAACCTGCCGGTATTTTCAGGTCTGTCAGCAATCTCGGCACATCCACCACGGCATGATCGGCGGTCAGAAAAAGCAGGACATTGTCCTTGCCGAGTTCGGTATCCAGGAATTTCAATAATTCGGCAAGGTCCTTGTCGAGTCTGAGATAGGTATCTTCCAGCTCTACGGAGTGCGGCCCGTAAGCGTGACCGACATAATCTGTCGAAGAAAAACTAACTGTTAAAAAATCCGTGTAAAAACCTTTTCCCATTTGTTCCTGGCGGATTGTTTCAATGGCAAAGTCTTTTGTCAGGGAATTTCCAAAAGGAGTGCCTCTGATCATGTCATTGCCATTGGAAGCCGACAGATGGTGGGGGAAAACAGGAGCTGTTTCGCCCTTGGCAGGGGTTTCATAGGCATTGTTGTCAGGCGAACTTTCGCTGTATTGGCCAATGGGAAGCAGTGTGTTCCAGTCCTGCGAGAGGTATTTCTCAGCCAGTTTTTTCTCATTGAACTTGGTGACCCAATCGGGCAATGTATTCATATAGAAAGTACTGCTTATCCATACTCCGGAACCATCATACCAGTAAGCTGCATTGGCTGTATGGCCGGCAGGCAAAATGGCGCCGCGATCTTTCAGTGCAATACCAATGACTTTGGACTTCAGCATCGATGCAATATGCACTTCATCGGTTACGGTATTGGCCAGCATGTTGCGGGGTGACATCTGCCCGGCTTTTCCGGAAGCCCCGACCGTGGTTACGGTATTGTCTTCTGTGCAATACAAACTGTGGCTCTTTGTGCGGTCGTACCAGTCATTGGCTATAATGCCATGCGCAGAAGGCGTGGTACCGGTATAAATGGATGCGTGACCGGGCCCGGTATAAGTAGGGGTGTAATTGTAATTTGTATTGCGGCAGTTAAAACCTTCGTCCATCAGCCGCCTGAAACCATTGTTTCCGAATTTGTCCATGAACCGGTACAGATAATCGTACCGCATCTGATCCACAACAATGCCGACAATGAGTTTGGGATGAGCATTCGCCTGCCCGTTTGAAAGGCTTTTTGTTTGGGCGCCCAAAAAAGCGGCGGGCAAAAGAAGCAAAAAGAAAATATTTTTTTTCATACGGTTTCTATCGGCATTGTGATTAAAAAAGGAAACGATAAGGTGTATGTTTTAATTTTGCCTGGCAATAAAAAATACAATACCCAGGCAAACGCCCAGGCTGATCAGTATATTCAGCACAGCAAAGAGTGTATTTCCTGTTCTGATCAGGTCAACGGTTTCGAAACTGAAAGTGGAAAAAGTACTGAATCCGCCGCAAAAACCGACGATGACCAACAGGCGCCAACTTTGCTGCAAGCTTAACCGTTCGGAAAAAAAAGCCACGGCAAGAGCAAGAACAAGACAGCTCATGGCGTTGGACAAGAGTGTGGCAAAGGGGAAACTGGAAACCGGAAACTTACGAACAAGGACAGCCATTCCATAGCGGGCAATACTGCCTAAGCCGCCGCCGAAAAAAATGATGAGGATGTTTTTCATTCAGGCCTGTTTGCGGTAACGAAGATACAATTCTTAGGCATGCAAGCCATTGTGTTCCGGATCCGGGTGTATTTTCCCCAATGCGAACCTGTAAAGTTTGTAAAGTCCCCAGCCGAGCAACAACCCCAGAACAGCTCCACAGCCAACATCAGCCGGATAATGCACACCGACATAAATTCTGCTGTAGGATACAAGTGCAGCCCAGCCAAACAGAATCCAGCCCAGGTATTCGTACTTTCGTACCAAAAGCAGTGTCATGAAGGTGGCCAGAGCAAAAGTATTGGCGGCATGCGAGGAAACAAAGCCGTACTGACCGCCACAACCGCCCACATTGTGAACAAGCTGGCCGATTTCCGTATTGTGACAGGGACGGTACCTACCCACATTGCGTTTGATGAGATCGGATAACTGGTCACTGGCCGTAATGAGGAGGATCAGGGAAAGAATAATGAGCCCGCTTTTCTTTCTGAAAAAGTAAACGACCAGGCCAATCAAAACAAGATAAAACGGAATCCAGATATACATATTGCTCATCCAGTACATCAGATAATCCATCTGCTGGTTGTGATGTGCATTCAGGAAAAGAAAGAGTTTCCTGTCGATATGTTCCAATGTTTCAATGAATGACAATGATCTGGTGTTTTATCGTTTTATTGACAAAAATACAATGAAATCAGGGTTTCCAAAATAGTTGGACAATTTCAACATCGGCAAACTTGCAGACCAACTGCAATCTCTACTCCAAAAGATGATCACACCGCCTCATTCAAGCGCTCCCAGATCAGGTCTTTCAGCTCGGTAATGCCCTGCCCGGATTGTGAAGAGAAAAAGACAAAGGGTACGGTTTTCTTTTCCTTGAATCGTTTATTCAGATCCTTTTTCATTTCTGCAAAGAGTTCTTCATCGAGCAGATCGGTTTTGGAAATTCCCAGGATCCGTTTCTTGTGAAGCAATTCCGGATTAAACATCTGAAGCTCATTCAAAAGTATCTTGTAATCTTTGATTATGTCGTTGCTGTCGGCCGGAACGAGGAACAAGAGCATGGAATTTCGTTCGATATGACGCAGAAAACGAAGACCAATGCCTTTTCCTTCGTGGGCCCCTTCTATGATTCCGGGAATATCTGCCATGACAAATGAACGGTAATCGCGGTATTTGACAATGCCCAGATTCGGCACGAGTGTGGTGAAGGGATAATTGGCGATTTCCGGCTTTGCTGCGGAAACAACCGAAAGCAAGGTCGATTTTCCCGCATTGGGAAAGCCCACCAGACCGATATCGGCAAGAAGTTTGAGTTCAAGAATTTTCCAGACCTCTGATCCGGGTTCTCCGGGCTGGGCAAAACGGGGAGTCTGATTGGTGGAATTCTTAAAGTGGTCATTTCCTTTTCCGCCACGGCCGCCGGCAACCAGAATACGTTCTTCGCCATCTTCCGTAATTTCGAACATAACTTCTCCGGTTTCCGCATCACGGGCTACTGTTCCAAGAGGGACTTCCAGAATTTCATCCTTCCCCTCGGCTCCGCTTCTGAGCGCACTTCCTCCCTTTCCCCCATCTGTGCCCAATACGTGCTTCCGGTATTTCAGGTGAATGAGGGTCCAGATCTGTTTGTTGCCCCGAAGAATGATGTGTCCGCCCCTGCCGCCATTGCCGCCATCAGGTCCGCCATGGGCAGTCAGTTTGCTTCGGTGTAGGTGCACAGAGCCACCTCCGCCGTCACCCGATTTGCAGCATATTTTAACGTAATCGACAAAATTAGTATCCACTTTATGGTTCCTCCTATCAGCACTAACCCCGGCACAGCGGCCGGGGTTAATTACAATGCTGTGTTATTTATTTTATCCAATCCAGGTTTTACTTCCTTGATTTTTTCTTGATTGTTTTCTTTGCCGCTTTTTTAGGAGCACTCTTCTTAACAGCAGCCTTTTTAACAACTTTTTTCGGTGCGGCCTTTTTTGCCTTGACAACGCTCTTTTTCTTAGGTGTCACCTTTTTAACCGCTTTTTTGGCGACTGCCTTTTTCACAACAACCTTTTTCGCGACTGCCTTTTTTACAATTTTAGCAGACGTTTTTTTAGGGCTGAGGACTTTCTTTGCCACCGTCTTTTTCCCAATGGCTTTTACCGGGACCTTGGCAGGTGATTTTTTTTCTGCCGGCTTTTCCGCTTTTTTAAACTGAACCCTTTGAATGGTGATTTTCACTTCAGGTTCTGTTTCCTTTCTCATGTAATTCGCTTTCACTTCTTTCTCTGCGGCCGCCTTGCGTTGCCTGGCCTCTTCCGGAGAATCAGCCGGAACAACAATGGGGTTATAGTGTCGGGGATAATCTTCGATCATGGCGTGAAAACCATGTCCGCCAGCCTGACTCATATCAATCACGCTGCATAATTCATCAAATATTTCATCCACGCTGCCTATTCCATAAACGGAATAATATTTACCCTGAGAAGAGTAATATTCTTTCACGGGAGCCGTCTTGCTGTTGTATTCCTGAATGCGTTTCTTGAGCACCTCCGGATCTTTATCATCACTGCGTCCTGACTCCAGAGCCCGGGCCATGATTCGCTTCATCAACTCTCCCGTTTCAACTTCCAGGGCAAGCATCATGCTGATGGTTGTGTTTCTTTCGGAGAGCAATTTATCCAGGGCTTCTGCCTGTGCGGTTGTGCGTGGAAATCCATCAAAGATAAATCCGTTTGCATGCTTGTTGTAATCCAGCTTGCTGCGGATCATTCCAATAACAATGTGATCGGGAACCAGGATACCCTGATCCATCAATTGTTTTGCTTCCAAACCCAGGTAAGTTCCCTGCTCAATTTCAGCACGAAGAATATCGCCGGTGGAAAGATGAACGAGGTGATATTTGTCAATCAGTTTTTTGGACTGGGTTCCCTTTCCCGCTCCGGGAGGTCCGAATAAAATGATATTTAACATGGCAGGTCTCGTTTTATTGGTTTGTGTGATTATGTGAAAATCAGAAATTTAGACAGTTTTGAAATAAATTTAAAAAATTGACACACAATATTAGAGAATTTCCATTGAAAATCATATGGCGGTATAAATATCCGGCAAATTTCTTCCCAGTCCGTCATAATCGAGCCCATATCCGACCAGGAAATCATTGGGAACCTCTATAGCCGGGTAGTCGACAGGGATTTTCTTCTGATAAGCCAGAGGTTTCAAAAGCAGCGTGGCAGTCCGGATTTCGGCAGGTTCGCCTTTGGCAAGCTGGGCATAAAGCGCTTCCAGTGTAACGCCGGTGTCGACAATGTCTTCCACCACAATCAAGGTCCTGCCACGGATATCCCGGTCGAGGCCGATGAGTTCCTTAACTTTCCCTGTACTTGCGCTGCCTTCGTAGGACGAAAGCTTGACAAATGAAATTTCGCACTCCATCTTCATTTCGCGCATCAGATCGGCTGCAAAAACGAAAGATCCGTTCAAAACAGCTATAAACAGGGGATTTTTACCGGCAAGATCAGCATTCATGCGGGCCGCAATTCTTTCGATTGCATTCTTTATTTCAACGGCATTGATATAAGGCCGGAAGGATTTTTTGTGTATCTGGATGGTTTCCAATTGAATAATCCGGGATAAGGTTTGAAGGCGCAAATCTAGCTAAATTGACTGATCTTTGGGAATATGAAAATAAATTAATTCATCTGCCGTATATGGTCATTCGACGAAATGAGTACTGGGTGTTGGGGTTAAAACAGTAACAGAGCAGAGAAAGAGAGCGAAAACGAATCGGACACCTCAACACCCATTTTCAGTCCACAAAAAAAACTATCTTCGCCCGGCGAATGCTAACAATGCCTCATCCCTGTCTTGATAAAGACGGCACAATTAAAACGACACTTTTATGACACCACTCGTCAGCATCATTATGGGAAGTACTTCCGACATGCCCGTTATGCAGGAAGCAGCCAAAATACTCGATCATTTTGAAATCCCTTTTGAAATCAATGCCCTTTCCGCTCACCGGGTACCGGATGCGGTGATGGATTTTGCAAAAAAAGCGCATCAGCGGGGTATTCGTGTTATCATCGCCGGTGCCGGTGGTGCAGCCCATCTTCCGGGCGTGGTTGCCGCTCTCACTCCCCTGCCGGTAATCGGTGTTCCGTGTCGTTCCAGCATATCCATCGACGGCTGGGATTCCCTGCTTTCCATTGTTCAAATGCCTCCCGGCATTCCGGTTGCAACCGTTGGCCTTGACGGAGGACAAAATGCGGGTATTCTCAGCGTTCAGATGCTGGCTACGGGCAATGATTTACTGCTGAAAAAAGTCAGCGAATTCAAAGAAACTCTCAAGAACAAGATTTTGAAAGCCAACGAGGAACTTAAAGCATTTCCTTTCAAATTCAGGGTGAACTGATTCTCAGAAATTCTCCTTTTTTTCATTTTCCGCGTTTTCTTAGCGAATGCTCCAAATCGGAAACAGATCGTCTGGTACTTCCTTGCCTCCTTTCGTACTTTTCAGCAGGATAAAGATTTGCATCCTCCATGCCTGGAAAACCGTTTTCCTGAGAAATGCATAAAAAGCAAATCCCATGTAAAATCAAATTCAGGGTCTCCTGATTTCAATGCGCCGTCTTCGCTTGTTCTCGCTCTTCCTGATTTTATCCGCACGGATGCCTGCCGGCAACGAAAATCAGGCAACCGGTGCACGCTCGGCTTCCATGGGCAATGCTTCGGTTTGTCAGGAAGACGTGTGGAGCACCCAAAACAACCAAGCCGCATTGGCCTTCCTTCGAAATCCCGAATCGGGGTTTTCTTACCAAACCCCTTTCTTTCTTAAAGAATTAAAACTCGCCGGCTTTGCCCTGGCTCTGCCTTCCGGAACAGGAACTTTCGGCTTGAATGTTTCGAGTTTTGGTTATTCCCTTTACCAGGAAAACAAATATGGCCTTTCTTTTGCCAAAGCGTTCGGACTGCATTTTTCCACCGGCATACAACTGGATTATCTGCAAACGCAGATCGCCGAAGGCTATGGTTCTTCAAACCGGGTTGCCGGAGAAATCGGTGCCGTGGCAAAAATTCTCAAAGGCTTCTCCCTGGGCATTCATCTCTTCAATCCAACACGCACAAGCCTTTCAGCACAATCTGAAGAAAGTATCCCAACCACACTGCGAATGGGACTGGCCTATGCCTGTTCGGATAAAGTACTTTTCTGTCTGGAAGAGGAGAAAGACACCTTTCATAAAAATATTTTTAAAACCGGACTTGAATATCAACCGTGTAAAGAACTTTTCCTGCGTGCCGGACTGTCCACCAATCCAACAACAATTGCTTTTGGCTTTGGCTTGTGCCTGCATAGTTTCAAGATGGATTTTTCTTCTTCCTGGCATCCTGTTCTTGGGTACACACCGACCATTGGGCTAAGCTATGTTTTCCATAAAAAACCCAAAAATGAATGAAGCGGCAACCCAAAGAACGGATTAAACAGGTGTTCCTTCCCCTGATTCTGCCGAATGAATATTACAAAACGATGCAAAACCCATTCCCTGCTTTACTATTTTGTTCGGTTTTACTCTTGTTTTTTGTACACTGTCCACTCCACGCCCAAAGCGATTCCCTTTTCCCAAAAAACGCGCCTTCGGGCCCTGTACTCAATGAAGAAATGATTCAAAATATAGAAATGCAAAGTGAAAGCAGCAACACGGAGGCCGCTGACTACACCGCCATAACCGAACAACTCGACTCTTATGCCACGCATCCCTTAAGACTAAACAGCGCAACTAAAGAAGAACTCGAAGCACTCGGCCTGCTCAACGACATGCAAATTAATAATCTGCTCGACCATATTCAGGCCAACGGAAAGCTTCTCAGTTTTTACGAATTACAAAGCATTGACGGCTTTGATTTGCGTACCCTGCGCAAACTATTCCCCTTTGTAAAAGTGGATGAAGACAGCGGTCCCGGCGCGGCTGTCCTGAAAGGACTATTAAAAAACGGCATGAACAAACTCAGTTTCCGTTATACCCGAATCATCGAAAGTCAGAAAGGATTTTCCCCTATCGATTCCTCCGCTTTAAGTAAAAAACCAAATTCCCGTTATTTAGGAACACCTTCGGGCATTCTTATAAATTACCGTTACAGCTTTCAGAACATGATCAGCTGGGGCCTGACAGGCAAAAAAGACCCGGGAGAGGCATTTTTCAAAGGAGGCCAGAAACAGGGCTTTGACTTTTATTCTGCGCATCTATACATTCATACCAAGCATTTGTTAAAAACACTTGTCATCGGTGATTATTCTGCCGGTTTTGGTCAGGGCCTGATATCCTGGTCGGGCATTGCATTTTCAAAGACAGCGGATGCCACCCAAATCAAAAAGGCTGCTTACGGGCTCCATCCATACACATCAACAAATGAGAACACGTATTTGCGTGGCATCGGAACAACTTTAAGGCTCGGCCCATTCGAAATCACCGGTTTTTTTTCGCGCAAAAAACTGGATGCCACGGTTTCCGATACCTCCATCCAGGGTCAGATTCTCAAGGTTCGAAGCTTGCAAACCACAGGATTGCATGCCACCCCTGCCGAACTGGCCGGCCATCATGTGCTGGGGCAAACCGTGGAAGGCGGAAATATCGGTTACATCATCAAAAGATTTCAGGCCGGTGTTTCTCTGATGCACACCGCTTTGGATGCTGCGCTTTTACCCCGGCCCGCTTTGTACAACAAATACGAATTCAAAGGAAACGAGATGATCAATGCCGGTACTGATTACAGTCTCGTTTTCAGAAATTTCAATCTGTTCGGTGAAGCCGCGTGCAGTTCGGATCAAAAATGGCTTTCCGGAAAACCCGCCGCTGCTTTTTTACAGGGAATGAGCATTGCCATGGATCCCAGACTGAGTTTTTCGCTGCTGTACCACAATTACAGCCGGGCTTACCACAGCTTTTATGCCAACGCCTTTTCCTCTTCCGGCAGCCCGTCTTCTTCAAATGAACAAGGCCTCTACTTAGGAACAATTCTGATCTTATCAAACAAAACCACCCTTTGCGCCTTTTATGACTATTTTATTTCTCCATGGTTAAAATACAGGATAAATGCACCCTCCCAGGGAAATGATTGTTTTATCAAGCTCAACTTTGTCCCCGATAAACGAACGGAAATCTATGTCCATATCCGTTCTTTTGAAAAACCCCTTGACCCTCCGGCGGGTGGCTCTGAGGAAATAAATTTTCCCGTTGCAGGAAGACAGACTAATTTCAGGATACAAATCTCATCCCTTGTACTTCCTTTTTTGCAATTGAGAAGCCGTCTTGAAATCATTCAGGCCACAGACAGTGTGGGTTCTCTGGAAAAGGGATTTCTTATGGCACAGGATCTGATCATTCAGAAAAACGGAAGCCGGTATGGCATTACCCTGCGCTATGCCCTGTTTGACACCCCCTCAGGCAATACCCGCATCTATGCCTTCG
>PLXK01000253.1 GCA_003151415.1 Bacteroidota bacterium
AGGTCATGATATTGATGGTTTGTCCGGCCGCATAAAGCAAAAGCACGCCTATGAGAATGGAGATGGGAATGGTAATGATGACAATCAGTGCACTTCGGCGATCGCCCAGAAAAAGAAGAACCATCAGTCCTGTCAGAATGGCCCCAATGGTACCTTCTGAAATAAGACTTTTCACGGAGTTGATCACATATACACTCTGGTCAAACTCATAGGAGATCTGTACATCTTCAGGAAGCAGACTCTGCATGGCGGGAATGGCCGCCTTGACACCCTTCACCACATCCCAGGTGGAAGCTTCTGCCCGTTTGGTAACGGGAATGTAAACGGCTCGTTTTCCATTGACAAGTGCATAACCCGATGTGACATCGGCTCCGTCTTCGATGGTGGCAATATCCCTAAAAAAAACAGTTGGTCCTTGCCCTTTTAAGATGGGTATATCCCCAAACTCGCTGACATTCTCAATCACCGAATTTGTCGGTGTGATGTACATGATATCTCCGATACGCACATTGCCGGCAGGGGTGATGGTGTTGTTTTCGGCCAGCGCCTTCACAATTTCATCGGGTGTGATGCTGTGGCTTCGCATCAGGTCAGGATCTGCCTTGATGACGATAGTCCGTGCATTTCCGCCAAAAGGAGGAGNNTTTTGGTGGAGGCCAGATCCTGCATTTCGTTCAGGCTTCTTCCATTGCTTTTGAAAACCAGTTGACCCACCGGCAGAGAAGAAGCATCGAAACGAACCACAATAGGCGGAAGTGTGGTGGATGGCATTTGCGCCCGGGCCCGGCTTACCTGGGTGGAAACTTCGGCTGCAGCCTGGGCCATGTCCGTTCCGGGATAAAAAGAAAGACGAAGCAGGGAAAGACCCTGGATGTTTTTCACTTCGATATTTTTAATTCCCGATACATACAGGAACTGATCCTGATAACGGGTAGAGATAATTCCTTCCATTTGCTGGGGCGACATTCCTCCGTAGGGCTGCGCCACATAGATCACAGGCAGATCCAGTTTTGGGAAAATATCAATCGGAATACGCGTGACGGCAAGAACTGCGAAAAAAAGCAGCCCCAGCACAAGCACGATGATTGTCATTGGCCTTCGTAAGGCGGTGATTAGGAGCTTCATTTATTTAATGTTAATGCTGTTCATGAATAAGTTAAAATCGCCGCTGACCGAAGCCTTGGCAAGGAATGCTTTCCAGACGGCATCCCGCGCAATGGCGTTGTCGGCTTCTGCCCGGCTGAGATTGTAAAGAGCTTGGCTCAGGTCAACGATATTGGCAAGCCCGGAGGTATACATGGCCAGTTTTTGTTTGTAGAAATCAGAAGCAGACAGATATTGTATGGGAGCCTGCTTGAGCTGTTCGAAAGAAATGCGGAGCTTGTTATTGGCCAGGGTTAGATCATTTTTAAGGCCCAGGGTTTGCGCCTGGAGTTCTGTTTTGGCGGCATCGCTTCTGAATTTTTGTGCCACCTGCTCGGCTTTCATCCGGGGATAGTCAAGAATGTTGAATGTGCAGACCAGGCCTACCGCATAGTTAAACCGGTTAAGGCCTGTTCCTCCCGAAAAACTCTCATCATAATGCCCGTTGTAGGACACTCCGGAGCCACGCCCATCAGTTACTCCCAAAACACTGATCTTTGGAAAATAACTGCGAAAAATTTCTTTTTCACGGATTTCACTCAACCCTTCCCGGGCTGCGTATATTTTGAGAATAGGGTTGGCACTCACATCGGTTACCGGGGCCAGAGATACGGGCGGAACCGACACAAAGAATGTGGAGGTGTCTGGTTGAAAATCGCTGTTCTCTACACCCATCAGGCTGGCCAGGCGGTTGCGCTGCTCGGCTTCGTTTTTTTCTGCATCGTACACATTGAGTCTGGCTCTGGCCACTTCAGAATTGGCAAAGGATGTGTCAACGCCCGGACGCAATCCGTTTTTTGCATTTTGGGCGATGACATCATGAACAACCAATACCCGTCCGAGGTTCTTGTTCTGAAGATCCTTTAGTTTTATGGCGACCAATACATCGAGATACGCCTGGGTGACATATATTTTATTGTAAAACAGTTCCTGCTCCGCATCCGCTCCGGCAAGCTGGAATTGCAGATCCGATTCTTTCACCCTGGCATTGTACTGACCAAAACTGAACGGAGTCCATTGAATGGCGCCCATTCCTACTGCACCATACACAGGGGTGTAGTTATTGGTGGAGGAAATGGAGCCGGAGGTGGAAAATCCGAAGGAGAAATAGCTTCCAGGAACAGAATTTGCCGTAGCGTAATCCATTTGTCCGTAAGCGATTACAGCCGGCAGGTATTGTCGCTTTACTTGTTTGATATTCTCTTCCTGTGCTTTTTTATAGAGGTCTTTTGCATGTATTTCTCCATAATTGGCCGCAGCGGTTTCGAGCGCTTTGGAAAGGGTTAAAGCATTGCCACTTGCCTGAGCGGCGGTTCCGAAAGGCTTTAATATCAGAATTGTCAGCATGACACAGAAGAGAAATGCATGCAAGGCAGGACAATTCGTCGTGAATCGTTTTGCTTTCATAAGAATTGCAATTGGTTTATGGGAATTTTGTCCGGTAAAGGAAAATGTGTCCCCGGGTACTAAAATACTTGAAAATAAGGTTTAGAGGGAACACGGAGGACCCCGGATCTGAGAAGAGGATAGATCCGAAACGGGAATAGATGCAACAAATGTATCAGAGGGAAGACTGTTTTGGAAAAAGATACCGGGTCCGGGTTGGGGGTTGAATAATTCGGGGGTACTTTCAATGACTTTTCTTCTTTTCCTTTCCAGTTTGATTCTGGAGCTGGATCCGATTTGTTCCTTATTTTGAAGAAGATCATGAGACGCATTCCCGANNCATTAAGCTGAAAAGAAAGAAGAGTTTCAGGATGAGAAGAGAGTATTGAAACGCCTGCACCCGATGAGATCCCTGTCTTGAAAAAAAGCAGGAAAAGCAGAGGAATAAAGAAGGATGAAATGTACTTCCGTCTTGGAAACATGGCACAAAGATGATCATTTTTTAACGAATTCCTTGCTTTATCTGCGTTTATTTTAAAAAAAGCTGCGATAAAAACATGGAAAGTTGAACCCTGATTTGTTAATGTTATGGTAATATGCGAATGACTCCTTCTTAATACAGGCCTTGCATCTTTGCCGCTTAAAATACACTTACAAACACACTAACAAACACCCTAAAAAAATCGCAATGAGAACACAGATTACAAAAAAAACGATTCGACAACTGTTAAGTGGTTCCCTCCTAGTTTTTGCTTCAGCTGCCCATGCACAGACAGCTGGTGATACAACCTCCTTCAAACCTTCCGGAAATCTTTGGGGATATGTTTTCGGTGATTATGCTGTGAAAACACAGAATGATTCTTTGCAAAGAGGTGGCGGAAATGTACAGTATAAAGGTACAAATTCATTGAACTCAAACAACACCACTGCCAATACGAATGTTCCGGCCAATGTTCAGTCCAACGCTTTCCAAATTCGCCGGATGTACTTGGGCTATGATTACAACTTCGCCAAGAACTTTTCGGCTTCTGCGGTTTTGGCCAATGAGCAAACGCTTCTACCAAATAACCAGAACACAACTTATCTGAAATACGCTTTTGTGAAATGGTCAAATATCTGGAAGAACTCGGATTTGATCGTGGGTCAATACCAAACCGCTTCTTTCGCAACGCCAAACGGTACCGAGCCATTGTGGGGATACCGCGCGGTAGAAAGAACAATCATGGATATGCACAACAACGACGGATCCACAGATCTGGGTGTTTCTTTGCAGGGAAGACTATATACGTGTAAAAATGCCAAGGATGCGGAGCGTCCTACATTTGTAGGGTATGTGCTACAGGTAGGAAACGGCGCCAGCGCAACTCCGGCAACTGTTCCTTTTAAAAAGGTAAGAGGCAATGTATTCCTGTCCACTTTGAATCAGAAACTTGTCATCGGTCTTTATGGCGATTACATGACCACACAGCTTTCTCCTTACAACACGTCAAACTCGACCTTCAAGGCATACGCTTCCTATAAGACAGAAGCTTTCCGCATCGGGGTTGAATTTTTCCAGCAGACCAATATGAATTCGGATGCCTACCTGGTTTACAATCCTGATCTGAAATATGCACCCCTGACTACTGCAAGCATGGCTTCCGGCGTTCAGCAAGGTGTTTCGGTTTTTGGTTCTGTAAAGATTGTCAAGAACAAGCTGAACTTGTTTGCCAGATACGACATGTACAACCCGGATACAAAATGGAACTCGAATAATGTGTACACCAAGGCCTATGGCGTTTCCGCTGCCGCAGGAAACTACCTAAGCGGTGCAACCACATTTTACACACAAAATTTTGTGACTGCCGGTTTAGATTGGACACCCGACAGAAGATTTCACCTCATGCCAAACATCTGGTACAATTCCTACAATTCCATGATGAGTTCTTCTGGTCCTGATGGAACCGGAAAAGCATACTCAACAAGAATGGTGAAAGACGCGGACGTTGTTTACAGAATGTCTTTCTATTTCATCTTCAATTCATCGAAGAAAGTAAGTAACAACGGTATGTACTAACCGAATAAGAAGGAATTGCATCAAATTCCGGTTTGGTTCAAACTGGCACACATATTGCTTCCGGATGCAACAAAGGCATCCGGAAGCATTTATTAAACAAACAAAACAAAAAAATGAAAAAGGCACTCCTCTTACTACCTGCAGCTTTGCTGCTGTTTGCATTCGTTAATCCCGGTACTGACATTACCGTTAAGGGCAGCGATACTGTTCTTCCGCTCTCTACCAAAGAGGCTGAAACTTTCATGAAAAAAACACCAGGTGCGTCCGTTACTGTGGTCGGTGGCGGATCGGGTGTTGGAATCACGGCGCTGATTGATGGCACTACTGACATCTGCATGTCTTCCAGGGATTTGAAAATGGAAGAAAAATTGAAACTCAAAGAAAAGAACATCAAACAAGTCACAATCGGATTTGATGCACTTGCCATTATTGTCAACCCGGCAAACAAAGTGAAAGAACTGACCCGAGAACAGCTGGAAAAGATTTTCACCGGTGCCGTTACCAATTGGAAAGAAGTGGGCGGCGATGATGAAAAAATCGTAGCCTATTCACGCGAATCCAGTTCCGGAACCTATGAATTCATGAAAGAACATGTAATGGCCAAGAAAAATTATGCCAGTACTGTACTGAGCATGCCCGCCACCGGTGCCATTGTTCAAAGTGTTAGTCAGACCAAAGGTGCCATCGGGTATGTGGGTCTTGCTTACCTGAACAAAACCATTAAGCCTGTGGCTGTATCTTTCGACGGGAAAACATTTGTTTTGCCAAGCATCAAAACTGCCAAAGACAAATCGTACCCTGTTTCAAGACCTTTGTATTATATTTACGCTGGAAGCTCTGAAGCCAAAGTGAAAGGTTTTGTAGACTTCGTGCTTTCAAAGGACGGACAGAAACATGTGGAAGAAGTGGGTTACATTTCTGTGAAGTAGGTTTTGTGATTTGATTCTGTTCGCATAAAGAAGAATGAAATGAGAAGACGCTTTGCGAAGTTTTTTGAAAAATTAATTGAAGCAGCACTCCTGGTCAGCGGTACTTTCACAAGTGTGATCGTACTGCTGATCATTTTATTTCTATTCAACGAAGGTGCCGGGCTGTTTCGGGAAAGCCCCGTTGAAAAAGGCAGCGTCGTTGCCCTGAACCGAGCCAATCCCATCAACGCTCTTTCTCCCGAGGAGCTGAAAAATATTTTTGACCAGAAAATTGTATTCTGGAAATCCCTGGGAGGCACTTCAGACTCCATCAAACTTTTCCGTGTCGATGATGTTGCAAAATATTATACGGAAGGCCAGATCGGTTCGAACTTTGAGCACCTGGATTCCTGTATCAGCGACTATGTAGGAAAAACGCCCAATGTCGTCGCTTTTTTTCCGAAAGAATATGCCAAAGCCGGTTTCAAGGGCAAACTCGTTACAATCAAAACCATTACCATCGGCAGTTTTGTTTCGGGCAAGGAATGGTTTCCCACTGCGCAGCCTGTTGCGCAAATGGGTGTGCTTTCCCTCATTCTCGGAACACTTTGGGTAAGTCTTGCCGCCATCATTTTTGCTCTGCCTCTGGGACTTGCAACCGCCATTTATCTGGCCGAGATCGCGGATTCTCGCGTGCGGAACATTCTCAAACCCCTTATTGAATTGCTGGCCGGAATACCTTCGGTGGTCTATGGCTTTTTCGGACTTATAGTTATCGTGCCGCTCATCAAAAATGTTTTCGGTCTGGACGTGGGTGAAACGGCTCTGGCGGGAAGTATTATCCTGGGCATTATGGCTCTGCCCACAATTATAACCATATCCGAAGATGCGCTTCGGAATACTCCCCGGGCCATGAAGGAAGCCAGTCTGGCTCTGGGCGCCACCAAATGGCAAACGATTTACAAAGTCAGCATTCCCTATTCGGCATCGGGCATTACAGCAGGAGCCATTCTGGGCATTGGCCGCGCAATCGGCGAAACAATGGCTGTGCTGATGGTCACCGGAAACTCTGCCATTATCCCGCATTCGCTGCTGCAGCCGGTCCGCACCATACCGGCAACAATTGCCGCTGAACTCGGTGAAGCCGCTCAGGGAGGTTTGCATTACAAGGCACTTTTTGCCCTGGGATGTATTTTGTTTGTCATCACTTTCTTCATTAACCTTTCGGTTGAATTTATATCTTCGAAAAGAAAAGGGGAAAAACACATATGAAGAAACCGGATCATATTCAAATCAGAAGAAAAAAGCAACGCCGGCAATCGTTTGCGTTCTGGACTTTCGGGATACTGAGTTTCAGTATTGTGGCTATCCTCATTGTCATACTTTCCTTTATTCTATTTCACGGTGTCAAGGCCATCAGTTGGGATTTCATTACCAAAATGCCCGAAGACGGAATGACCAAAGGAGGCATCTTTCCGGCGATCATCGGTACACTATACTTGGTTGCGGGAAGCATGCTTTTTGCTTTTCCCATTGGCGTGATGTCGGGAATTTACATCAATGAATACGCCAGGGAAGGATTCATCAAACGCTTCATCCAGATGATGACCAATAACCTGGCCGGTGTTCCTTCCATTGTTTTTGGCCTTTTTGGCATGTCGCTGTTTGTAAACAAGCTGAAGTTCGGCGATTCCATCCTTGCCGGATCGCTCACCCTGGGTTTGCTGGCCCTGCCGGTTGTCATCCGCACGACCGAAGAAGCGCTCCGGGCCATTGACAACTCCTTCAGGCACGGCAGCATGGCTTTGGGCTCTTCCAAATGGCAGACAACCAAGCGGGTGGTTTTGCCGATGGCATTTCCAAATATCATCACCGGTCTTATCCTGTCCATAGGACGGGTTTCGGGAGAAACGGCGCCCATTCTTTTCACCGTTGCCGCTTATTTTCTGCCCAAACTTCCTCACAGTATTTTCGATCAGGTCATGGCTCTTCCCTATCACCTGTATGTGATTTCCACCAGCGGAACCAATATCGAAGCATCCCGCAGCATGGCTTACGGAACCGCTTTGGTGCTTATTGTAATTGTGTTGATTGCCAATCTGCTTGCCAATGCCCTGAGGAGGTATTTTGGTAAAAAAGTTAAAATGAACTGAGGCTCATGAATAAGATCGAAACAGCAAATGTAAACCTGCATTATGGCGATTTCCACGCATTGAAAGGAATCACCATGTCTATTCAGGAGAATTCGGTAACCGCTCTTATCGGCCCTTCGGGATGTGGAAAATCCACCTATCTGCGCTTGTTCAATCGGATGAATGACCTGATCAGCAATGTCGAGATTACCGGGGATGTCCTGGTCGAGGGTAAAGATATTTACGAACGGGGAGTGGATGTGGATGAATTGAGAAAGAAAGTGGGAATGGTTTTTCAAAAACCCAATCCTTTCCCCAAAACAATTTATGAAAATGTGGCCTACGGGTTGCGTGTCAACGGAATCAAGGACAAAGCATTTATTGAAGAACGCGTGGAACGTTCCTTGCATCAGGCCGCCCTCTGGGAAGAAGTGAAGGACAAGCTGAAAAAGTCAGCCTTTGAACTTTCGGGCGGACAGCAACAACGTTTGTGCATTGCCCGGGCGCTGGCTATCGAACCTACCGTTTTGCTTATGGATGAACCTGCTTCGGCGCTGGATCCGCTCTCCACGGCAAAAATCGAAGAGCTCATTTATGAACTCAAAAACAAGTATACCATCATTATCGTTACCCACAATATGCAGCAGGCGGGCCGGGTAAGTGACAGGACAGCCTTTTTTTACATGGGCGAACTCATTGAGATGGATGAAACCAAAATGATCTTTACAAACCCTAAAAATTTGCGTACACAGAATTACATCACCGGCAGATTTGGATAGAGTTGATCTTGTCCGGAAAACAGCCGGATGATTTTAAGAATTTGAATCGGCGATATGATGCTCAAACGGTTTTGGCTCGCAGACAGCAAGCTCGGCTTAAATCGTTAAGAATTAAGAGACATTTAATAACCTGAACTATTTGCCATGTCACACCTCGATACAGAATTGAAGTACCTCAAGGAGGAGCTTATTGATATGCACCGTCTTGTTCGCCTGCAGGTGAGCAAATGCAAGGACGCCCTTGTCGGTTTCGATAACGATCTGGCCAGAGAAGTTCTTGCAACGGAAAGGCGCGTCAATGCCCTTGAGCTGAAAATCGACCGCGACTGTGAAAATATTCTTGCGCTTTTCAATCCAGTAGCCATCGACCTGAGGTTTGTGCTGGCGGCCCTGAAAATAAATTCCAACCTCGAACGCATTGGCGACAATGCCGAAAGTATAGCCCGCTATGTGATGGATGTGACCGAGCCTTTCCCGCTCGAATTCATCAAAAAATATGAAATTTCAGAAATGGCAGATATCGCTTTGTCCATGCTGGATGATGCCATGCAGGCCCTTGAACAGGAAGATACTGCTGCTTCCCGAAAAATATTTATGAAAGACGATCTTCTCGATGCAATCAATAAAAAAGCGACCGATACCACCATTTTGCTCATGGAAAGCAAAAACAACCGTCCCTTGCATTTTCTCAACCTGTTATCCATAGTCAGGAAAATTGAAAGAATCGGCGACCAGACCAAAAACATCTCCGAAGAAATTATTTTCTATATCGAAGCCAAGGTTCTCCGTCATGGCGGTGAAGATCGTTGATTGTCAGTGTGTTGCCTTTGGCGCTTCAAATTGTCCTGATATTATCTTAACATTAAGATAATATGGGACTAGTTTTCCTTCGTCAGCTCATCTTACTTTTGTAATCTTCACAACTGGCAAGCTCATTCATTTTTTAGCTTTTATATAAATATACGCGGACATGAAATTAGACGGCATACTTCAATACCTGATTCCCAAAGACAAAAAATTTTTCCCCCTTTTCGAACAGGCGACAGCCAATATGGTGAAGACCTCCGAGGCCCTTTGCACGCTGGTCAATACCACGACACCCGAAAAAAGGAAAGAAGCCATCCGCGAAATTGAGCGCCTTGAACATGTCGGCGATAACATTACACACATGATTTTCAATGAACTCGGTCGGAATTTCATCACTCCCTTCGACCGAGAGGATATTCATGAACTTGCTTCGGTGATTGACGATGTGGTGGATCTCATTCACGGATCGGCCAAACGAATTGGATTGTACAAGATCGAGGAAATGTCTGATCCCATGATCAAGCTTTCAGAACTGATCCTGAAAGGCGCACAGGAGCTCAATGTGGCCATATGCAATTTGCGCAACATGAAAAACATAAGCGCCATCAAGGAGGCTTGCGTTAAAATCCACAGCATGGAAAATCATGCCGACGAGGTGTTTAACAACGGTATTGCCAAACTGTTTGATGAGGAAAAGGATCCCATTAAGATTATCAAGATCAAGGAAATTCTGGCTGCTCTGGAAACAGCAACCGATAAATGTGAGGATGCAGCGGATGTGATTCATTCGATTTTAATCAAGACAACCTAAGCAGATTTATGCTCCTTCTTCTGATCACCATTTTCGCAGCGCTTCTTTTTGACTTTGTCAACGGAATGAATGATGCTGCCAATTCCATTGCCACCATTGTTTCCACCCGTATTCTTTCGCCGAGAATAGCCGTTCTCTGGGCAGCCATGTTCAATTTTGCAGCCTTGTTTATCTTCGACGGATCGAAAGTGGCCTCCACGGTGGGCAAGGGCTTTGTGGACAACAGCTTTGTGGATGTGTATCTGGTCCTGGCTGCTTTGCTGGGTGCCATAATCTGGGCTTACTTTTTCTGCGCCCGGCTTGGTATTCCGGTCAGTTCATCCCACTCCCTGACCGGTGGACTTCTTGGCGCTGCGGTATCCAAAGCCGGTTTTGCCGCTCTTGTGCTTCACACAGATCATGGAGGATTCTTCACCACAAAATTATTCATCACACTGCTGTTTATTTTTCTGGCACCGATGATCGGTTTGCTGTTGGGATACATCATCATGGTCATCACGATGTGGATCGCCCGGAAATTCAATCCTTCCAGAATTGATAAATTTTTCCGTGGCGGACAGTTGTTGTCATCCGCCGCATTCAGCATTGGTCACGGGGGCAACGATGCCCAGAAAACAATGGGCATCATCACACTTGTTCTTTTTAAGAGCAAGGATTTGGCCTTCGTCCATGAATACCTCTATCATTTTGATACCTTCCATGTTCCCGCCTGGGTCGCGGTAACTTCTCTTTCCGTTATTTCGCTGGGCACACTTTCGGGAGGAATGAAAATTGTCAAAACCATGGGGATGAAACTGACGCATTTAAAACCCGTGGGTGGATTCAGTGCCGAAACAGCAGGAGCACTCACCCTGTACGGTGCAACAAGCATGGGTATACCGGTAAGTACAACACAAACCATTGCCGGCGCTATCATGGGCGTAGGTACCACACGCAGATTCTCGGCGGTCAGATGGGGTATCGCCGGAAATATCATTGCCACCTGGCTCTTTACCATTCCCGCCTCAGCTCTTCTGGGCGGATTGGTGTATTATGTCATTAGTTTCTTTATTTAATCTGCTGTTCAGCCAGACCTTAAGACATATTGGAGTTCACATCGCTTCTTTTCTCCCGCGAATCGGCCGGTTTACCTCTTTGAATATTTTTCTATTCGGTTGTTTTTCATCAAAATAGGTTTTGAAATTTTGTTTTGGGCACTTAAATGTGTGGATGCGGCATTTACACAGGACAAAAAGACTTTGTTCTGTGTAAATGTTTCATTTACATGAAACGATGTTACTTTGTTCCGGAACGGGCTGCCAATGACACAGAACGATATCATTTTGTTCTTGAACGGCGTAGCAATGACACAGAACGATGTTTGTTTGTTCTTCAACAAGGTTGCAATGACAAAGAACAAAGTGACTTCGTTTATGAACGATGTCTCTTTTACACCGAACAGAGTCATCTTGTTCATGAACGATGTCGCATCTGCACAGAACGATGTCACTTTGTTGCAGAACGATGTCACTTTGTCGCAGAATGCTGTCCTGTCTGCAGAGAACGCTGTTGTTTTGTTCTTGAACGATGTCGGCTTTTGGCAGATCGGTCTCTTTTTTTATTTCAGCAATGCCGGAATGCCTGTTGTCGTTTTTGTTTTCCCTTTGGGGTGCCCTGTTTTTCCGGTGAACAAATTTATTTTCTTGTCTGACTAGACCTGCTCCGCCAAACATTTGTATTCATTTCGGGCAGAGAAAAAAACCTTTTCTGATCATTGCATCCGGTTTCCAAACGTCGTTTTTATTTTCGCTTCAAACAGATTTCCAATGAACTGAAATTTTACATCATCTGAAAAAAACGGATGGTCTGAAGTCCAAAGAGCTTCTCCCGGTTCTATCCGGTATACAAAGAGAAATCGAAGATATTGTTTGGCGGGCTTTCGGGCAAACAGGAGAACAA
Organism: Bacteroidota bacterium; assembly: GCA_003151415.1. Classification (GTDB taxonomy): domain Bacteria; phylum Bacteroidota; class Bacteroidia; order Palsa-965; family Palsa-965; genus Palsa-965. The sequence continues at coordinate 11,961 of PLXK01000253.1, forward strand.
TTCATTTGGAGGAGCAGAAAGGGTAGTCGGAAAGAGAATGGAAATCAAGGACTCAAGGGCCCAGTACTCACCTCATTGCTGATATGGAGTGCGCGGTCGATCAAAACGATCTTAAACAAAAAGGATTTTTGTCCGGGTATGGAATAAGGAGCATTCAGACGCACTTTAATGGTGCCCTGTAAGCTGTTCTTCTGTCCGTTCTGGGTCAGATTCGGAATGCGATAGGCGTATTGAAGGGTATCAATTTTGGAGGTGGTTGGTTTGGTGTCGTATGGCTCCCAGGTATTGGTCAAGGTGTCTTTGAAATAATAGACCAGGTATAAATTGTAATAGTATTTCGATTGCAAATTGAAAGGAGCCACGGTATCAAGTTGATCCAGTCCGATATCTCCGTCTCCATCTGTGAAATTGATTGTGCAGGTGGCTGAATCGCTGCCGTATTTCTTGAATTCGTTGAAAGAGATGACGGGTACAACAGGAAAATTTTCTTCTTTTTTGCAGGAATTAAAGACAAGACAACTCAGGAATGCAAACACGGAAAATACAATCAGCCACTTATTCATTGTCCTAAAATTTCAGGTTTTGAAAACCTTGTTTGCAAGCATAAAGTTAAGGAAATTAGCAGAAAAGGCAAAAGATGGGCCGAATGCCGGTGAATTTAATCCTTTTCTAAGGAGTAAGCGGTCCTGAATCAATCTCGTTGGAGATATGCAGGGCCCGGTCAATCAGTACGATCTTAAATTTGAATATGTTTTGACCGGGAACGGAATAGGGATAATTCAGGCGTACCTTGATTTCGCCGGTTAAACTTTTTTGCCCGGTTTGCGGAAGGGTGGGTATGCGGTACCCATAAAAAAGCGTATCCATTTGAGGAGTGCTTATATTGGTATCCCAGGGTTTCCACACGCCTGTCATATCCTGATAATAATAAACCAGATACAGGTTGTACTGATACTTTGAGCCTACATTGAATGGAGCGCTGAAGGTTGTCGGGTCCAGTCCGATATCGCCGTCGCCATCCCTGAAATTGATGGTCAGGGTGGCCGAATCGCTGTTGAATTTTTTTAACTCTTTGAATGAAATGACGGGAACCACGGAGGCGGGTGTCTGATCTTTTTTGCAGGAAATCAAGGAAAAATCCAGAGAAAATGCAAGAACACCAACAGCAGCAAGAGCAAGATTCTTCAATTTTTGTAGATTTACGGATATTCCCTTTCAAGCCTGAACGATGCTTAAAGGTAGGCATATTCATAGAGTCGCAAAAACCGGAACAGATTGTCATCCCCCATCCCTTCGTCCTCAGATATTTTCAATCTCCCCCATGGTTTTGAGGCTGCCTGTCTGGATGTTTTCCGTTATCAGTACGAGTCCTGCCGCATATACAGAGCCTTTGTTGATGGTCTGCAAATAAACTCTTCAGAAATAAAACAAATCAGGGATATTCCCTTTCTTCCGGTTGGGCTTTTCAAAAGCCATAAAGTTATTGCCGAAGGAATGGAGGCTGAAATCGTTTTCAGCAGCAGCGGAACTGCGGGCATGACCCCGAGTAAACACTATGTGGCCGACCTAAGCCTGTATGTAGAAAGTTTCAGAAAGGGCTTCGCGCATTTCTATGGCGAGATCAGCGATTATTGTGTTCTTGCACTATTGCCTTCTTATCTGGAAAGAGAAGGCTCTTCTCTTGTTTTGATGGCCGAGGACATGATCGGTCGGAGCATGCACCCCCAAAGCGCTTTTTATCTTCACAACCCCGATTCCTTGCATGCGGCCTTGCTGTCTCTGGAGCAAGCAGGGCAAAAAACAATTTTGCTGGGTGTCACGTATGCCTTGCTTGACTTTGCAGAAATCCATCCGATAAAACTGACACACACCATCGTGATGGAAACAGGTGGAATGAAAGGAAAACGCAAAGAAATGGTCAGAGAAGAACTGCATGTTTTTCTTTGCAGTCAATTGGGTTTAAAATCCATTCATTCCGAATATGGCATGACCGAACTTCTCTCACAGGGATATTCCAGAGGCGAAGGCATTTTTCAGTGCCCCCCCTGGATGAAAGTGCTGACCCGCGAAACAAGTGATCCGCTTTCTCTTACAGCACCTGGAGCCACCGGTGGAATCAATATCATTGATCTTGCAAATATCCATTCCTGTTCCTTTATTGCCACTCAGGATTTGGGAAAAGTCTATGGGGATGGTTCATTTGAAATTTTGGGCAGGTTTGATAACAGTGATCTGAGAGGATGCAATCTGTTGGTTGACTGATTTCGTTGAGGCAAAAAGAACATCGGGCCCGCTTGGTGTTTGTCACAAACGTTTGCACTTTTTAATGAACATAGGTGTTTTTGACATGAAAACCAGATTTCTTTTTCTTTTTTTATCCATATTGCCTTTTTCGGGATTTTCTCAAACACGGGAAACTCACCTGAGCCAGTGCGATTCGCTTGGTATTTGCCCGGATTTTAAATTTTACAACCTGCAGGGACAGGTATTTAACCGTGACAGCCTGCAAAAAGGCATGCACCGTATTGTGCTTATCTATTTCAGCACAAGCTGCGAATTTTGTCTTTCTGAATTTAAAATCATCAAAAAGAATATGGCTCAGTTTTCCAAAACCAGTTTTATACTCATCTCCACCGAGGAGACTGCAGATTTAAGGAAATACGACAGCCTGAGGCAATTCGCTTATTTTCCGCAGATCCGCATCGTTCAGGACAAGAATCATCTGTACCACAAATACTTCACGGCACATTATACCCCGTCTGTGCATATCTACGATAAGAAAGGTAAGCTACTGCATTTTTCGGACGGGAAAATGACCAAAGAAGAACTGACAGGCTATCTAGAAAAATAAAAACAGCAATAACACAATCAAGGCGGGCAGAGCCTGTACAAAAAATATGGATTTCGATGCGGTGGCAGCCCCATATAAGCCGGCCACACTCACGCAGGAGAGAGAAAACAAAGCCACATTTCCCGACCAGACCGTGTCGGTTATCAGCAATGACCAGATCAGTCCTGCTGCCAGAAATCCGTTATACAGACCCTGATTGGCGGCAAGCACCTTTGTTTTTTCAAACAAATCTGGCGGGATGGATTTGAATGTTTTTCTTCCCCGTGTCGTCCATGCAAACATCTCCAGCCATAGGATATAAATGTGTTCCAGGGCAATGATGGCGATTCCGATTTTGAGAATAATTGACATTCTTTTTTTTTAGAAGTGCTGAAGAGTGATACCCTACGCGTGGACGGCCGAGTTCTGTTTGACTTCTACTTGTGAATATTAAACAACCTTCAGTAAAAAATAATTCTTCTTGCCTTTCTGAGCCAAAATATAGCGGTCGTTGAGCAGATCCACAATGTTTACGGCATGGTCGGGATTCTCGATTTTTGTTTTGTTGATGAACACGCCACCGCCCAGTAACATCTTGCGTGCTTCTCCTTTTGAGGCAAACACTTTTGTTTTGTCGGCCAGCAAGTCAATGATATTGATGCCATACACCAGTTCGGATTTGTTCAGATCAAACTGCGGAACCCCGTCGAAGATGGAAAGCAGCATGTCTTCTGAAATCCGTTTCAGGCCTTCTGTTGTCCCCTTGCCGAAAAGCAATTCAGACGCTTCAAGTGCCGCATTGTAGTCGGTTTCGGAATGAACACGGATGGTGATGTCTTTGGCCAGCGCTTTTTGCAGGGAGCGGTTGTGAGGGGCGGTATCGTGTTCGGTTTCGAGGGCTTCAATGTCCGCTTTGTTCAATACGGTAAAGATGCGGATGTATTTTTTTGCATCTTCATCACTGGCATTGAGCCAGAACTGGTAAAACTGGTAAGGGGAAGTTTTGTTGCGGTCCAGCCATACGTTGCCGCCTTCTGATTTCCCGAACTTTGTTCCGTCTGCTTTCTTGATGAGCGGGGTGGTGAGTGCAAAGGCTTCGCCGCCGTCTTTTCGTCTGATGAGCTCTGTGCCCGTGACAATATTTCCCCACTGATCCGAACCGCCCATCTGCAGTTTGACAGCCCTGTTTTTCCAGAGGTAATAGAAATCATAACCTTGAACCAGCTGGTAGCTAAATTCGGTAAAGGACATGCCTGTTTCCAGTCTGCTCTTTACCGAATCTTTTGCCATCATGTAATTCACGGTAATGTGNNAATCCTTTGCCAGCATATAGTTTACACTGATGTGTTTGCCCACATCGCGGATGAACTCAAGGAAATTGAATGTTTTGAACCAGTCGTAGTTATTGACGATCTCGGCCGACTGTACGCCGCAGTTGAAATCAAGAAATTTTTCCAGTTGTTTTTTCTGACAGCTCAGGTTGTGCTGAAGGGTTTCTTCGTTAAGCAGATTGCGTTCGGCGGATTTTCCCGATGGATCACCTACCATCCCCGTGGCTCCGCCAATGAGAGCCATGGGTTTGTGGCCCGCCCGCTGAAAATGGAGCAGGGTCATGATTTGTACAAGATTGCCTACACCCAGCGAATCGGCTGTAGGATCAAAACCAATATAACCGGTAACGGTTTCTTTATTGAGGAGTTCCTCTGTTCCGGGCATCATGTCCTGGAGCATTCCGCGCCATCTGAGTTCGTCTGCAAATCCCATTAGTCAAAATTATTAACGTTCAGGGCAAAGATAAGGAAAGAGAAGTATTGCATACAATCCTGAAAATCCCTTACTTTTATCGGATGATTCTAGTTACCGGGGGAACCGGCCTCGTTGGTTCACATCTGCTTTATGATCTGGCTAAAAAAGGCCTTCCTGTACGCGCCCTGAAAAGAGCCGGCAGTTTTCCGGCTTCTGTTTTGCGAACCTTTTCTTTTTATTGTGTCAATCCGGACGAGCTTTTCTCGCGTATAGAATGGGTGGAAGGCGATATCCGGGATATGGCTTCAATTGAGGATGCCCTGGAGGGGGTGGACAAAGTCTATCACTGTGCGGCCATTGTGTCTTTCAATCCAAAGGACCGGCAGGAAATGCTCCGCGTAAATGTGGAAGGAACGGCCAATGTCGTGAACGCCTGCCTGCTTAAAAACATTCAAAAACTTTGTCACGTCAGCTCTATAGCCACCCTGGGCCGAAATTCCACACGCGATCTGGTTACAGAAGAAACGCATTGGAAAACATCGCCTGAAAATTCCTGGTATGCCATCAGTAAATATGGTGCCGAACGCGAAGTCTGGCGCGGGGCTGAAGAGGGACTGAATGTGGTGGTGGTCAATCCTTCGCTGATTATCGGGCCGGGAGACTGGAACAAGGGCAGCATCGTTGTGTTTCGGATGGCCTCAAAAGGATTGAAATTTTACACCTCGGGCAAGACAGGATATGTGGATGTCAGGGATGTATCCGGTGCAATGACCCGTTTGATGGATAGCGAAATTCAAGGCGAGCGGTTTATTCTCAACGGAGCCAATTTGCCGTTCCGCACTTTTTTTGATCTGATGCATGCCCAATTCGGAAAACCCAAAGCTGGTATTCGGGTGGGTTCGTTTCTTGCCACATTGGGATGGAGGGTGGAAAAGATCAGAGCTTCTCTAAGGGGCACTGAACCCGTAATCACCAAAGAAACAGCCCAGGCAGCAAATTATTCCTATGAGTTCTCTTCTGAGAAGATAAAAAAGGCAATCGGTTTTGAATTTATTCCGATGGAGCAATCGGTGAAGGAAATCTGTGCTTTCTATAAAAAGGAAATGAAAACGGAATGAGCTTTTCTTCAGGATTTATTTATTCCGTTCTTCTGCAGCTTCTTTCCGTGTCAGGTCGATGATGACCTGATCGTAGAGCTGCGAAAGAACAACAGGCTGACTGGCATAATATTTGAAGTTTTCCTGAAAGACCGCGTATGTAGTTCCGTATTTTTTGAAAAAATCGCTGTATATGAGCGTATCCTTTTTATTGGTGGTTGTGTTTTGAGCGTTTCTCAGGTTTACTGAAGCTTCCAGCAGATGAAGTTCTGTAAGTACCTTCACCATTTGTTCTTTCGAGAGCAAAGGGTCGGGCTTTTTAAATTCGGGTTTGCCGGATTTATTGCCGCAGGCCGTAAGCAGAAGGAATAACAAACAAATGAAAAACGATTTTAGAGCAGCCATGAAAAGCGGGAATACAATTGATTAAGCCCTCCAAATTTACATGAAATCCCCGGCAAGCCCAACGAAGGCCGAAAAAATCTCTACTTTTGCGCTTCCGGAGGGAGCAGCACAAGTGAGTAGCGCTTTCATTCCGGTCATCCACACGAAAACCCTGAAAAATGTCCTACTTCAGAAATAAAACAGTTTGGATCACGGGAGCTTCTTCGGGTATAGGAGAAGCCCTTGTCAAAGCTCTGGCCAGGGAACAGGTGAACCTGATTCTTTCATCACGCAAAGAATCAGAACTCATCCGGGTACAGAAAGAGAGTGGTCTGACTGATGAATGCTGCCTGATTCTGCCCCTTGATCTTGCAGAAACAACGGAAGTGGGACTTTTAGCCAAAAAGGCCGTCGAGAAATTCGGGAAGATTGATATCCTGATCAATAATGGTGGAATCAGCCAGCGCTCTTTTGCATTAGAGACCCCGGTTTCGGTTGACCGCCAAATCATGGAAGTTAATTTTTTCGGAACCGTGGCCCTTACCAAAAGTCTGCTTCCTTATATGATCGAACAAAATGGCGGAAAGATCGTGGTCATCAGTAGCATAACCGGCAAGTTCGGATTCTACCTTCGTTCTGCCTATGCTGCCTCCAAACATGCCTTGCATGGTTTCTTTGAATCCATTCGGCTCGAACTGCGTCAGAAAAACATCAGCGTACTGATTGTTTGCCCGGGCAAGATTGCGACAAATATTTCGATGAATGCCATGACAGCGACAGGCGAGGCAAACCGGAAAATGGATCCGAGCCTTTCTGGTGCCACCCCTGCAGAAAGCTGTGCGGAACAGATACTCAAAGGAATTCGATCGGGCAAAGAAGAAATCTGCGTTGGCAACGGCAAAGAAAAACAGGCCCTATGGATGAAGCGTATTTTTCCGGCGCTTTTTTCGAAGATGATCGCCAAACAGAAGATCGAATAAACCTGAAACAGATTTCCTTTGCGTCGATCGCTACAGGATAGAATATCGATCTCAACACCCAAACACCTCAACACTCCAAAACTTTTTTTATGAGCTATTCGATTGCAGGCATTCAGCAAATTGGTATCGGGATACCCGATGTGAAGAAGGCATTTGCCTGGTACAACATGCATTTCGGAATGGATGTCCCCATTTTTGACGAAGCTGCTGAAGCCGCCCTGATGCTTCCTTATACGGCGGGCAAACCCCAAAAACGCCATGCCATACTGGCTATCAATCTGCAAGGCGGCGGCGGATTTGAAATCTGGCAATACACCAGCCGTACTCCTCAGTCTGCGGCCTTCGAGTTGCAACTGGGCGATCTGGGTTTGTTTTGTACACGCATAAAATCCAGAAATGTAAAAGCTTCGTTTGAATTTCTGCAATCCAAAAAAGCAGCTCTCATCAGCGGCCTTGTCAAAGATCCGTCAGGAGAGGACACTTTTTTTCTGCGTGATCCCTGGAACAACCTTTTCCAGGTGGTGAACGGAAAGGATTGGTTTGCCGAAGGAAAAGAACCCACTGGAGGTCCCTCGGGTTGCATGATCGGAGTTTCGGATATCGAACGCTCCATGGAGTTTTACAAGCAGATTCTTGGTTATGACACGGTGGTGTATGACAGGCAAGGGTTTTTTACGGATCTGGAAGGCATTCCATCGGGCAAAGAAACCGTTAGAAGGGTTTTGTTGAGGCACAGCAAACCCAGAAGCGGAGCATTCAGCAAACTGCTTGGAAGCAGCGAAATAGAACTGGTTCACACTCCTCAGAGAAGCCCAAACAAAATATTTAAGGACCGGCTTTGGGGAGATCTTGGCTTCATCCATCTTTGTTTTGACATACATGGAATGAAGAGCCTTCAGAAACACTGCGAAGAAAAAGGCCATCCCTTTACAGTCGACAGCTCAAACAGTTTCGACATGGGCGAGGCAGCAGGGCATTTCAGTTATATTGAAGATCCAGATGGAGCCCTTATTGAATTTGTTGAAACACACAAAATTCCGGTACTGAAAAAAATTGGCTGGNNGATTTGCGCAAACGCGATGCGTCAAAGACGTTGCCGGACTGGATGCTGAAGACTTTGCGGTTTAATCGGGTGAAGGCATAGCAGCCTTGTGATTGTTTTCCACAGGTTGACGGTTATCCAGAATAGAACGAATCATCCGCACAATGTGTTCTCTTTCCAGAATCAGACGCTCAGCTTCGGCTTTGTTCTTTTTGACAAGTCCGAGCAGTCTCCATCTGCCGAAAATCTTTTTCATTGCCGGATAAAAAGAGATGACATAATACCCCATTGCCGGAACAAGTATTGCCCAAACCGTTGTCAGGATCCAGTTGTGGAAAATACGCGTGATAAACACGAGCTGCAGAATGTAAAAAACGATCCAGAAAATCATTCCTAAATTGGCATAAACGGAGGCATAAAATTCAACCTTGCCGACTTTCTCATTGGCAATCTTTTTTGCCAGGTGATAGGGGAGAAGGTTCAGGACAAGCCCTGTCCAATATACGGGAAGTCCGAACCAGAGAATAAAAAAATCATTTAGTATGCTTTTGATGTTCATCCTTGCAAGTGCATCCTGTCTCAGGAGGTGATCGCGAAGTTTATGCTGTTTCAGGGTGGCCAGATAGGGAAGAATGCGCTCCTTCAGGGATTCATTCTCTTCCGGATTTGTCTGCTGCAACCCGTTAATCAAAGAAGCAAGGGCCTTGTTTTTTTGATGTTCGGCCTCCTGATCTTTGGTTTTGATTCCTTCCTCTTCCATCCATTGTCTGACATATATTTCTGCCAGGCCCTCATACAGTTCATCATTCTCGGGGTCTCTGATAACCACGATCTGTTTCACCATTTCGTTTTCGAGAAAAAGGGTGAACTCATTGATGGCTTTCACTTTATCTTCTGTAAATCGTTTTTTGAAATCGGATATGGACAAAGCCGTTCCGAAATTGATGAAAAGACGGCTGCGAAAGTAGGGTGCGCTGGAATAGTTGAGTCCTACCGGTACAATGGTAATGTCTTCTTTGCAGAGCATGGTCTCCTCAATACCAAGAATGATTCTGGCTGTGCCTTTCTTTAGTTTTTCGATGCGTCTGGACTGAACACAGATTCCTTCCGGGAATAAAAGAATGGCCTTGTTTTCGGAAAGAAGCCGTCTGCACTCTTCAAAGGTCTTGTCGTTTTTTTTCAGATCGCTGTAACCTTCGGAAATGCGGTACATCGGACTGATATTCATGCTTTCCAGAGCCCATTTGGCAAGCCTGCCTTTGAAGATGTCGCCCCGGGCAAAAAAACGGATTTTCCGTTTGGGCAGCATGGCGATAATCACCGGATCGATAAAAGCATTGACATGGTTGGGCAGCAGAACGAGCGGCTTGTCAGGGGGCAAAGAATCCAGGCCCTTCACCTGTAAACGGTAAAAGATCCGGAGAAAAATATTTGTTAAGGGCCTGAGTATGAAATAAAGCACGAATGGAAATGTTAATCCGCACAAAGTTAAACTGATTCTCAGTCGTTTTTAAATTTATTTTTCAAAACGAACGATTGATGCCTGACGATTGATTCTTCTGAAAGAAAGGAATTACACCTCGAATAAGATCCGCTGTCCTCTTCCCTGCTCATCAAACCAGCCCTGGTGATAGACCAGTTCCCCGTTGACAAAGGTGTGTGTTACCCGCGTCGAGAAAGTGGTTCCTTCAAAAGGAGACCAGGCGCATTTGCTGTAGATATTGGATTTGTCCACTGTCCATGGGGCATTCAGGTCAACCAGAACCAGATCGGCATGGTAACCGGTCCGGATATAACCGCGTTTTTCGATGCGGAAACAATCGCTGACGGCATGGCACATTTTTTCCACAATTTTCTCAAGCGTGATCTTCCCCTGTTTGTGCATTTCAAGCATGGCCGTCAATGAATGCTGTACCAGCGGGCCGCCCGAAGGAGCTTTGAAATAGGTGTTCGACTTTTCTTCCAGGGTATGGGGAGCATGATCGGTGGCGATAATATCGATTTTGTTTTCAAGAACAGCCTTCAGGATGGCATCCCGGTCTTGTACTGTCTTTACAGCCGGGTTCCATTTGATGAGGTTTCCTTTTGTCTGGTAATCGGCATCACTGAACCAGAGATGATGAATACAGGCTTCCGCGGTGATGCGTTTTTTATTCAGCGGAAGTGTATTGTCAAAAAGTTCGGTTTCCCGGGCGGTGGAAATATGGAGCACATGCAGGCGCGTATTGTACTTTTTCGCCAGTTCAACGGCGAATGAAGAGGACTTGTAACAGGCTTCAGCGCTTCGGATCTGCGGATGGCAGGCAACAGGAACCTGTTCTCCATACTTTTCGCGGAATGCGGCTGCGTTGGCGCGTATGGTGGCCTCATCTTCGCAGTGAACGGCAATGAGCATTTTGCAGGAAGAAAAAATGGACTCAAGCGTGGCGCGGTTGTCCACAAGCATGTCGCCTGTCGATGATCCCATGAATATTTTGATGCCGCATACTTTGCGGGGATCGGTGAGAAGCACTTCTCTGAGATTGTCGTTGGAAGCTCCCATGAAAAAAGAATAATTCGCAAAGGAATTTTTGGCGGCAATCATGTATTTGTCTTCCAGTAAACTTTGGGTGAGGGTATTGGGAACAGTGTTGGGCATTTCCATATACGAAGTGATACCGCCCGCCACAGCGGCTCTGGATTCAGAATGGATATCGCCCTTGTGGGTAAGACCCGGTTCGCGGAAATGCACCTGGTCGTCGATAATGCCGGGAAGGAGATATTTTCCTTCCGCATCAACGCGAATCTCTGCCTCGGGAAGTTCTCCGGTATTGTTTTCAGAAATGGTTTCTATCAGTCCGTTTCTCAGAACTACCCAGCCCTTGAAAATGCGACCTTCATTGACAAGATGTGCGTTGAAGATGAGCGTTCTTTTCATGACTTTTTGATGCAGGTGATGGGAATTAGAAACGGAATGTCCGACGAGATTCCGGTTAATGTTTCATGAATCTCATCCGCAAGACACCGAGAATGGCCTCTTTGAAAATATTGGAACTCATTTTTGAGGTTCCCTGCAGGCGGTCTATGAAGACAATCGGCACTTCCTTGATTTTGAAACCGAGTTTAATAGCGTAATATTTCATTTCAATCTGAAAGGCATATCCGACAAATTTGATTTCATCCAGGTTCATGGCCTGTAAAACCTTTTTTCTGTAACATTTGAAACCGGAAGTGGTATCGCGTACACCCATCCAGAGGATCGTATTGACATAGACGGACGCAAAGTAAGACATGAGGATCCGCCCCAGCGGCCAGTTGCTCACTTTGCCTCCCTTGGTGTATCTCGAACCCACAGCCACGTCAGCGCCTCCGTTTACACAGGCATCATACAAACGAAGCAAATCATCGGGGTTGTGAGAAAAATCCGCATCCATCTCGAACACGTACTCATAAGGCCGGCTGAAGGACCATTTAAAACCATGGATGTAGGCAGTGCCCAGTCCTAGTTTTCCTTTGCGTTCTTCGAGAAAAAGTTTAGACGGAAATTCTTTCATCAAGGTCCGAACAATTTCTGCAGTTCCGTCGGGAGAACCGTCGTCAACAATAAGCACATGAAATTCTTTCGGAAGAGAAAAGACCTTTCGGATCATTCTTTCGATGTTTTCTTTTTCGTTGTACGTAGGTATGATGACTATGCTATCCGACATAAAAGCAGATTGATTACGAAGATACATTACTTCGTCAAATCCCACAATTATTTGCCGAATTAAGGAATTTAGTGGTGTTTATTTAAGGAAGTTTAACATTTCGCGAAAGATTTAATGCAGCGTTCATCTTGCCGATGAAAGTGTTCATACCCTTCCTTGCTTAATTTCCTCCACGACAGAAGGATCAAGCAATGTAGAGGTGTCACCCAGGTTGGAAACATCACCTTCGGCCACTTTTCTTAATATCCTGCGCATGATTTTTCCCGATCGTGTTTTGGGCAGGCCTTTTACGATTTGAATTTTATCCGGTTTGGCGATGGGTCCGATAACTTTCATCACTTCTGCCAGAATTTCAAGCCTGAGTGCATCCGGATTTTTCTTGTCGTTGGTGCAAATGACATACGCATAAATACCCTGGCCTTTGATGTCGTGGGGGTAGCCCACAACTGCGGACTCCACAACATCTATATGCATATTGATAGCACTTTCCACTTCAGCGGTTCCGATACGGTGACCGGAAACATTGATCACATCATCTACCCGGCCAGTGATGCGGTAATAACCCTGTTCATCCCGTTTGCAGCCGTCACCGGTGAAATACAGGTTTTTGTATGTCGCAAAGTAGGCCTGTCTGCAGCGTTCATGATCGCCATAGGTGGTTCGTACAATCGAGGGCCATGGAAATTTTATGCAAAGGTTTCCTTCCACGCCATTGCCTTTGATTTCATTTCCCTTTTCATCCACAATAATGGGTTGAATCCCCGGCAATGGGAGCGTTGCAAAGCTGGGTTTTGTTACGGTGATGCCGGCCAGGGCCGAGATCATGATGCCTCCGGTTTCGGTCTGCCACCAGGTATCGACAATCGGGCAGCGTGTTTTGCCGATGTGTGTGTTGTACCATTGCCAGGCTTCTTCATTGATGGGTTCCCCGACACTTCCCAGGATACGCAGTGAGTCGAGTTTGTAGGGTTTGACATAGTCCAGTCCTGCCGCTTCCAGGGCGCGGATGGCTGTGGGGGCGGTATAAAAGATACTCACTTGGTGTTTGTCGATCATTTTCCAGAACCTTCCGGCATCGGGCCAGGTCGGTATGCCTTCAAATATCAGTGAACTGGCGGCGGCCAGCAGCGGACCATACACAATGTAACTGTGTCCGGTCACCCAGCCTACATCGGCGGTGCACCAAAAAAGATCCTTTTTGTCATACTGAAAAACATTTTCAAAAGAATATTTTGCGAAAACCATGTATCCACCGCAGGTGTGAACAACGCCTTTGGGTTTACCGGTAGATCCGGAAGTATACAGGATAAAGAGCAGGTCTTCGGAATCCATCTCCTCGGCAGGGCAATCCATACTCGCTGTTTTTATTTCGTCGTGCCACCAGAAATCCCGCCCGGTAACCATATTCACCTTTGTTTTTGTGCGTTCAAAAACAATCACTTTTTTAACGCCCGGGCAAAGCATCAGCGCTTCGTCAACCACCGCCTTGATGGGAATATCTTTGGCCCCGCGGTAGGCCCCGTCGCTGGTCAAAACGATTTTACAATCGGCATCTTGGATCCTGTCCGTCAGGGAGGCCGCCGAAAAGCCCGCAAACACAACCGAGTGCACAGCCCCGATTCGGGCACAGGCCAGCATTGCAATAACGGCTTGCGGCACCATGGGCATGTAAATACAAACCCGGTCGCCTTTTTTTGTGCCGTGCTTTTTCAGGACATTGGCAAAGCGGCATACTTCTTCAAAGAGTTGCCGGTAGGTATAACGGATGTTTGCTTCCGAGGGATTATTGGCTTCCCAGATATAGGCAATGCGATTGGCGCGTTCGGGGAGATGCCTGTCGAGGCAGTTTTCGGTGATATTGAATTTGCCGTTGATGAACCATTTTACCGAAGGCTCAGCAAAATTCCATTCGAGCACTTTGTCCCATTTTTTTTTCCAGCTGAACTCACCGGCGATTTCCGCCCAGAAACTTTCAGGCGATTCGACACTTTTTTTGTATTCGCTTTCGTATTGTTCAAAGGAGGTGATGCGGGCCATGGCGTTATGTTTGATTTACGTCTTGCAATCAAAATTAGAAAAAGAATCCGGGATTTGAAAAGGGTGTTCAGGTATTGAAGTGCTAAGGTTTGGGCTTCTGTACGAAACCTGATTTTTTCGTCAGCAGCCTTTCCCGGCATCCCCGGTCTTCAGCATGGAATGGATGAAGACATGGACTATCAGGGCTTCAGTAGTGCAAATAGAATAAAGAACAAACCCGGATTTAACGGAGGAATTCCTTCAGTTTTTCAGGCGGACGGGCGATAATTGCTTTATTTCCTTTAACAACAATGGGTCTTTGAATGAGAATGGGGTGTTTCACCAGCGTTTTGATCCACTGCTCTTCGCTCATTTTCTTGCCTTCGAATTTTTCCTTGTAAATCGTTTCGTTTTTTCTGACCAGCTCATGAGCCTCCATGCCAAGCTTTTTCAGTAGGCTCTTCAGGTCTTCTTCAGTGGGCGGGGTGATGAGGTATTCGATCACGTTTGCCTTTGTTTTTATTTCATCCAGAATGCACATGGCTTCACGGCTTTTCGAGCAGCGGTTGTTGTGGTAAATCGTGATTTCTGACATGGTGTGGATTTGTATTAAAAGTTGGCAATTTGCAGTTGCCAGTTTGCAAAAGAAAATAATTAGCGATGTGAAGTTTTCAGTTGGTAAAAGAACAAAAAAATCAATACATATTTATCAAATCAACACTTGCTGCCTTTCCAGTTAAGCCCCGTCATTTTCTTTTCATTTAGCCAATTGCCGGCTGCCAATTTCTTAGTAGCTGTCTCCGTATTCCATGAGATAGGCCTTAATGAATTCGTCGAGATCGCCATCCATGACACCCTGCACATCCGATGTTTCGGTGTCTGAACGGAGATCCTTCACCAGCTTATAGGGATGAAACACATAGTTGCGGATCTGCGAGCCCCATTCGATTTTCTTTTTGTTGCCTTCGATGGCAGCTGTGCTGAGCATCCGTTTGCGCATCTCGGCTTCATAGAGCTGCGATTTAAGCAGCAGAATTGCGTTTTCCTTGTTCTGCAGCTGGGAACGCGATTCCTGGTTTTTGATGACAATTCCGGAAGGCTTGTGATACAAACGAACAGCGGTTTCCACCTTGTTTACGTTCTGTCCGCCTGCGCCACCCGAGCGGAATGTTTCAAATTCCACATCGGCCATGTTCACTTCAATCTGAATCGTGTCATCAATAAGGGGGTACACGTAAACCGAAGCAAAAGAAGTATGTCGTTTGGCATTGGAATCGAAAGGTGAAATCCGGACCAGCCGGTGAACGCCGTTTTCACCCTTGAGGTAACCGAAAGCGTATTCGCCTTCAAATTCAAGTGTAACGGATTTGATCCCAGCCACATCTCCGTCTGAACGATCGGTTTCCTTTATTTTAAATCCTTTCTTTTCGGCGTACATGATGTACATACGCATGAGCATGGCTGCCCAGTCGCAGCTTTCGGTGCCACCGGCGCCCGAATTGATTTGCAGCACACAACTCAGGTGATCCTCTTTTCCGCTGAGCATGTTCTTGAATTCAAGCTGCTCGAGCTGAACCTGTGTATCGTCGTATTGCAACTGAAGATCCTGTTCTGTGGCATCGCCGGACTTGAAAAACTCAAACATGGTTTTCAGATCCTCCATACTCTTGAGAAGTTTGGTATATCCTTCTGTCCAGCTTTTGACATTGCGGATTTCCTTGAGCACAGCCTCGGCTTTTTTGGAATCGGTCCAGAAATCGGGGGCTTGTGTTTTTACTTCAAGATCGGATAGTTCGGCACTCTTGCGGGCGATGTCAAAGATGCCTCCTCAACGCGTCAGAGCGATCACCAAAGTCTTTTACCTGTTCTAATGTTATCATAGGGCGCAAATATAGGTATTCGCATATTAGCTTCGTAATTCGTCGGGTAATAATTACCTTTGCCAATGGATTTACCACTGGATGAAGATTCAAAGTATTTTATCACCGAAAATGCGAAATATTGTCACCTGCTTCCCGACAGGATCGTCATTACCACGCAGCCTGTTTTTCAGGAACTTCCACCGGCCATCGACAGGAAAAACACAACCGCACTCATTTTTGGCGGCCTGGGTGTTGCTTTCGGGGTTTTTTTAATGGTGAATTTCTTTATCGTCGGGTTTTATCTTATGGGACTTCTGTTTTTTCTGGGTATGTTCTTTGCCACCAGAGCATTGGCTGAAGTCGCCCGTTACTCCACCACGTGCAACATCAGCCGGAAGGACATACAGGAGATCAGACTATTTCAACCGCGTTTTTCCTTTTTATATGTAATCATCCGTTTTCGCAATGCTTCGGGGAAAAGCAGTTTGCGGAAAATAAAATTTTATGATTCCATTCAGAATGAGGACAAGGCGGTGCGCTTATTTAAAGAAGAAGGTTTGCTCGGCAATTTTGAATAAAACAATCACCATTCGGCTATGAAAGGAAACTACAGAGGCTTTTATAAGTACGACAACGAACGGATCCACAAAAAACTGGGTATTGACCGGACCCTATTCAATATTGAAATTACCGAAAGCATAGGAGAGACCATTTCCGGAGTGGTGGAAGACGACCTGAACACAAAAGGAACACCGGGCGTGGGCATCGTTTCGGGCACATTTCATGGTGGAAACATTTCATTTGTCAAACAAATGCCTGTTTTGTCCAGCATCGGGTCTGGCGGAGAACTAAAAACCTACCCGAATAAAAGACATCCGAAGATTTATTATGAAGGCATTGAGGTGGAAAAGGGCTTCTTTCAGGGTTTTTGGAAAATGAAATTCGGATTCCGGTTCTTTGGCAGATTTTTGCAGATCTTTAGTTCAGCAAGTGGTACCTGGGAAATGCAGCGGTACTGAATGGTGTCTTCGACTCCGCTCAGGCATCGCGCCCTGTTGGGTGGTTTCGGCTCCGCTCAACCACCGTTTCTCATGGTGCTTTGGACTCCCGCTGAACTGCCGGGATCCAGGGAGACAAGTGTTTCCCGGATCAGATCCTGCTCAAAACCTCTTGATTGGGCATAACGCACAAGCCGGTATTTTCTTTTGAGCGCATGTTTTTCTTTCAGCTTCTTTCCATAATCCGTCAATACCTTTTTCAGGGTGGCCATGTAATCATCGGCATCAATTTCCTTCATGGCTTTGCGGATACAGTATTCTGAAATCTTTCTTTTTTTCAGTTCCAGCCTGATCTTTACGCGCCCCCATTTTTTAATGCGGAATTTTCCCCCTGCGTAAGTCTGCGCGAAACGTTCTTCATTCAAAAAATTTTGTGTGATGAGTTCGGCAATGATGTTTTCAACGGCATCCGGCCACAGGCCCCATTCATAGAGCTTGTCCCTGACCTCCTGCTGACAACGCTCCTGGTAGGCACACCAGGACATGCCTTTTTCTAGCCCTTTTTTGGGGTCGGTGATTTTTATTTTCTTTTCTTTTTCGTTATCTGTCAAGTGTTGAGGCGCTGACGCATTGAGGTGCTGAAGTTAAGAATTGTCAGGGATACCCAATACTCCAACACTCCAATATCTCAACACCAGAATTCTACTTAGCTTTGCCGCTGCCAAAACCAGATGAAAAACCTTCAAGCCTTTCGCTTATTACTTGCTGCCAATGCCATCTCCGGTTTTGCACAGGGCATCAGCATGCTGAGTATCCCCTGGTATTTCGGTTCGGTACTCAATGAAAGCTCTGTTTTCAATATGTCGGCCGGTTTCATCACCATAGCTACAATTGCCTGGAGCCTGTATGCGGGAACGATTATTGACCGCTATCCGCGCAAAAAAGTCTTTCTGGTAATCAATATCTGTGGGGGCATTATCCTTTGTTCTGTTGCTGCGGTTGGTTTTACACTGGGTCATCTTCCTTCTTCCCTTGTCCTGCTTGTTTTTGCCAGCACGATGTTTATCTACAGCATTTATTACCCTTCCCTATACGCCTTCGGTCAGGAAATTACAGAAAGAGAAAATTACGGAAAGATGAATTCCCGGCTCGAGATTCAGGCACAGGCCACCTCCATGCTTGCGGGTGCCGCCGGGGCCATACTTCTTGCCGGAACAAAAAATCACGCCATCAATCTGCTAGGGTTGAATATCCCTCTTGGCTTCGATATTGCCCGCTGGGAGCTCTGGCAGATCTTTTTGTTCGATGGCTTTACGTATCTGGTTTCCATTCTGCTCATTGCCCTGATCAAATATGTGCCGGCAGAAGAAAAGCACATTGAAACCGGAACCGTGCTGGAAAGAGTAAAAAGCGGATTTCGTTTTCTGAAAGGAAATCCTACCCTTTTCTGGTTCGGAAATGCCTCCTATGCCATTTTTGTGGTGTTGCTCGTCGAGGTCCATTTGCTTCTTTCTCCTTATGTGAGCAGGCATCTTCAGGCCGATCCCTTTGTCTATACTTCTGCAGAAATCTGGTATGCCATCGGCGCGCTTTTTGCCGGACTGGCTATCCGTTCCTTGTTTAAAAGCATGCACACGGTAAGGGCCATTATTATCCTCATGGCGTTTACAATCGTTGGTTTATTCATAACAGCCTTTACAAAAAGCATCGCCTGGTTTTTTGCTTTCAGCGTACTTATCGGAGTGACCAATGCAGGCACACGCATCTTGCGGATTACTTATCTGTACAAACACATCCCCAACAATATCATCGGGCGCGCTTCGAGCGTTTTCAATGTGATCAATATTGCACTCAGGGCCGCACTTTCTTTCCTTTTTGCGGCGCCTTTCTTTACCGACTCCGATCATGTCACCTGGGCTTATTTTGCAGGCGGTGCCTTTATCCTGCTTTGGCTTTTTCCGATGTTGTTTAAGTATAGGCAGATGACGGAGAAGTAAAGTCCTTATATCAAGTATAAAGGAGGGGTTGATAAAGTGGATAATTATTAGGGCGTGCCCTGAAGTATGCGCTGCGCTTAACTTCAGGGTCGGACTTTCGCTACTCGCTCTGTGCAGTTTGATCCAATAGGTATTCGTTCAATTTGGTGCTTTCTGGTTCTTAACCGGTACGATCTGCAAAGGAGCTCAGACAAAAACAGCTCAATCCTGAGGACAAATGTAA
>PLXK01000137.1 GCA_003151415.1 Bacteroidota bacterium
GCATTTTTGTCTGAGCTCTTTTCGCGTTTTTAGCGAAAAAGCGAGTGCCGAAAGCCTGACCCCTGAAGCATCCCGGCTTTCCGCGGGGATACTTCAGGGGACACGCCCCGGTGAAAACCATCTCTCAAATCACTAAGAAATCCGTAAATTTGCCTAGTTTTAAAAAAAATGGGGCGAATCATGGCAATTGATTATGGGACAAAACGGGTCGGCATTGCCGTCACCGATCCCCTGCAGATCATAGCCACCGGCCTGACTACAGTGCATTCCAAGGATGTGATTCGGTTTTTAAAGGACTATTTTGAAAAAGAAACGGTCGACTGTCTTGTTTTGGGTGAGCCCAAGCAAATGGACAATACGGCAAGCGAATCGGCTGTTTTTGTGGAAGGTTTTCTCAAATTGCTGAAAAAGACCTTTCCTGTATTGAAAATAGAACGGATGGATGAGCGTTTCACCTCCAGAATGGCTTTTCAAACCATGATTGACAGCGGTCTGAAAAAAAAAGCCCGGAGAAACAAGGAACTTGTCGATGAGATCAGCGCAACCATCATTTTGCAGTCATTCATGGAAAAGTCGCAAAACAGTTGATTGCAGATTGCCCTGGCACCCCTGATTTGTCAAATATAAACAGTTGAAAGAAAATGATTTTACCGATTGTCGCTTACGGTGATCCGATCCTGAAGAAAGTAGCACAGGATATCAAGAAAGGCCATGCCGGACTGAAAACGCTTATTGCCGATATGCATGAAACCATGTATAATGCAAAAGGTGTGGGACTGGCAGCCCCGCAGATTGGACATTCCATCCGTTTGTTTGTTGTGGATGCTTCTCCTTTTGCCGATGATGAAGATGAAGAAATGGACAAAAAGGAAATTGCCTTTTTGAAAACCTTTAAAAAAGTGTTCATCAATGCCCATATTACCGAGGAGTGGGGAGAGGAATGGAAATTCAATGAAGGATGCCTGAGCATACCCAAAATCAGGGAAGATATTTTACGTTTGCCCGAAATTGAAATCGAATACCTGGATGAAGAGTTCAAAAAACACACCGAAACCTTTACAGGTATGGCTGCCCGGATTATTCAGCACGAGTTTGATCATATCGAAGGAAAATTATTTACAGATTTGATAAGTCCTTTAAGAAAACGGATGATTAAAGGAAAACTCGTTGATATTTCAAAAGGAAAGATCAAGACCGATTACAAGATGCGTTTCCCGAAATAATCTGCAGAAATCTGAACGGAAGATC
Organism: Bacteroidota bacterium; assembly: GCA_003151415.1. Classification (GTDB taxonomy): domain Bacteria; phylum Bacteroidota; class Bacteroidia; order Palsa-965; family Palsa-965; genus Palsa-965. The sequence continues at coordinate 1,249 of PLXK01000137.1, forward strand.
AATCCCTGGGTTTGCCCGTTCTCCGGGCATTTTAAACATCACTATCAGAAATCAGAACAGGTATGAAAAAGAGTATTTCCATCGTTTCAATTTCACTTTTGATTTTTTTGGGGGCCTGCGGAGAAAGCGCAGAAAAAAAAGCAAAAACGGAAGCCGACAGTCTTCGTGCCCGGGCAATCCGTAAGGCCAAGCCAGACAGGGCTCAATTCATGGAACAGGTGAAAAATGCCGAAATCCGGATGAAAACGAGTCCCACGTTCGATATCCAGATTGCCAATGAAGCCATTAAAGCCTATGTCGACTACGCGAATATTTTTCAGGGCGACACCCTGGCTCCGGACTATTTTTTTCGTGCTGCAGGCATAGCCGCCGCCGCCGGAAGTTATGATCAGGCCATCGTTCTGTACAATACACTGGCAGACCGGTATCCGGCGTATAAATATATGGAGGAGGCCTTGTATCAGGAAGCAGTTATATACGACAGCAATCTGTCGGGACAAGACCCCAAGGCGAAAGAAATCTATGAAAGAATAATCCGGGATTATCCCAAAAGCAAACTGGCCGCCGACGCAAAAATAGCCATCGGAAATCTGGGCAAATCAGACGATGAACTGGTTAAGGAGTTTGAAAAAAAGAACCATTCGAAATAAGTGGCAATGGGACAAATGAAAAAGTTGCCAGTGTGCAGTTGGCAAAAAAAATAAAAACAATCAATCCATTGAAAAAAATGCTTTGCCTTCTTTCCTTTCTTTTGCCAACTGGCGACTGCCAAGTGCGAATTGACTACTGCCGGTTAGTATGAGAGCTTCCCAAAAATTCAATGTTCGTGTATATGGTGTCTGTATCAATGCTGCGGGTGAATTGCTTGTGGCAGACGAACGGATCCAGGGCAGGGAAATTACAAAGCTTCCCGGAGGCGGACTGGAATTTGGCGAGGGCCCTGTCGATTGTGTGAAAAGAGAATTTATTGAAGAAACGGGGCAGGCCGTTCAAGTTGTCCGGCATTTCTATACCACAGATTTCTTTGTCCTTTCAGCTTTCAGCGCAAACAGCCAGATCGTCAGCATCTACTATGAAGTCAAATTCGAAGCAGATGTGCATTTTGAGATCAAGACAAAGAAATTTGATTTTCCCAAAGGGACAGACAATGTCTATGTATTTCGCTGGGTCCCTTTGTCCAAGCTGAGCCCTTCTGAATTCAGTTTCCCCATCGATAAAAAAGTGGCCGAACTCCTTCTTTCCGAAAATACGGCCAAATAAAAAAGGCTGCCTGATTTCTCTGCAGCCTTTTTTGTAAGCGGAACGGTTTTTTTTAAAAATCGAATACCCTTGAAATATTGAATCCAAGACGGATCTGGGTTTGCATCCAGTCTTTGTTTGTATGTGCAAAATATTCAGGTTCATCCAGGCCGTAGGAGTTGCAGATGCCAATCTGGAAAACGTGTCCGCCGGTTTCTATATCCACACCGATGCTTGCGCTGTTGTAATAAGGTGAAGTCAAGCCGTTGGTTACTGTTGCGGGCGGGTAAGGTACATTGGGACCACCTGTGGTGGGGATAACGCCGTTGTTGTTATTCAGGCCATAAGCATATTCGGCTGTAATGGCCATTCTGTTTGTCAATTTGAAGCGGGTAACAAAAGTGGCATAATACAGATCGTTCTTATCGGTTGGATAAGGAACAATATTGTAGTGTACCATGGCTAAACCAGCCTGAAAACTGAATCTTCTGTTGAACTTACGGGCAATCATAATCTGATGGCAGAATGAAAGACGATCCAGCGCTTTTGCATAATAGTCATCACCGGTTTGCACAAAAGTATGGTAGATGCCGGTGAAAAGCGTGATGCTTACAGGGTTTCCTTTGTTGGTTGTCTGTCTGAGCAGGCGGTATTTGGCAAAACCGCTCGCGATTTTCTGATCGTTGCATCTGGACACGCCGATCTGGAAACGGCCGTCGAAACAGTATTCAAGGCTGAGCTTAATGCTGGCAGAACCATCCAGACCAAAGGCTGTCTGGCCCAGACTGGCCGGGTTTTTAACAGTCATGTCGCTGAAACGGTGTGAAATCCTGAAATCCAGGGTCCTCTTGCTTTGGGTTTCAATGGTGTGGAAGTTGAAGAGTCTCGTTGTTTTGAAGGTCGCAATAGCGTAATCTTTCGCTTTCTTATCATTGCCTTCATTCATCAGATTCAGAAGCTCATCCTGTGCAAATGCACCAACAGACAAGCAAAGCATTGCTGTAGCAATTAGTATTCTTTTCATACTTAATTTTTAGGCTGATTGGTTAGTTATTGGGAGCTCCTTCGTTTGCCCATTTGGTTATTTGCGCTACTTCGCAGGCAGTCAAAGAATTACCTGTCAGTGGCATCCAGAATATTCCGCCATTTCCATTGGCCTGGGCATGATTGATTGCAGGTAAAAGCAATCCGTTGTTGTTGGCCTTATTCGTGCCTTTCCATGTGTCTAAAACAACCCCGCTTCCTGGGGTTCCGGCAGTAGCATGACAATTCACGGCAGTACAACCATATTTTGTAAAGATAGGAGTCACCCCCAGAGAGAAACTCGAAACGGTATCGCATGGTTTAGGAGGACCCGGCGCCGGAGGAGGATGAATGACTGAATAATTGTCCTTTAAACATCCGCTCATAAACAGACCGCAAATGGCGACAAAAGCAAAGAGTGTTTTTTTCATTTGTTTGTTTTTAAGAATCCGGAAAGATTCGTATTCAGACAACTTAATTTATCTCAAACGTGACTTATCTGATTCTTAAGATGAAATATCAAGTCAGATGGTTGGGATCAGTGATGGCAAATATAGAAAAATTCATAGAAGTTAAACAAACGCATTTTCTTAAAGCGCTTATTTCATGCAATGAAAATGCAGTCAATCGGTTGCTAACAATCGGTTTGTTCCTACGAATGGCAGGTATTTAAAGACGGAGTATTCCAGGGCAGGGGAGTCTGCCCGTGAAGAAGAATGGATGGTGATAAAAGAGAAGTCTGTTGATTCAGGCCGGGCTAAATCAAATAGCGTATTCAGATTTGGTTTCCGGCTTATTTCGCCGCTTCCTGATGGCTGGTTCTGACTGAAGCCAGTTTCTTGAAAAGTTCTTTCTCCTCTTCAGAAAGCTTTTGAGGCAGAGTCACTTTGAGTTTCAGATACAAATCGCCCGATTCTTTCTTTTTGCCAAACACAGGCATACCCATTCCTTTGAGGCGAAGCACTTTTCCGTTTTCCGTTTCGGCCGGAATATCAATGCGGATGGCTCCTTTGAGAGTTCTTACCAAGGCTTTCCCGCCCAGAATGGCCGTATAGAGATCAACCGGCGCATCTCCATGCAGGTCATTGCCCTCAACACGGAAGGCAGGATGTGCAGGAACATGTATGGTGATGAGGATGTTTCCATCGGGGCCACCGTTTTGCCCTTTCCCTCCCTGTCCTTTCAGACGAAGGGTTTGCCCGTCTTTCACACCGGGCGGGATAGTTACTTCAAGCAGGGAACCGTTGACCCCGAGTTGGCGCTTGCATCCGGCAAAGGATTCCTCCAGTGAAACTTCGGCTTCGGCTGAATAATCTTCACCCGCAGCAGCTCTTCTTCCGCGTGCTCCTCCCTGGGAGCTGTAACCTTGTCCGAAAATAGATTCGAAAAAATCAGAAAAATCTTCTCCGCCCTGATGCCCGAAACCGGATGAGCGCTGTTGTCTGCCTTGTGAAGGGCCTCCGCTTTGCCATTGTGACCAGTCAAAATCCTCCCGGCCCGAACCTCTGTTTTGGTACTGATTCCAGTTTTCACCGAGTTCATCGTATTTTTTTCTTTTTTCCGGATCGCTCAGTACATNNGGATTTTTATCGGGATGGTATTTGACAGCCAGTTTGCGGTAAGCCTTTTTGATTGTTTCTGCCGTCGCGCTCTTGTCGACGCCCAAAACCTTATAATAGTCCTTGTATTCCATATCGTGTTGATGTGCTCATTCTGGTTTTCCTTTCAAGTCAGCCAATCCGGGCCCGGATGTCAAATTCTTAAATTCATTTCCCTGCTCAAACCGAACAATCGTCCGA
>PLXK01000121.1 GCA_003151415.1 Bacteroidota bacterium
GGTGCAAGCCTGATCGCATCCGACCTCACACCCGACTATATGAATCTGGTATACAGCTCGAATAATTTCAAATGGAACAACAACTTCGGAAAAGAAACACTCAATTCGGCAAAGCTGTTTGTACGTTCTCCCGGATATGGGTTTGAAATCGGTGCCTTTGCGAGACAGAATCAAAATATGGTATACTATGATGTGACAGCTAGCCCGATCCAGCTACGGCAGGAAGTGGATGTTGCAGGTGCATACTTGTATAAAGAATTGCGGTTCGGTAATTGGAATTTCAATAACCGGATTACCTGGCAACATTCTTCAGACCTGACTGTTCTTCAGTTTCCTGAATGGGTATCCGAACACAGCTTATTTTTCAGACACCATCTGCAACACAAGCTAACCTATCAGGTAGGTGTAGATGTGTTTTTCTTTTCTTCTTATTTCGCAAACAGCTACATGCCCGCAACCGGTCAGTTTTACACGCAATCGGCCAAAATGATTGGCAATTATCCCTTCGCAGACTTTTACGTCAGTGCACAAGTCCTAACAGTAAGACTTTTTGTAAAATATGAAAACCTGAATTCCGGTTTCCCTTCATACACCTATTATCTGGCTACCCATCAGCCTGCTCCCGACAGGGCATTGAAACTGGGCATCTCCTGGATATTCAACAATTAATAGTCTGGTTGAGATTGGCCATATCGCGTCACGCAGCCTTTCCAAAAATGCAACCTAATCTTTCCTGCCCGTTTTCTTTTCAGGTTGGTTGTTTCTTTTTCCTCAAGCATGTGTACTGATCACAATGTTATATGCATTTGAACAGGAAAAAATCTCGGGGCAAGGATTCAGGCTTTAGGTTTTTTGTTTTTTCTTCTTGGCAGCTGGGAAGAGAACATTGTTTAGGATCAATCGGTATCCCGGAGAATTTGGATGAAGACTAAGATCAGTAGGAGGGTCTTCAACCCTGTGCTGGTAATCTTCCGGGTCGTGTCCGCCGTAAAAAGTCCACATGCCTTTGCCAAATTCGCCATGAATATAACGCGCTTCATTGGCAGCTTTATTGTCGCCCATGATCAGGACGTTGGATTTGATAAACGTTTTGTCAAAAGCAGTGGTTTGCCCCCAAAAACCTTTGATGAGTGTTTCGTGATTCTGACACAGCATGGAGGGAACGGGATCCCATTTGGCCGAATATTCGAAAAGAGTGAAATAGTCATTCTTCTGTGTAACGTGGTATTTCAGTTCCCTGGTGTTTTTTGTATCGATATCACTGAATTCGTATTTGTGCGGATCTGCAGATAAGTGAAAGTTCTGAAAGGCAAAGCATTTGGAATAATCCAGCTTGCTTTGCATGTTTGGGTCTGCCGGATCATGATCGAACATGCTTTCGCAAATATCCACACCTTCTGCTGCCAGGGCAATGTCATATGTATCTGTGGCCGAACACATACAAAACAAAAATCCGCCACCTGCAGTAAAATCACGTATTTTTTTTGCCACCGCCAGTTTGAGTTGCGACACCTTTGCAAAACCCAGGCGCGCTGCTGTTGCTTCTGCTTCTTTTACCTGATCCTTATACCAGGGAGCCTGGTTAAAACCGTTCCAGAACCTGCCGTATTGCCCTGTGAAATCTTCATGGTGAAGGTGCAGCCAGTCATACACGGGGAGTTTTCCCTGAATGATATCGTCATCATAGATCATGTCATAGGGGATCTCAGCATAGGTGAGTACAAGGGTAACGGCATCATCCCAGGGCTGTTTGGATTTTGGGGTATAGACCGCAATTTTGGGTGCCTTCTCGAGTTTGACAACATCCATATTGGCTTCGGGATTGGCAATTTCGGCTAGAATAGAATTTGCCCGCCCGTCTGCAATGACTTCAAATGAAACGCCCCGGATGAGACATTCATTTTCAAAACTTTTATCATCCCGGAACATGAAGGCACCGCCCCGATAGTAAAGCAGCCATTGTACATCCACCTGCTTTGTGAGTATGTAATAGGCAATTCCATAAGCTTTCAGGTGATTTTTTTGCGACTCGTCCATCGGGATGAGGATTGATGCCGCGCGCAGCTGCAAAAAACTGCAAATCAAAAGAAGAAAAAAAAGGATTCGTTTCATACCAAACAGGTTCTCGTAGCTTCATAAAATTACGAAAAAATACCGCTTACCTGAGATCCGGCCCAATTATTAGAGAGCACCAAACCCTTTCTATGTCTGGGGGAAAGAAAAAAATATCAGGAAAGAAAATAGACAGGACCTGTTTTGCTGTTCAGTGACAGGCTAAAAAGGTTCCTCTTCCACATCGTTCATTCTTGATCCGCGAATGACCGTGCCTTTATTGGAGCTCTGGTTGAAATCCGTATTGGGTTCAAGTCCACCTGAAGCATCGTAATTTTTACCACCACCGCCGGCATCGTAATTGTCTCCATCGGCAAATTTTGCGAGACGGTCTATGAATTTGAGATTTACGCTTCCAACTTTTCCGTTTCGGTGCTTGGCAATGATAATTTCGGCCTTGCCTTGTGTGGAGTTGCCTGCTTCATCGGCTTCAAGCCCGTAGTATTCGGGTCTGTGAATGAAGATAACCATATCTGCGTCTTGTTCGATTGCGCCAGATTCCCGAAGGTCACTGAGCTGTGGTTTTTTGTCGCCTCCGCGTGTTTCCACAGCCCGGCTCAGCTGAGAGAGCGCAATCACCGGAATGTTTAGCTCTTTTGCAATACTCTTCAGGGACCGGGATATGCTGCTGATTTCCTGTTCACGGTTTCCCCTGTTGTTGTCTCCTCCGGCAGTCATAAGCTGGAGGTAATCCACCACAATCATACGGATGCCATGTTGCTGTGAAAGCCTCCGGGCTTTTGCACGCAATTCAAAAATGGATAGTGCAGGGGTGTCGTCGATAAAAATAGGCGCATCGGCGAGTTTTCCGATTTTGGAATTCAGCTGCTCGAACTCATGATCCTCGAGCTGGCCCTTGCGTAATTTTTCCCCACTGAGTTCAGTTTCACTGGAAATCAGACGACTGACACACTGTATGGATGACATTTCCAAGGAAAAAATAGCAATTGGTTTTCCAAAATNNCCAAAATCCACTGCTGCGTTTCTGGCAAGTGAAAGCACGAAAGCCGTTTTTCCCATGGCAGGCCTTGCGGCAATAATGATCAGATCGGAATTCTGCCAGCCTGAAGTCATCCTGTCCAGATCGGTAAATCCGCTGGCAACACCGGTAACGCCATCTCCCTGAGCTCGTGCGGCCTCTATTTGTTTGATCGCCTGCCCAAGAAGGGTGCTCATCTTGTCGTAATTCTTTCGGATATTGGTTTCAACAACGGTGTACAATGAACTCTCGGCCTGATCCAGAAGATCAAATACATCGGTGGTGTCTTCGTACGCATTTCGGATTGTTTCTGTTGAAATGCGGATCAATTCACGCTGGATATATTTTTGCGAGATAATACGGGCGTGGAATTCCGCATTTGCTGCAGATGCCACTCGGTTTGTCAGAGAAGTGATGTAATACGCGCCACCAACAATCTCCAGCTCCCCGCTCTTTTTCAAATCGTTTGTAACGGTGAGGATATCTACGGGTTCGCTGTTGGCAAACAATCGTTGTATGGCACTGAAGATCCGTCCGTTGGCTTCTTTGTAAAAGCTCTTGGGTTGGAGAATGTCGATGACATTGGTAAGCGCATCTTTCTCAAGCATCATGGCTCCAAGAACCGCTTCTTCAAGATCGACAGCCTGCGGAGGCAGTTTGCCGATTTCAAAGATCTGCTGGTTCATGACATTGAGTCTTTTAATGCCCGTACGCGTATCTTTTTTCTTGTCATCAATTTCTTTCATGCTCAGAATGGGTTATCGTGATTCGGCCTGGGGCCTATAAACTTGTCTTGTAAAAAGGGATTCAAAAATACTTTAATTCACAGCCCCTGAAATCCCTACTTTTAAACATTCGTTAAACATCTTTTCAACATCGGAAATCATCAGGAAAAGTCATTGAATTGATAATTACCCCTATAGCGGATTCTGATTTCGAATGTGCTCCGGAATTGCAACCGAACAGCCAAAAGAAAAAAACAAATTTGCCGGAAGTTCGAAATCGCCGCCGGTGGTCCGAAAACCCAATAATCTCCAAATTACTAACTTTACAGGATGCGTATGAAATTTTTCGTTTTCAGTTTCCTGTTTCTCTTCACTCTTGTTTTCTTAAACGCTTGTAAGAAGCAGGAAGATACAAGTCCGCCGGTTATAGTTATTAACAGCCCCTTACAGGGGCAGGTTTACCATGTATTTGATACGATTCCAGTCAATGTGAATGTCAGTGATGACAAACGCCTTGATCCTGTGGCAGTAACTGTGCTTAACTCTTCCGGAACTGCTGTTATGTCCGCTGCCGTGATTCATGTGAATGGACGGGTGGCCCAAATTGTTTTCGGGTATGAATTGTCGGATTTGCATCTTTCCTCCGGCACATATTCCTTGAAGGTATCAGCTTCTGATGGCGTAAATGTCACAAATTCATTCGTTCACATACAAATTCAGGCAGCGCCTTACAAACGGATGGGCATTTACCTGATTTCCAGGAATACCACTTCCGTCATTGTTTCTAAGCTTGACACCAATTACCTGATTAGTCCTGTGCTTGTTCTTAACGGCGATTATTCCGGTTCTGATATCAGCTCCTATTTTCAGCAGCTGTATGTAAGCGGAGCTTATACCGGAAATTTCAATGCCATTGATTTGAAAACAAGAGCAATTTCCTGGATCAAGCCCGTTGTTCCCGGATCCAATCCCTGGTTTTGCGGAGCTTTTGTTTCGGGTACTCTGGTTTATGCCCCGTTCTTTAACGGTGCCATCAAAGCATTTGACACCAGCGGAAATCAGCGTTTCAATTTGCTGACTCAGAGCAATTATCATCCGGGTAAAATATTCCCAACGGGAAACAATATTTTAAACGAGCAGATTTATGTAACCAACTCGAGCTCCAAATTGGTTTTGAATAATGGTTTGACGGGCTTTGGAATTCAAGAGCTTCCTTTAAACCAAAAGGTGGTTCAGTTCTGCCAGCAGGATCCCGATCATGTTTTTATTTTTGGAAACAATGCCGGACAAGGTATAATTTTACTTTACACAATCAGTGCCAACGGAACCTGGTCGCCCAAACCGCTTCCGGTGGGTATTATCCTCTCTGCCGCACAAGTTGATCCGGACACATACCTGATCGCACTTTCTGACGGCATTATCTATAAGTATCAATATAGTGTCAGCAGTCTGACTCCCTTTATCAGTGGAATTGCCGCATCTGCCATTTACTACGATGGATTGAAAAATGAAGTCCTTGCCTCCTGCCTAAAAACCCTGAGTGTTTATGATTATGCCAGTGCCTCGCTGAAACATACCGTTTTGCATACCGATACAATTCTCAATTTCCATTTACTGAATAATAAATGAAACAAATGGATTGAAAAGAGAAACCGTTTTCAGACAAATAAAAAGAGAAGCCAGCGGCTTCTCTTTTTATTTGTCTGAATTGAGAACAGACTATTATTCCCGGTATCTTAAAGAAGATGTGTGCGCAGAACGTTTAGTGCGTCTTTAAGTTTCCCTAAATCCTTATCGCCAATATTGGGGGCATTTGCATAGTCATTGAACATGTCGTTGTATGGCTTAAGCTCATCGATCAGTTTTTTGCAATCGGGATCTTTCTCATATTGTTTCAATAAATCCTGCACATGGATGAAGGAATATACATGGACGTAAATGTCATGATAGAGGTCGGCATTCTTGGCATCTTTGGGTTTGGATCCGATGGCTTCAACTGCAATGTGAAGTCCTTCGATCCAGCCTCCGCATATGACAATGGCAGCCGTGGCCATACGGTCGTTGGAACGGAGATTGCGTTCCGCTTTTCCAAAAGCTTCATTGAGCAAGTCATTGATGGAGTCGCCTTTTGCAGCGCCCATTTTTTGAATAAAGGCAGGGTCAAAAGCGCTTTCAATTTTCAATTGTTGAGCAAGTTTAGAGACTTGAGCCAGATATTCTGCTGCATCGGCATTTTGGTTGTAAGAACCGATGTAACCCAGATCGGCGCCAAAAGCTCCCATTCCAAAAGCAGCCTGATATTTGGTTGAGTAGCTGCTTCCTTTGCTTGCAGGGTTAAGCAGGTTCTTCATATACGCATAACCCGCTTTATTGAAATTTTTTGATATGGCAGTTGGCGAAGGAATATCTGCACGGATCAGACTGACATCCGCAACAACAGCATTTTTTAATGTATCCTTGGTTATTTCCTCGTCCCGGTTTTCAACAGGTTTGGGGCCGCAGGAAAACAGGGCGAATGAAGAGAGTGCAAGTCCGGAAATCAGAAGATTTAGTTTTCGGTTCATAATGAATTTTGTTTTTTAGTTTTCAATAACGACGCCCATCGAGCAGAACTTGGCAATGCGTTTGGCAATCAAATCAGGAGTTTTTAATTTTTTTAATTCTGCAAGATTGGAAAGTATTTCCGATTTGACGGTTGCGAAAGTTCCCTCCGGATCGGAATGGGCCCCGCCCAGCGGTTCTTTGACAATTCCATCAATAAGTTTTTGGCTGAGCATATCTTCCGCTGTCAGTTTCAGCACTCTTGCTGCCTGTTCCTTGAAGTCCCAGCTTCTCCAGAGAATGGAAGAACAGGATTCGGGTGAAATAACCGAGTACCAGGTGTTTTCAAGCATAAGAACTTTGTCTCCAACACCTATTCCCAATGCTCCTCCCGAGGCTCCTTCGCCGATGATTATACAAATAACTGGCACTTTGAGTCTGGCCATCTCAAGAAGGTTGCGGGCAATGGCTTCTCCTTGTCCGCGTTCTTCGGCTTCCAATCCGGGGAAAGCTCCGGGGGTGTCAATGAGTGTGACAACGGGCTTGTTGAATTTTTCCGCAAGCTTCATCAGCCGCAGGGCTTTGCGATACCCTTCCGGATTGGGCATCCCGAAATTGCGGTACTGCCTCATTTTCGTATTCACTCCTTTTTGCTGCCCGATAAACATAATGGTTTGTCCGTCGACACTTCCAAAACCTCCAACCATGGCTTTGTCATCCTTTACGGTTCTATCACCATGAAGTTCAATAAAAGTATTGTTGGTCAGGGCTGAAATATAGGCCAGGGTATAGGGTCTGTCCGGGTGGCGGCTCATCTGAACACGCTGCCAGGGACTGAGGGCTCCGAAAATTTCTTTCCGTGTCGCGGTAATCTTTCCTTCCAGGTCAAGGATAAGAGAGGAGACATCTGCTTTGGTCTTCTCTCCGGTCTTTTTCACTTTTTCCAGCTCTTCAATGAGTTCAGCGATCGGTTTTTCAAATTCAAGAAAATTCATGCTTTATGGGCCAGTTTTAGATGCCTGCTAAAGTATAAAAAATATTTTTAATTGGTCTGGATACAGTAAATTTAAAGGTATTTTTGCACCGAAATGATCTGTTTTCCAACCGCAAAGATAAATATTGGCCTGAAAGTGCTTGGTAAACGCCAGGATGGCTTTCACAACATCGAAAGTGTTTTCTATCCCATTGCTTTGAGCGATTCGCTGGAATTGCTTCCCGCCAAAGAGAACGAAAGCTTGATTCTGAGCACTTCCGGTATTTCTATTCCGGGGGATCTTGCTTCCAATCTCTGTTTCAGGGCATACGAACTAATCAGAAAGGACTACCCGATTCCGGGAATGCGGCTTCATCTTCATAAAAACATACCAATTGGCGCGGGTCTCGGCGGAGGATCGTCGGATGCCGCATTTTTTATCCGGCTCATCAACGACTGCATGGAACTCGGACTGGCCTGGGGAGAAATGCATCATTATGCAAAACAACTCGGGAGCGACTGTTCTTTCTTTATCACCAACAGAGCCGCTATGGTAACCGGAAGGGGCGATGAGATGGAACCGGTCAATTTAAACCTGAAAGGATATAAGCTGGTTCTTGTATGTCCTTCGGTGCACATCAGTACTGCCGAGGCTTACCGTTTGATCGAGCCGGAGGACTCCGTTTTTGCCCTCGAAGATTTCGTTACTTCTTCTCCGGTCAGCGAATGGAAAGGCTTTCTGCAAAACGATTTTGAAAAAAGCATTTTTAAAATCCATCCTCTTCTTGCTTCAATAAAACAAGCGCTTTATGATGAAGGTGCCCTTTACGCTTCAATGACGGGAAGTGGTGCGGCCATCTATGGTATTTTTGATGAGAAGACCAGAATGATGAAAAAATTTGATTCCTCCTTTGTTTGGGAAGGGCTTCTTGCCTGAATTTAGGGAAGGTAGAAATTTCCACTTGTGTTTGCCCCCGTCGCAGCTATGCCCCAATCTGATACAGTCCATAAGCAGGAGGCATTTGTTTTATACATTGCGTAAAACTGCAGGTTAATCTGTTCCGGTTTCCGGACCCTTATTTGGGGGCTTTCTTGAGCAAATAAAGCGCCAATCCGGCATACAGGATGTTGGGAATCCAAACGGCGATATAGGCTGGTGTCGCTCCCTTTTCGGCAAAAACGCTGGTAAACCGCATGAAGAGAATGTAAGAGAAACTGATGACGATGCCGAATAAAATATGCATGCCTATGCCACCCCTGACCTTTCTGCTGGCAAGAGATACGCCAATCAATGTGAGAATGAATGTGGCAAAGGGGAAGGCTATCCGCGATTGCTTTTCGATTTCCATAAGTTCAAGATTGTCAGCCCCCTTTTGTTTTTGCGCGTCAATGTAATTGTTCAGCTCATTGAAATTCATGGTTTCAATATTGTTCGGTCGCTGGGTAAATTCTTTGACATCAAGAGGAATAAGCGTATCCAGTTCTGTTCCGAAACGCATCGTTTCTTTCAGGTTTTTGAAAACCCGGACATTGTAATTCATTATTTTCCAGACATGCCTGATGCTGTCCCAGATGATGTGATCGCTGTTCATTCTATAATACAATTCGTTGCCCTTGTATTTTTCAAGAGAGAATTTGTATCCTGTCCGCTCTTTGGTACTGAATCCGGCTATGTAAGCAAAGGTTCCGGGTTCTATCTGTCTGTGAATGTTCCGGGTGTTGTAGGCATAGGCAACCCGGATGTATTTTTCTTCGAAATCCAGACGCCTTTGGTTGGCATGAGGAATAATAAAATTATTGAGGAACAGGGAGCCGGAAGCAATCACTGCTGCGCCGATCAGATAGGGCCGAAGCAGCCTGTTGAAACTTATCCCGCTGCTTAAAATGGCAACGATCTCGGTTCGGGAAGCCAGACGGGAAGTGAAAAAAATGACGGCAATGAATGTAAAGAGATAGCTGAAAGAGTTAACGAAATAAGGAATGAAATTCAGATAATAATCAAAAGCAATTTCATTCAGGCTGGGTTTGGTGCGAAAGAAGTCTTCGATCTTTTCAGAGACATCGAATATGATGATGATCACAACAAGGATCGAAATGGAGTACACAAAAGTGCCCAGGAATTTGCGCAAAATGTACCAGTCGAGCTTTTTCATGCGTCTTTTGATCTCCTTTTTTCAACCAATGGTTTTATAATTTAACCGAAAGTTGTTTAACAATGCTGTTCTTCCAGGCAGAAAACGTGCCATCGATGATACGACCGCGGGCTTCTTTGACAAGTCTGAGATAAAAAGCGAGGTTGTGCTGGGTTCCGATTTGAGCGCCCAGTATTTCACCGGCATGAACAAGATGACGAAGATACGCTTTCGAATAAAAGGTATCCACAAAACTTGTCCCTTCCGGATCGAGCAGGCTCAGGTCATTTTTCCATTTTTCGTTGCGGATGTTGATGATTCCGTTCATGGTGAACAGGAGTCCGTGTCTTGCATTTCGAGTAGGCATCACGCAATCAAACATGTCAATTCCAAGAGCAATGCTTTCCAGAATATTGGCCGGAGTGCCAACTCCCATGAGGTATCTGGGTTTGTCTGAAGGCAGGATCGAACAAACTTCTTCAGTCATGGCATACATGTCTTCGGCCGGTTCGCCGACAGATAATCCTCCGATGGCATTTCCCTCCCTGCCAAAAGAAGCAATGCATTCGGCCGAACGAATTCGTAAATCGCGGAACGTGCTCCCCTGGACAATGGGAAAGAAAGTCTGGTCATAACCATACTTGCCTGGTGTTGAATCAAACCGTTGGCAGCAACGCTGCAGCCAGCGGTGTGTTCTTTCCATGGATTTTTCTGCATAATCATATTCGCAGGGCCAGGGAGTGCATTCATCGAAGGCCATAATGATATCTCCCCCGATGATTCGCTGAATGTCAATGGCGTATTCCGGACTAAAAAAGAGCTTGGAGCCGTCTATGTGGGATGCAAATTTGACCCCTTCTTCTGTTATTTTTCTTCTTCCTGAAAGCGAATATACCTGATACCCACCACTATCTGTCAGAATCGGGCCGTCCCAGTTCATAAAGCGATGAAGACCTCCTGCTTGTTCGAGCAGCTCAAGCCCAGGCCTAAGAAAAAGGTGATAGGTATTTCCGAGAATGATTTGGGCACCGATGTCATTTTTCAGATCCTGCTGATGGACCGCCTTGACTGTCCCCTGGGTTCCAACAGGCATGAAAATAGGCGTTTCGATTGCCCCGTGGGCCGTTTCGATCAATCCTGCCCGGGCTTTGCTTTGCAGGTCTTTGTGCTGTAAGGTAAATTTCAACGCTTTTATGGGAGTAGTTGGAATAATAAATACTGCCTGATGCTTATAGAATAAACGGCGAATTCAAAATGTCTGAATTAAGGATGATTCAAACAAAAAGGATCCCTTTAGTCTAATTTCACATTTCGCAGCCGACTTTGTTAATTACTTTGTTTAAATCATGCCAAAGATAATACATTAAGCACGACCCTTCCCGCTAATTTTGTCCGATGTGCCATTTAGCGGCTACAGGATTTTATGAATTTCAGTTTTCCTCCTTACGGACTCATCCTATTTTGTATTTTTTGCACGGCACTCCTGATCCAGTTGTCTTACTATCTGGGTGTATTTAGCCGTTTGGCCTTTTTCAGGAAAAAGAAAGCGGAAAACAATCCTACTCCGCCGGTGTCCATCATTGTCTGTGCACGCAATGAAGATGACAATATTGTCCAATTCCTGCCACTGATTCTGAGCCAGGACTATCCGAATTTCCAGGTTGTGATGGTCAATGATTGCTCGTTCGACAACACGGGCGATATACTTGAAGAATTTGCACGAAAAGATACAAAGCTCAAGATTGTGACCATAAAACCGGATGATTACTATTCCCATGGAAAAAAGTTTGCCCTTATGGTTGGTATAAAAGGCGCCGAACACGATCTTTTGCTTATGACCGACGCAGATTGCAGACCCTCAAGTGACCAGTGGCTGAGAAACATGGCATCGCATTTCAAAGGCCCCAATGAGATTGTTCTTGGCTACGGTCCGCACGAACGGTCGGCCGGATTTCTGAACAAACTGATCCGATACGATTGTTTTTTTATTGCCCTGCAATATCTTTCCTTTTCTATGGCAGGAAGAACATATATGGGAGTGGGCAGAAACCTGGCATACCAGAAGGCTTTATTCTTTCAGAAGAAAGGTTTCGCATCCCATTACCATGTACTTTCCGGTGATGACGACCTGTTTGTCAATGAAGCGGCTACAAAAACAAATGTTGACGTGGAAATCGATCACCAGAGTTTCACCGTTACACGGGCCAAAAAAACATTCAAAGAATGGTTCCGTCAGAAAAAAAGACATGTCACCACCTGGCCTCATTATAAGACCGGCGATAAATTGTTTCTTGGATTGTTGCCTTTTTCCCAATTCCTTTTTTTTGCAGCATTCATCGCCCTGCTTTGCATGCATTTTCTGGTCTTTATTGTCCTTGGCCTGTTCGCATTTCGTTTTCTGGTGCAAATGCTTATCTTTAATGGAGCAATGCGCAGACTCAATGAAATGGATTTATTAGTATATTCGCCTTTCATGGAGTTGCTGCTCATGTGCTTATACCCGGCTCTGGCTCTCTCAAACGCATTCCAAAAGAAAAGTAAATGGACCTAGGCGATAATCTTTCGGATAAAGCGGTATACGACTATTCGCTTGTGCGGCGGGCGTTGGATCACGCCGATCAGAAGGCTTACGCTGAACTGATGCAGCGTTACCGGGATTCTGTTTATTTCATGTTGCTGAAAATGGTCAATAACAAAGACGATGCCGATGACCTGACAATCGAAGCGTTTGGCAAAGCTTTCAAGCGACTGGCCCAGTACACTCCTAATTTTGCTTTCAGCACCTGGCTCTTCAAAATAGCGACGAACAATTGCATCGATTATATCCGCAGAAAAAAGAAAAATTACAATACATTTTCGATTGACAAGCCTTTTCAGGATGACGAAGGTGGCGAGATGACCATGGATCTGCGTTCCGAGCAACTCGACCCGGAAGAGAAGGTGATGAAAAAACAAAAAGTGCTGATGATGCGTGAGGTTGTCGAAAAGCTGAAGCCCAGATATAAAATGCTTATTGAAATGCGTTATTTCGAAGAGCTTTCTTATGAAGAAATCGCTGACAAACTTGAATTGCCGCTGGGCACTGTCAAGGCACAACTCTTCCGTGCCAGAGAGTTTTTACAAAATATCCTCAAGAATTCGCAGGGTAAATTTTAAACTATTGGTTTTTGACGGAAGACAATCAGAAGCTGACCCAGAACACAATTTTTATGCTTCGTTCACAGATCATTCACACCTATTTTCCCGGACTATCTTCACTTCAATATGAGCAATTTGAGCGCTTGTATGATCTGTATTCGGAATGGAACTCCAAAATCAATGTGATCTCGCGTAAGGACATCGATTTGCTGTATGAGCATCATGTCCTTCATTCTCTGTCCATTGCGAAAGTGATTCAATTCAGAAAAGGCACGAAGATTCTCGATGTGGGTACAGGCGGGGGATTTCCGGGAGTTCCACTGGCCATTCTCTTTCCGGATGCCGAGTTTTTTCTGGTCGATTCAATCGGAAAAAAGATCCGGGTTGTTAACGAAATTGCATCGGCACTTAAACTCAGCAACCTCAAAGCTGAACAGAAAAGGGCAGAGGAACTCAAGGAGCAGTTTGATTTTATTGTCTGCAGGGCAGTGGCCGCATTTCCCGAATTTTACAATTGGGTCAAATACAAAGCATCTCCCAAAAGCTTCAATAAGATCACCAACGGAATACTTTGCCTCAAAGGCGGAGATCTGGCTGAAGAACTGGCTTTGTTTAAGAGAGCAAAAATATATGAACTGAAGGATTTTTTCAGCGAAGAGTATTTTGCTACAAAAAAACTCGTCTACCTTCCTTTAAAGGCCTGAATCTTTGAAGCCAGACCCTATTCAAATCTCAGCGCATCTATCGGATCCAGATTGGATGCTTTGATTGCCGGGTAAATGCCCGCCCCAACCCCCACTACAAAGCATATGCTTATCCCTGTCAGGATCCAGAGCCAGGGCGCAATGAAGCTGCCGCCCATGGAAAAGGAAAGGATGTTGCCGAGGATAATTCCAAAGAGAATTCCTGCCAGTCCGCCCATCTGACAAATGACGATGGCTTCCGCAAGAAACTGGCTGCGTATCACCTTTTTAGTTGCTCCTATTGCTTTGCGTATCCCGATTTCCTTTGTTCGTTCGGTCACACTTACAAGCATGATGTTCATCAGCCCGATGGCTGCTCCTAGAAGTGTGATCACCCCGATGAGTGTGGCGGCAATGGTCACGTATTTGATGTCAGAAATGAGCATATTGGCCAGATTGTCGCTCTTTGTGATCTCAAAATTGTCCTCTTCTCCGGTATTCAGTTTCCTGATCACCCGAAAAATGCCCGTTGCTTCTCCCAGGGCAGTTTCCAGCAGGGCCTGGTTGGGTGAAAGCACATTGATGGTATACGACATATTCGGTCGCGGAAAATACTGCCTCACATTCGTCAGTGGAAGCAGGCAAACTTTATCTCCGCCAAAACCCGAACTGTTCCCTTTGGGCTTGAGTACCCCGATGACCCTGTACTTGCCATTTCCCACCGAAATTATCTTATCCAGGGGGGCTTCCTTGTTTTTGAATAACTTGGGCACAAGTTCATTGCCTATGATGATGGAGTGTGATCCGAAAGCAATTTCCTGAACCGAAAAATTACGCCCCTTTTCCATTTCATACCCAGAGGTGTTCATGTAGTTTTCGTCAACACCAAAAATCTGAATGTTCGGATTTGTTTTCCCCGATTTGTATTTCAATGTGGCCGAGAAAGTGGCAAGGGTTGAAACGGAAGCGACTGCCGGAAAATTGTATTTTTCAACAAAGGCATTGGCTTCCCTGAAGTTTATTTCTCTGAATTTTTTGGGTTTTTTCCCGGACCGGCCTACCCGGAAGGTCATTTCCCGGTTGCGAATGGTGAAGGTATTGGCACCCATACTGGTAAAATTGCTGTTGATCGATCCCTTGATTGCATCTATGGCTGTCAGGATTCCGACAAGAGCTGTAATTCCGAACGAGATAATGAGTACGGTAAGCACCGTGCGCAGCAACTGACCGCGAATCGAATTCAGTGAAATTTTTATGTTTTCTTTTAAGAATGAAGACAAGCTGAAATATTTAGAAAGGTGGATGAAACGGTGATCCGGAACTTGCCCTGATTTGTTCCGTTACAGATGAGCCGATCAACGCATTGTCCCTGCCGGGAGTTTTACGGTTCTATTTTTCAAAGGTACATGCTTCTGTCGAAAAATAAAGAAATATTAAGGCGTAATCGATGTATAATTGTTAAATTCGTTCTTGAATTATTCATTTTTGATCCCTTAAAATTAAACACTTATGGCCTTTGATATTGAAATGATACGGAAAGTGTATGCTTCTTTCCCGGAAAGAATTGCTGCTGCACGGAAAATGGTCGGACGACCACTCACTCTCACTGAAAAAATCCTGTACTCTCACCTTTCGGAAGCATTGCCCGCTAAGCCTTTTGTACGCGGATTATCCTATGTCGACTTTCATCCTGACCGTGTTGCCATGCAGGATGCTACGGCGCAAATGGCGCTTCTGCAATTTATGCAGGCAGGCCGTAAAACAGTAGCCGTTCCTTCCACAGTGCATTGCGATCACCTCATTACAGCCAAATCAGAAGCCAAAGAAGATCTGGAGCGCGCCATTCGCGTGAACCAGGAAGTATACAATTTCCTTACTTCTGTTTCCAATAAATATGGACTCGGATTCTGGAAACCGGGTGCGGGAATCATTCACCAGGTGGTTTTGGAAAACTATGCATTCCCCGGAGGAATGATGATCGGAACGGATTCGCATACAGTCAATGCCGGCGGCCTGGGTATGATTGCCATTGGAGTGGGTGGAGCAGACGCATGTGATGTGATGGCCGGACTTCCCTGGGAACTTAAAATGCCCAAACAAATAGGCGTCAGACTCACCGGCAAATTAAACGGATGGGCTTCAGCCAAAGACATTATTCTTAAAGTTGCCGGCATTCTTACCGTAAAAGGCGGGACGGATAAGGTTGTTGAATATTTCGGTCCTGGAGCGGAATCTCTGTCCTGCACCGGAAAAGGCACAATTTGCAACATGGGAGCTGAAATCGGTGCCACCACATCTACTTTCGGATACGACCTGGCCATGGAAAGATATCTGCGTGCAACAGGCCGCGCCGATGTAGCAGATCTTGCCAATGCAGTCAAACAACATCTCACAGCAGATGCCGAGGTATATGCCGATCCTTCCAAATATTTCGACGAAGTCATCGAAATCAATTTGGATGAGCTGGAGCCATATCTGAATGGACCATTTACACCAGACCGCGCCACCCCGATTTCAAAAATGAAAGAGGAAGCGCTGAAAAACAACTGGCCGACACATGTTGAAGTGGGTCTGATCGGCTCTTGCACAAATTCTTCTTATGAAGACATTTCGCGGGCGGCTTCGCTGGCCAAACAGGCTGTAGATAAAAAGCTGAAAGCGAAATCGAAATTCACCATCACTCCCGGATCGGAACAGGTTCGTTTTACCATTGAGCGGGATGGCTTTATCAAGATTTTTCATGAGATGGGAGCCAGTGTGTTTGCCAATGCATGCGGGCCATGCATCGGTATGTGGGACCGTAAGGATGCGGATAAGCAACCCAAAAACACGATTGTCCATTCCTTCAACCGGAATTTTTCAAAACGAGCCGATGGAAACCCCAATACACATGCCTTCGTCGGATCTCCCGAGCTGGTAACAGCAATTGCCATTTCCGGTGATTTGTGTTTCAACCCGCTTACCGATACCCTCATCAACGAGGAAGGGAAAGCCGTTAAACTCGATCCTCCGACGGGACAGGAACTTCCACCAAAAGGATTCGCAGTAGACGATGCCGGTTTTCTTGCCCCTGCCAAAGATAGCTCATCCGTACAGATTCTTGTGAAGCCCGAATCGGACAGGCTTCAGTTGCTGGCTCCATTTGCGGCCTGGGAAGGAACGGATCTCAAAGGATTGAAACTGCTCATCAAGGCAAAAGGAAAATGTACCACGGATCATATTTCTATGGCAGGGCCCTGGTTGAAATACCGCGGACACCTGGATAATATTTCAAACAATATGCTGATCGGTGCGGTGAATTTCTTCAATGATAAAACTGATACTGTAAAAAATCAGCTGACCGGAGCATATGGTGCGGTTCCCGAAACTCAACGTGCATACAAAGCTGCA
The DNA here is from genome assembly GCA_003151415.1 of Bacteroidota bacterium. Lineage (GTDB taxonomy): Bacteria > Bacteroidota > Bacteroidia > Palsa-965 > Palsa-965 > Palsa-965. The sequence continues at coordinate 16,674 of PLXK01000121.1, forward strand.
GGCATCGGTTCAATTATTGTTGGTGATGAGAACTATGGAGAAGGTTCATCCCGTGAACATGCTGCAATGGAGCCAAGATTTTTAGGAGTTCGCGCTGTACTCGTAAAATCATTTGCACGTATTCACGAAACGAACCTGAAAAAACAGGGAATGCTTGCACTTACTTTCGCTGATAAAAATGACTACGAAAAAATTCAGGAAGATGATTCAATTGATATTGTGGGATTAAATTCTTTTGCTCCAAATATTCAGCTCACGCTCATGTTCAATCATAAAGGCGGAGATAAGGATGAGATCAAAGCAAATCATACGTATAATGCACAACAAATAGAATGGTTTAAAGCAGGAGGAGCGTTGAACATCATTAGGGCGAATATCAGCGCTTAAAATAATTGCTGTCAGGTGTAACACGTGACAACACATAAATGGTGTATTTATATTATTATTGAGAAATTTTTTAATTCAATAAAATGACTTCGTAGCTCAGTTGGTAGAGCAGCTGACTCTTAATCAGCGGGTCCCAGGTTCGAGCCCTGGTGCGCCCACCATAGGTTGCGGTGAACTGCACCAAATATCCCATAAAATACTGAGTTTTACAAGTTCGTTGGTTTCTTGTTATTTGTAAACGCAACTATTAGGAAATGCCTTCCGTGGCTTGGTCACATCTA
>PLXK01000159.1:0-234 GCA_003151415.1 Bacteroidota bacterium
AAGCAGCAACCTTCCGGTAGAATCAATTTCAATCGGCTTTAATCCGGCAGTAAAAGCGCGGATGAAAACCATATTTTCTTTCTTAAACCTGTTTAGTTTATTTACATCCTTCATCACTCCTTTCCAACCATCAGTTGTATAGAGCTCCAGACAGGTATTGAAAACACTTCTTTTAAGAACAAAACCTTTTTCCAAAACAGACAGCAAAGCCTTCTTGAAAACGCCAGGAAGCAT
>PLXK01000159.1:249-15929 GCA_003151415.1 Bacteroidota bacterium
TGTTGATAACTTTATGTAAATGAGGTAGTTTTGAGTCCGGTTTTCCTCTCCTTCTTCAATTCCAAGCTCGCTTTTAACCAGTTTTGAATCGGGGTTGGAGCCCTTTGGGGAAAGGTCATTTCCACATCAGAATCGAGTTCTTTTTTTGCTTCAACTCATGATCCTTAAGAACAAATCACCAGAAATTCAAATGTTAATAAAGGGGCTGGGGTTCACTCTGAATTCAGTGGAGTCCGTTTTTTCTCTAAACTTCACCTGATTTCAATCTGGAATCCGGTACATGTTGAATCTTTGATACGGACTATCAGGAGCCACCTGAAAAAAGCTTCCGGGAATGGAGCGATGAAAGAATGCTTCCCGTTGGCATATCCCTTCAAGCGTTATTTCTTTTTCTGGCATGGCTACACGGGGACATCAAATGCAGGGAGATCAATCTTTCCGGCCTTCTTTCTTGCAAAAAAAACGTTTTAGCATTCGACTAGACAATAACTCCTATATTTGGGGAACCATTTCAATTTGACATTCTCTTTAATCAGGTTTAAAGAGTTTATGGAGGGGGGCCAGACATCCATCTTAGCTGTTGGTGACAAAGGATTAATAATTGATCTTAACTATCAAAACAAAGTAAAGAGCGAATGAAACCGATTATTGCACCAATAGCGAGAAATATCCTTCTCGCCGAGCTCAACAAAGAGCGGTTTGTGCGCTACAGCAATAACGGAAATAACGAAATCTATATCCTGACTCAGCACGACTCACCTAATGTTATGCTTGAAATCGGCCGGCTGAGGGAATTGTCTTTTCGCGCAGCAGGCGGGGGAACCGGAGAGGAAATTGACATCGACGAGTTTGATATTGCCAATGCTCCCTATAAACAACTTGTGGTATGGAACCCACTGGATCAGGCAATCGTCGGCGGATACCGGTATATCAAATGCAAGGATGCGCCGGTAGAAAACGGAATCATCAAACTGGCAACAACGGAACTTTTCAGTTTCAGCAAAAAATTCGTTGATGAATACATTCCCTATACTGTTGAACTCGGGCGCTCATTTGTTCAGCCTCATTACCAGCCAAGTGTCAACAACCGAAAAGGGTTATTTTCTCTCGATAATTTATGGGACGGGCTGGGAGCTATTGTAGTTGACAATCCCGATGTCAAGCACTTCTATGGTAAAGTGACCATGTATCCTGACTTCAACTTTGCAGCCAGGGATCTGATTCATTATTTCATGAACTTGTACTTTCCTGATCCAGATAAACTCGTTCGCCCCATTCATCCATTGTATTACAAAACCGATATCAAGTCATTTGAGAAAATTTTCACGGGAATGAACTACAAGAATGACCATACCCTGCTCACCCGTCGCGTAAGATCTCTTGGCGAGCATATCCCTCCACTGGTCAACGCGTATATGAACCTTTCCTCCACAATGAAAGATTTTGGCACTTCTGTCAACGCGCATTTTGGTGATGTGGAAGAAACCGGAATTCTTGTCAGCATTGCAGACATTTACGATACAAAAAAAGAACGTCACATCAGTTCCTACCTAAAGGAAAAGGAACACAGAAGATAAGGAAGCTCTATTCGGATACATTCATCCTTATTTCAAACACTTTGGTTTATGATTATTAAATCCGCTAAATTTCTTCAGAGCTGTGACAGTTATCTGAAATGCCCTAAGCCAGACAAACCGGAGTATGCATTTATCGGAAGATCAAACGTGGGAAAGTCATCTCTAATCAATGTCATCACCGGAACCAAAGGCCTGGCACGCATTTCCACAAAGCCCGGAAAAACGCAAATCATCAATCATTTCATCATTAACAATTCCTGGTATCTGGTGGACCTGCCAGGATATGGTTATGCGAAAGTATCTAAGGATAAAAAAGGTCAATGGGAAAAATTCATTACCGAATATCTTGTTGAACGTAAAAATCTTCTTTGCGTATTTGTGCTTGTCGACTCACGGCTTGAACCTCAGGTCATTGACGTTGATTTTATGGAATGGCTCGCAATCGATGACATTCCCTTTGTGATCGCTTTTACTAAAACCGATAAACTGAGCACGAACCAACTGGCACAAAGCATTGACCGGTACAAGAAATATTTGCAGGGCACATGGGAGCATTTTCCTCAATACTTTGTCACCTCTGCTCAGGAAAGGAAAGGAAAAGATGAAATCCTCGAATTTATTTCAGACACGAATAAAATTTTCATAAAACCCTGAATACTGGTTTGAAGCAGGTCCAGAAGTCCAATTCACAAATCCTATCCTATTCTTTTTTGCCTTTTCGGAATCAACACAAAGCAATTATTTTTTTCTCATCAAAGTCAGAAAACCGTTTTTACTGAAATCTGTTTTTGTTTTTTTTGTGATGGCCTTTAATATAAAAAAGTAAGTGCCTTCGGTTACAGGCTGACCGGCAAGGTTGGTGCCATCCCAGGCCAAAACTGCAGCATAGCTTTCAAACATTTTCACTCCCCAGCGGTCAAATATTTCGATGTGAAACGCCTCAAAATTTGCGTCTGAAATGGCGAAGAAATCATTCTGCCCGTCACCATCGGGAGAAAACACATTGGGAATAATTACTGGCGGTTCCTTTTCGTTTGCAAGAATGAATTGGTCCTGATTAAAATCTGACCAATCTGATCTGTTCACATTGCTTCCAGAAGCCGATACCGAAGACATATCATTCCACATATAGGGTGCCGGAACATTCCATTGATCCATTCCATCATAATTTCCATCAACAGAAGGATCATAAAAGATGCTTACATCAGCATGATCCAAACCCAAAGGGTGCCTGATTTTATGATAAAAATAAGGGTTCAGATTTGCAATCCTGGCTGAATGGTTTGAAACCGGACACAAATCAAGAGTGGCATCGTTATTGGCAAGACGCGCAGTAAAGGTATTTGCAGCAGAAAAATCCGGGGTAATCTCAACCGGACGGTAACGGGTGACTCCCAGACTCGAACCGGTAGGAAACAGGTAGACCGCCGAGGAATTTGTCTCCCGAGAAAAAGTTCCTGAAGAGGTGGAACTTACAAATCCTTCAGAGCCCAGACTTATATTATTGGTCACACAGGTAGCGGACGTATTCTGCACAAAAAAGGTATTGGTATCCGTATCCAATTCCCGGTCGTTGATTGCCAATATTCCGCTAGCGTCAATCGAAGCATTTGTTGCCAGAAGATTTTTTTTTCTGTTCGGGCCTGTTCCGGTGCCCGTTAATTGCAGGTCATGAAATGTCGTGGCGACAGTCCCTCCGATGAACTGGGGCGTACTTCCATTCAGTTCAACCGTACTTTTATTGGCTGTAAAAACAGAATTGTTCAGCCAGTCCTGCTCCACCCGGTAGGTGCCGCTGCCCTGCACAACAGAGTTGTCGTTTATGGCGAAGGTGCCGGGATTATTTTTTGTTGCAATGTTAACGGAACCTTCGTTCTGCAAATGCGATGTTCCGCCCAATGCCATGCCTCCGTTGACCTGAATCACGGAGCCGCCGGTGGCATATATCGTTGCCGAATTTGAATTGAAGGTGGACTGGGCGTTGGAGAGGTCGCAGGATCCCAAAAAAGAAAAGCCTGCAAACACGGAAATTGCGGTAGTTTTCATGACAAACAGTTTAGTTGCATTCGATCTGAACGAAGCTAAAATGAAATCATGAAAATTCCAAACGTGGAAAAAATCAGTTACCCGAGGCAGGAGGCTTAATCTCCATTTTCTCTGCAAAATGTTCGCAATAATCCTTCAGATCTTCAACGATGTTCTCCTCACCTGTGGCGCGCTGGAAAGTATCCGACATGGTCAGCAGATTCTGGTGGAAAAATCGTTTCATTTCATCCTTCTGCATTTCCTTTGTCCACAAATCAATCCGAAGGGTATGCTGAGCGACTTCGTCCCACACGGCAATCATTACCGCTTTACTTTTCCCCCCATCTCCCGTATCGGAGGCAGACCACTCTATATTGATGGGCAAATTGTTTTCATCCAGGGTGATTTTAAAATTAACTTCAGCTGTTTTCATGTGTTTCATTTGATTTGTTCGTTGCCTGCTTTCTGTTCTGCCTATATTTTGGGACGGTAGGAAGAGGCTGACAGCAGTTTTTGTGCATCTTTTTCATCCATTAATTGCTGGAGTGTAACGTTTTTGTTTTTGGCCATATAAGCCCTCACAATTTGCCAGCCGATCCAGCTGCCTGTGCGGGCCGGGCTTTCTTTTGAGAATCCGGTGGTAAAGGGTCCGATATTTGTGAACTGAGTAATTTCCTGATAATCGGTAGAGTATAGGATTTTCCGTTTGATGAAAAAAGACCAGATATGGCCTTCATTCTGTTTACACCAATTCAATTGGTTCTGCGAATAACCCATTTTTAAAGTATCATCCATTTTGGGCAGCAGGGCATCCATCAAATAGGAGATCTTGCCTTCAGTGACTATGCGGGTCAGGAAATCGGCCTTGAGATTTTTCTCTTCAAATTCAACAATCATCCAGGCCTTGACGAAATCCGGCAGCATGTATTCTTTTCTCATCGTCGCTGTCTTATATTTGGGGTACTCCAGCCGTTTATAATAGTCGCAATCGGCTCCCAAATACATTTCGAGTCCGATCCCGATGGATTTATCCAGACGCAGCATGGAGTAATTGAAATACGACATCATGGTATTCACTTTTGGAAGGGGGCGTGCCGGAAAGTAGTAATGAAAATGCCGGAAAGCATCATCCAGGTTTTCTTCGAAACCGGACATGGATGGAAATGTTTTTTCGCAATCCGCATAGGCACTGCGCACATCCTTGTCGTTTACAAAACTGCGAATACCGCCCGGGCAGGCGGGATCATCAATTCCATTGGGGCATAGCGTTGTTTCAACGAATCCCCTGTAAAAGTCTCCATATTTCGAAGCAAGTGCCTGAGGGTTCAGTGGAGCCTGAAAGAGGTCTTTTTCAAAACGTCCGATTTTAACGGGTTCCGTTTTTACACCCGAAACATCAATATCCAAAGGGTTTCTCCGGCAAGATGAAAACAAGATGAAGGAACAGAAGAAAAGCAGGACAATCCAATTTCGCATTTGAAAAATATTCTTTAATATTGTAGATAATCCGGACAAAAACTCAGAACAAAGTTATTAAATACTTTAACTAAACCCATTTAACAATGAGAACAAGAAAATTACTTGTATTGGCTGTTGTTTTATCTATTACCGCAAATATTTTCGGTCAAACCGACCAAAAGAGTGTTCGATTCGGAATGCTTATCACGCCGCAAATTGACTGGCTTCGTTCTGGAAACACAAAAGAATATGCGCATGATGGCGTAAATGGGAAATTTGGATTTGGACTATCCCTTGAATTCAGGGTAACGGATGTGGTACATTTTATGACCGGAATCGGAGGAACATTTGCAGGAGGAGGAGAGGTTTATAATGTTGGCACCACACCTATAGGATACTATGCCGACAACAGCCAAAATCCTGTTGCCATTAAGGACCTCAATTCCGAACTCAATGCCTCTGCTTCAAGTCAGGCCTCTTATTGGGATCCTGCAAACCATTCCAGCTATAAGCTTCAAAGCCGGGTTGTCAAAACTACCTACGTGACAATTCCCGTTGTGCTCAAGATGATGACAAAACAGATCGGACCACTCAAATATTTCGGCATATTCGGAGGCAATCTCGAAGTTCTTGCTACTGCAAAAGCAACAGATCAGGTCGTCGAGTCCTCTTCAGGCAAATCCTTCACGCTGACCGACCTGGATGTACACAACGACTGCAATCTGTTCAAGGCAAGCCTCAATGTTGGCCTGGGCGGCGAATATACGCTTTCCGGAACCACCGCCGTGACCTTCGGTCTTAACTATTACCGTGCATTCACAAGCCTTTCCAATTCCAGTTCAAATTATCTCATCTACGGTAATCCGAACTCCAGTGACCCTAAAGCTTCCTTTTCTCCCGCCAATAATACCGGAGGATTCACCAATTTGAAACACACCACCTACGGTGACGGCATCGCCTTAACTGTGGGCATTTTGTTCTAATCTCTTTTTATCTCTAATTTTGATCCTCTCCCATATATCTCCGGGAGAGGATTTTTATTTTAAGGCTTGCAGCATGAAGAAAAAGGAAATTGCAGATTACATTGTTCTCTGGCTGACGAAGTACTGTGACAATTCCGGAACAAAAGGTTTTGTTGTCGGCATTTCGGGAGGCATTGATTCTGCCCTCACATCCACGCTTTGCGCGCTTACCGGAAAGGCCACACTGTGTTTGAACATGCCCATCCGGCAACATTCGGCCGAATACGACCGCAGCAAGGAACACATCCTTTGGCTCACTCAAAAATTTCCAAACGTTTCTTCCCGGGAAGTGGAACTCACTGGAATGTTTGACAAACTGGAGGAAACACTTCCTGCGGATATCCAAGACTGGCTGACCATGGCCAACTCCCGTGCCCGTTTACGCATGCTTACTTTATATGCATATGCTTGTCACAACAAGTTGCTCGTTGCGGGAACCGGAAACAAAGTGGAAGATTTCGGAGTCGGTTTTTTCACAAAATACGGCGATGGAGGAGTCGATGTCAGCCCTATTGCAGACCTGATGAAATCAGAGGTTTATGCCCTTGCTTCCGAACTTGGAGTGCCTGAAAGTATCCTCAGGGCCAGACCCACCGATGGCTTGTGGGCCGACGGTCGCAGTGATGAAGATCAGATCGGCGCCAGCTATGATGAATTGGAATGGGCCATGCTTTTTTTGGAAAACCCGCATGATTTCTCCGGATTAACGCAAAGAGAGGAAAAGGTTCTGGATATTTTCACCCGCATGAATAATGCAAACAAACACAAGATGGAACCCATACCCGTATGCCGGATTCCGAAAGAACTCAAGACATCCTATCCGGCATAAAAGGAATAATCAATTGATTGTCCAGGCATTGTTCCCTTTCAGCAATTTATCGAGGTCACCTTCCCCCTTTAAAGCAATGGCCTCTGCCATTTGCAGTGCGAGTGCATCCTCATAACAAAAGCGCATTTCTTCATAAAGCACACCGAATGGCCTTGGAAAATGACCTTCTTTAGCCGGGTCATCGAAAAAATTAATGAGAATTGTAGCCTTTGTTTTATCCTTTTCATCATGGATCCAGAGTTCGTCCGGAGAAACCCCGTCTGCATTCAGGTCAACAACAACGGGTTTCAAACCATCCAGTTTGATTCCTTTTTCTCCGTTTGCACCAAAGATGAGTGGTTTGTCCTGCTGCACAAATAAGGCTTCCGCTTTTTTTGTAGACTTTTCGGTAAACACCTCGAATGCTCCGTCATTAAAGACATTACAGTTCTGGTATATTTCAAGAAGCGAAGTTCCTTTGTGGGTATTGCCCCTTTTGAGGATCTCCCGCAGATGCACCGGGTCGCGGTCCATGGTTCTTGCAAGAAATGTCGACGATGCACCCAGGCACAAGGCCAGGGGGTTGAACGGATAATCGATAGACCCCATGGGCGTGCTCTTGGCCACTTTGCCTACCGGTGACGTCGGCGAGTATTGTCCTTTTGTAAGTCCGTAAATCTCGTTGTTAAACAAGAGTATGTTCACATCAAAATTGCGTCTGAGCAAATGAATCAGGTGATTGCCTCCGATGGACATGGAATCGCCGTCTCCGGTAACGATCCACACGCTCAGCTCCGGCCTTGTGGCTTTCAGTCCGCTTGCAACAGCCGTGGCACGCCCATGGATACTGTGCATTCCATAGGTATCCATATAATAGGGGAAACGCGATGAACATCCAATACCCGAAATAAAAACGATATTTTCTCTTTCCAGACCCAACTCAGGCATAACCGTTTGAACCTGTTTCAGGATCGAATAATCTCCGCAACCCGGGCACCAGCGGACATCCTGATCGGTGACAAAATCTTTTGGAGTTAATTTTGTTGCTTCCATGTTTTTCTATTGATTCTTAAGACGCATGTGATTAAGGCCTGATTTTCACAGACAGTTCCGTCATTTTTTTCTTCAGTTCGGCCGTTGTGAAGGGCACTCCCTTTATCTTATTGAAACCCATGGCGTCAATAAAATATTTATCCCTGATCACTTTGATCAGCTGGCCGTTGTTCATTTCCGGAATCAGTATCCGATCATACTTGAGCAAGATCGCGCCCAGGTTTTTTGGAAAAGGATTCAGGTACTGCAAGTGGGCGTGAGCCACATCCCAGCCATCAAGCCTTGCCTCTTTGGCCGCGGTCTTGATTGAACCATAGGTAGATCCCCATCCCAGAACAAGCAGTTTTCCGCTTTCCGGCCCGGAATCGATTTCCTGAAGCGGGATATAGTCTGCAATCTTATCAATCTTTGACTGACGGAGCTTCACCATCAGTTCATGATTTTCGGGTTCGTATGAAATATTTCCGGTTTCATTTTCCTTTTCTATTCCGCCTACTCTGTGCTCCAGTCCTTTTGTTCCGGGTATGGCCCATTCCCTTACCAGTTTGTCGTCGCGTTTGTAGGGCCTGTATTTCTCGCCCGGCTGGAGGGTATTCTTTGCAAAATTTACGTGAATGTCTTTCAGTTCAGCAGCCAAAGGGAATTTCCAGGGTTCAGCTCCGTTGGCAATGTATCCATCACTGAGGAAAAATACCGGGGTCATGTGTTCAACAGCTATTCTGCAGGCTTCGTAAACCATATGAAAACAATCCGAGGGCGTGGAAGCCGCGACAACGGCCACAGGAGCTTCTCCGTTGCGGCCATACAGGGCCTGCAAAAGATCGGCCTGTTCTGTTTTTGTCGGAAGGCCTGTTGATGGGCCTCCCCTTTGTACATTGATAATGACCAGCGGAAGTTCAAGCATCAGGGCAAGACCAATGGCTTCGCCTTTAAGGGCGATGCCCGGACCGGAAGAAGCTGTCACACCCAGATTGCCGCCAAAAGAAGCGCCAATTGCCGAGGTTATTGCGGCAATTTCATCTTCAGCCTGAAAAGTCTTGACTCCGAAATTTTTGTGTTTCGACAATTCGTGCAGGATATCCGAAGCAGGAGTGATCGGATAGGTTGCGTAAAACAATTGCAGACCCATTTTTTTAGCTGCAGCTACAAGGCCGATGGCAGTAGCCTGGTTGCCCATGATATTCCGGTAGGAACCTCTTTCCTGAACAGCTGCTTTCACTTCGTAACGTGTCATCGGGGCCTCAATGGTATCGCCGAAATGATATCCCGCTTTCATGGCTTTTACGTTGGCCTCCACAAGTTCCGGACGTTTCTTGAATTGTTCTTTCAGGTACTCGATGGTCGAATCCATAGAGCGGTTATACATCCAATACACCAATCCCAGCACAAACATGTTGCGCGAACGGTCCATTTCTTTTGTGCTTAGCCCTGACCCGGCAAGACAGCTGCGGGTGAGCTTAGTGATATCGATGGAGTGTACTTTGTACTTGTCGAGCGAACCGTTTTGAAGAGGGTTGACGCCTTCGGGATATTTGGCCAGGCCAAGGTTCTTTGCATCGAATCCTTCGGAATTTGCAACGATGATACCGCCTTCTTTCAGCTGCGAGAGGTTCGCTTTTAAACCTGCAGCGTTCATAACGACAAGCACATCACTGGCATCGCCGGGTGTGAGTATCTCCACGCTCCCGAAATGCAGCTGAAAACCCGATACCCCGGCCAGGGTGCCTTGAGGTGCGCGGATTTCGGCAGGGAAGTTTGGAAACGTACTTATGTCATTTCCATACAATGCAGCCGTATTGGTGAATTGTGTGCCGGTCAGCTGGATTCCATCGCCGGAATCGCCGGCAAACAAAATCACCACATCGTTCTTTATTTCTGTTTTTGTCATTTTTCTGAAACACTAAATTGAGTCTTCCCCTTCCGGGTTAAAAAGAAAAGGTTTCTCCTTTGCCGGAAAAACCTTTATAAATAATGTAAACAATTTTTATATAAAGTCAATCCCTGTTGATCGGATAGCACCAACACATCTCTTTACAAGGGCGAATTCTGTTAACCGGTTTGTTCATGGGTGTTTTCCTTAGCGTTTACAAAGGTAATCAATTATTCTTTCTCGTAAATACTGTTTTTATTCCGCTTTCCTAATTCTTCACCCGGGCTAAGCCTTTGGTAGAAGAGAAGGAGTATAATGCAATCAGGTGCCCAGAAAAAGGCTTTATTTTCTGTTTACCAGATACACTCCACCGAGAATTACGCCAATCCAGACAAAATGCATCAGGTGAATAGATTCATTCTCGAAAATACCCCACATCATGGCCACAACAGGAATGAGATAGGTTACCGAAGAGGCGAAAACCGGGTTGGAATTCCGGATCAGGACACTGAAAATAATGACCGAGAGGGCGGTTCCGAAAATTCCGAGAACGCTTACATAGCCCAGGGCTTTCCAGGCGTGAGGATGCGATTGCATGATGGTGACAAAATCTGTACTGAAAAGATAAACACCGGCCAGGGGTCCGATAAAAAACAAGGCCCATACTGCTGCCGTTACCGAGTTGACTCCTTTGAGGTGTTTCCCGATAATATTTACGCTCAGTGCATACAACACCGTGGCTGCGACCACATACATGCTGTACCAGCTATTCGAATACGCACCCGGAGCGGCTCCGCTGCCCGAGGCGATCAGGCCGATGGCTCCGGCGAGTCCGATCAGAACGCCCAGCACATTCTGCCAGCGCGAGCGGATATTAAAAAACATCATGCCGGTAATGATTGTGAACAAAGGCGTCAGCGAATTGAGCATGCCAGTCAGTGAGCTGCTTATGCCGGTTTCCGCTTTTGTAAACAGAAAGGCCGGAATGAAATTTCCAAACATGCCCATGCCAAGAAATGCCTTCCAATGCCGAAGCAGATCTTTTTTTATGTGCCTGAAAGCAATCGGAGAAAGAAAGAGAAAAGCAACGAATATTCGGATGGCGGCCACCTGACTGCTTGAAAAAATCTCCAGACCGCGTTTCATGAGGATAAATGAACTTCCCCAGACAAGGGCAAGAACAAGCAGGATGATCCAGTTGAGCAGTTTTTTATCGTTCGGGCTTTCCATAAGACAAGGCCCAAAGATAGAAGAAAAATGGCGAGGCCATTTTCAAGGTTTCCCGGCAAGCGGTCACATTCAAAACCGGTTATTTCAACTCCTTCAGTTTTTCTTTGGCCTGTTTTGCGTAATACCCTCTTCCCTTCACAATCTCAGACAAGATTTCTCTTGCACTTGTTTTGTCGCCTTTCATGAATAAAGCGAGGGCTTTGTACCAGAGCGATTCTTCATGAAAGGCATTGTCCTCCGAAAGAAGTGATTTATCCAGGCTGGCTATGCATTTTTCAGGCAGGTTCATGCGATAATAGCAAATCCCGGTGTAAAAAAGTGCATTGACATCTTTCGCGTTGACATCAAGCAGAATCCTGAATTTGGCAAGTGCCCCGCCATAATTTGCATTATTGAAATAAAGCAGCGCATCCTTCAGAATCACATCTGCCCTTTGGGCGTGAGACTCATCTGCAAACACAGCATTGCTTATTCCGGGCTGTTTCGTTTCCTGGGGAGAAGGTGTACCGTGACTAACAGAAGCAACAGGGGCATGAAAATAAAGCTCGTTGTATTCGCTCACTTTCAGCGTATACAGATATTGTACAGGTTTGTTGTATTCGGGAAGCACCAGAACTTCATTGTTATTATTATCATTAGACAGGCTCGAAACAAAAGCGGAATTGCTTTCAAGCGGGTTGTTTCCCGGATTCGAGAATGTATTGCCGGCCATGTTTCTTGGGTTGGTCACGCTGTTGCTGTTTGCGTAATTATCGGCATTGAATGACTGAACCTGTGTTGTCTTGCCGGAGGTGTTCTGTTTTACCACAGGAACCTGTATGAAGTTTTCGGTTTGTACGGTGGTAAGACCGTTTTCGGATTCGCCGTCTTTTTTATTTGAGTTCATTGCCTCCGGGTGCAAAACCGCCGATGGTGTGGCGGCATGGACCAGCCATGCAAAAGCTGATGGAAATCCCAGAGCATGGCTTCCGTAAGAAGCACTTGTTAGGGGTCTTTTTTTTCCGGAAAGAAGCCATATACTTGCGGCCGTCAGCGCCAGAACAGAAAAAGAAAGAATCACGTACCGGCCCCAGCTTGCAAACCAGGAGGTCCCGGCCACAGAATCGATCCGGACATGGAGCTCCTGCAAGTCGGCAGCAGTAACGGCCGTTAAAAGAAAACCGTCGGCTGCAAGAGAACAGAGTTCGCAATCGGCCAGGTGTTCTTCCACAGCACGCAGGTTCCTGCCCCTGAGCTTATGCGCGCCATAAAGCCTCAGATCATCCGGGGATATGCAGGCTGAGGGCTCAAAAATGTTTGTCTTATGAAGGGATGGATACATTGCTTTGGCTTAAAAGTATTTTCAAATTCCGCTTTCCGTTCTGAATGAAACTTTTGACTTCTTTATCAGAGTACCCGGTCAATTCTGTAATGTCCTTGTATGACTTCTCTTTCAGGTAAAACAAATCAAGACACTGGCGCTGTTCCTCTTTCAAAAGCAGAATGGCATCCTTCATTTCTTCCATCCGAAGGACGTGCTCTTTTTCTTCTTCTATGGCCAGCACGGGGTCGGTGCTCTGTTCCCCGGTCCATTCAGCAAGCTCTTCCCTGCCCGACCGGGTTTTCTCCTTTCTCAGTTCCGAGATGCAGAAATTGCGTGAGACAAAACAAAGCCAGGCCGGAAAGTACTTGACCTCGTGTTTTTTGAGTTCATCAAATAGCTTTTCAAAAATCTGCATCACCATATCTTTGCTTACATCTTTGTCTTTGAAATATTTCAGACAAACGCCAAAGACAAGATGGGAATACCTTTTGAAAAGTTCGCCCACAAAGAACTTATCGCCGCTCTGCTTATATTTTTCGATAAGCCCGGCATCCGAAAGATCATTTGTATTTCCGCGGATAAACAACTTCATTTTTGAGTGTTCTATAAATACTGACGCAGAGGGTATAGCTTTTCCATAAAATGCGACCTAAAACTCAATAAATATAAAGAATTTCGTAGCTTTCTTCCACAAAGCGAGCTTGATCCGCTTGTTTCCCGAAACTATTCGATTCAATCTTAACCCCGTTTTACCAGAATAGGCCCCGATATTGGCGCCCCGAAAATAAATACCGCTTTGAGCCGGCGTATGAGCTGCCGGTCTTGACTTGTTCAATGTTTGTCTACACGTTTTAATTTGCAACAAATGAAAAGGACCGCCACCCTCTTATTTATTTTTATTTTTCCCCAGCTTTGGGGGCAAAACAAGAAAGCAGATTCACTCTGGACCGTATTCAAGAACAAGACCCAGGCCGACACCAGCCGGCTAAAAGCAATTGATGCAATTGCATGGAGTTATCGGTTCAACAAGCCCGATACAGGGGTTATTCTTGCCCATCAGGAATTGGAACTGGCTCAAAAAAGCAAACAGCGCAATTACGAGGCCAAAGCCATGTACACCTTATCGACTGCCTTTCGGGCCAAAGGAGACTACACCACAGCAATGGATTGGTGCCAAAAATCCCTGGCTGTCTTCCAGGAAACAAACAACAGGATGGGTATTGGAAACTGCTTCAACAACATAGGCAATATTTACCTCAAAGAATCCGAATTCACAAAGGCGCTGGAATACAATTTAAAGGCCCTGAAGGTCAAAGAAGGGATCGGCGACAAAGAAGGCATGGCCAATTGCTACGGCAATATCGGGAACATTTACAGCATTCTTTTCAACTATCCACTTGCATTGGACTATGAGCAAAAGGCTCTGAAAATAATGGAAGATCTGGGGAATAAAAGAGGCATGGGCAATTGTTATTCCAGTATGGGTATTGTGTTTAAGGAGCAGGCCAATTATCCAAAAGCTTTGGAGTTTTATTTAAAGGATCTGGAAATCAATAAAGCAACAAACAATATCGCCGGAGAACGTTTGTGTTATGGCAATATGGCCGTTATTTATCAGATCCAGTCAGATTACAGGAAAGCCTTGGACTATCATCTCCTCGGTTTGCAATTGTGCAGAAAAACCGGTGACAAACAGGGCATTGGAGTCTGTTATTCGAACATGAGTGATTTGTACAACCGGTTGAAGGATTACAAACAGGCCATCTTCTATGGAGATTCTGCATTGATGATCGGCAAACAAATTGGGGACATTTCCATTGAAAGAACGGCCAACCAGGCAATCTCAACCGCTTATGAAAAAACAGCCCATTACAAAGAAGCCCTGGCACATTACGTGACTTTCAAAGAATTGACAGACAGCACTTTCAATATTGAAAACAGCCGGCAATTGGGCGATTTGAAAACAAAATTTGAAGTGGATAAAAAAGAGGTGGAACTCAAAGCCAAAGCCGAGGCTGAAAAGGACAAATTAAAAGCCATTGCTGCTGAAGAAGGAAAGAGACAGCATCTCATCACCTATTCGGTTGCAGGTGGTTTTATTCTTGTCCTTGTTTTTTCAATAGTCATTTTCAACAGGCTTCAAATAACAAGAAGACAGAAAACCACCATCGAAAAACAGAAATCAATGGTCGAAGAACAAAAATTGGAAGTGGAACTTCAAAAACACAAAGTAGAAGAACACCGAAAGGAAATCATCGATTCCATTACCTATGCAAAAAGATTGCAACTGGCCATTTTACCCAATAATGAAAATGTGAAAAAGCATTTTCCCGAAAGTTTTGTCTATTACAGGCCCAAGGACATTGTTGCAGGGGATTTTTACTGGATGGAACATCTGGACGGAATAACATATATTGCGGCTGCTGATTCTACCGGACACGGGGTGCCTGGAGCCATGGTCAGCATCGTATGCTCCAATGCATTAAACCGGGCAGTAAAAGAATTCAAGCTGCGGGAAACCGGAAAAATACTGGACATGACCCGGGAACTGGTCCTGGAAACCTTTGCCAAAAGCACTTCCGACGTAAAAGACGGAATGGATATTTCTTTCCTGGCCATACCCGACAACAAACAGGAAGCCTATTGGAGCGGGGCAAATAACCCCTTGTGGTATATTGCCGAAGGACAACTAACCGAAATAAAAGCCAACAAGCAGTCCATCGGAAAAACAGATAATCCTGCCTCGTTTACAACCCATAGAATCAGAACCAGTAAAGGCCTTATTTTCTATTTGTTTACCGATGGCTTCGCAGATCAGTTTGGCGGAACGAAAGGGAAAAAATTCAAGTATAAGCAGCTCGAGGATTTGCTGCTTAAAAACTGCGGTGCCTCTTTGGAAATGCAACATGAAATACTTTCAGGCACTTTTGAGTCCTGGAAAGGAAGCCTCGAACAAGTAGATGATGTTACAATTATCGGCATTCGTATTTNNATTTTTTTCATTTCAGATGCTCCTCTGTCTTCAAATCCGGTTTATGGAATTATGCAATTGCTGCGTCTTCCTTACAGAACATCCCCGGAAATGAACCTTTAAAACCATCGAAAATGAAAACACTTGTAAAAATGCTGTGCTTCACTGCTCTGCTCCTTTCCGTCTTTACAAAAGCCGGGGCCTCAAACCGGATGATTCTCTTCTACTGCTCAGAAACAGGCGATATCAAAGGAACCGTGACTGATGAAAACAACAAACCCATTGCCTATGCCAACGTGGTTATTCTTGGAACCGGAGCCGGAGCCAGCACTGCCGACGACGGGTCATTCACCATTCACAGCA
>PLXK01000021.1 GCA_003151415.1 Bacteroidota bacterium
GTTATAGAAATAAACACCTTTGCTGAATTCGGAAGAATTCATAAATACCGAATGCTTTCCGGCATCCACAGTTCCAATGTTGCTTTCTTTCACAATACGACCTGTAATGTCGTAAACAGTGAACACAACGTTGGAAGCAACAGCCAGTTCATATTCAACTTCAGAGATTCCGTTGAAAGGGTTTGGCATGTTCTGGGAAAGAGATACACCGTATTTAGAAAGTTCATTGATACCGGTAGGCATGTAACTGATAGCCATCCCCCAATTGTAACCATCGTTGGTGTAAGGAAGCATATCCCCGTTCAGGAACGACTGGGCAGCAGGAAACACACCGTAACGTGATGTCTCGCTCAGGTTTGCGCTGATACCGTAAGAAGTTGAATCGTAGAAATAATTGGCACCATTGCTTGCCGTCAGACCGGTTTGCTCATCCAGAATAGAAAGGAAAGAGTTCATCGTTGAATTGTTGACGGGAGAGGCGAAATAAATTTGGTTAGCTGTGGTGTTCGCTACTTTAGGAATGAAGGTATACTGGATACCGACAAGAGATCCGGCAGGAATAGCCAGATTGGCCGGAACACCAAACAGGGCTCCTCCCGAAGATGTGTCTGCAATTGTCAACACAAGTTTCAGGATTTTGCTGTTGGCGGCCGGTGCAGTTGAAAAGCATTTGTTGCCGGCAGCTGTAGAGGTTGCGTTCTTAGGCATTTCGAATTTTTCAACAGGAGGTCCGGGAAGTTGCAAACCTGCATACCAGGCACTGCCTTTAGGACCCCAGCTGATTTCAACCTGAAGGGTATCTCCGGCGGCTGTGTTCTTGGCGAAATACTGACCCGCTACAAATACTGTATCAATTGTATAAGGCTGGAAAGTACTGATAGAAGGCTGAGAAGGAGTAGCCAGAGGGTAATATTTGGATTTTGCATCGAAAATTCCACCTGCTTTCATTGTAGTTACGCTGGCAGCTGTTCCGAAGTTCACCATCACAGTAGAATCCATATACACTGGATCTACATAACCGGTAAAGGTTGCAGTTCCGCCATTGATAGAATACACAGCATCATGTGGACTGAGGTATTCATACACCAAAGCGGTTTTTGTTTGTTTGTAAGCAGCGATTTTCTGCAATGCAAGATTATGGAGTTTTGCACTCTGAGCCGCGCTCAAAGGGTGCTTTCCAAGAGAGCCTGTCTGAAGAGGCGCCTGAGCCTGTTGTGCGAAAACAGAACCGACAACAGCAACGTGCAGAAGTAGAGTAGATATTTTTTTCATCTTTAATGAATTGAGTTTTGGTTTGAATACCAAAGATAACTAGTTTTTATCTAAATACAAAAAAACGAAATACATGATTTTCTTTGCCACCTGAGCCGTCAAAATCCGGAATCCCTCACCTACAGACCCCGTATTAAAGACCAGCGATGTTAAAACCACTGCCGGGTATCATAAAAAAAGGCCCCGAAGATCTCGGAGCCTTTTTTTGAATAAACGGGTGGCTTATTTGCTCACTACAAATTTGCCATTGAGTTTGGCATGATTGCTTGTTACCGAGTAGAAATATGTACCGGCAGCGTAAGCGCTCAGGTCAATATTGGAAACGCGTGTGCCTGTAACAGCTGTTTCCTTGATGCTGGTCATCTTCTTGCCTGCGATGTCATAGATTTCAATGACCACATCCGACACATTGCTCAGCGAGTAATTGATGGCTATGCTGCGGTTAGCAGGATTCGGGAATGCCGAAGCAAGAGTCAGCTCGTTTGACTGTTCGCGGATACCTGCTGGCCCTTTGACAAGGTTCAGACGGATCATCGGAAGCTGATTGATAAAGCCCCAGCTTCCTGCCACACTCACAAAAGAAGTGCTTTTGGGCTGAAGGGTTGCTTTGTCGTTACCAACAAAAACACCAATAGGCTGTGAACTGGTAGTACCAGCCGTCTGGCCGGTTGGCAGCACGCAAGCCACGTAGTTACCTGCAACTACCGGAGTCGGAGGAACGGCCATGGTCATCCATTTGCTGAGCGGCAATTTGGCCGTGACGCTGTATATTTTAGAAACGGCAACCGGAGCAGCACTGAAGCCCCCTGCTGAATCGACACGGTAAACGGCATACTGAATGGTTGTACCCACTGCAGTTGATGAATCGATATAAGCAGAAACGCTGGCAAGTGTTCCTCCGTTAGCGATAAGGAAGAGATTACCAATGGCGCAACCGGCTGAATCTGCAGCTTCAAAATCAATGGCGCCTGTTGTGGCGGTTTTGGAAATGCCATTGTCGCGGGCAAATACGGTATCGCTCACGGCAAAGGTTCTGACCATGGAGNNTATTCGCTGTATCGGCGGCATTTTCAGTTTGCGTCTGGGTCACTTCCCAACGGGCATTGTAAGTTGCAACAGAGGAAGGAGGCGTGAAGGCTGTCAGTGTGTCGTAAAGATCGGTCGATGCCCTGTAAGGCAAAGAAGCAAACACTCCGCCTGCCTGATTGAATACACTGGAAGCACCGTTTGTGATGCCAACGGTTAACTTCACGTTTGTCTGTGCTGCAGAACCCTGATTGGAGACCGCGGCACGGAAGGTCATAGGCAAAATTTGTGATATCGGCGTCTGTGTGTAAAAACCACCGTTCTTGAAACCGAAATCCGCGAAAGCTGTGTCCACAGAAAGGTCATTTGCAGGCATGTCAGCCAGATACACATCGTCAATCATGAATGAAAAACCACAACCCGGAGAATTGGTTGTCAGGGAACCGGGTGCGTAAAACTCAAAACGGATTTTAACGGTTGCCTGATTGCCTGCAGCTGCAGAAATATCAAGTTTGATATTGGTTGGATTGGCAGTCTGGTCATTGATGGCCATNNGAACGAAATTGTCCTTGCTCACAAATACAAACGTACTGTCAAACCATCTTCTGTACATTTCCTGGAAACCCAGGTAAATGAACTGGTGACCCGTGCAGGAGATTGCACTTGTAGTGGTCATGTCCGCAACCTGGCTTCCGCTGCAGTTGTTATTGGAGTCAAATGTTGCGAAACCGTTTTTATAGGTAGTCGATTTGATCTTGGGAATGTTANNTGGTGTCGATCACCCATACTGCTGACGGGGTACCGTTTCCTACGGGGGAATTCATGGTCCAGGTGGCAGGAACTGAAAAATCATTGGTATAGAAAGCCGCCTGCACAGTTGGATTGGTATTGAATCCGCGGGTGGTGGATGTTGTCTTGTTGGCTACGGGAGCCTTTTTTGCCATTGTTACTGGCTTGATCAATTTTACTTTGCTTAGCCCCGTCTGACCGAAACCCGTCAGGCAAAGAGCAAGTGAACAAAGTGACAGAGTAATCTTTTTCATGATTTTTTAGTTTTAATCGCGTTAGTGTTTAAGAAGAACCATACTGTAAGCATATGCGTAACCAATAAAAGGCAATCCTTTCAGAATGCTTCGAAGTAATCAGAAATTGAAGGTAGTGTTTTTATGGATATCAAAGATAATAATTAATCGAGACCCAAAACTCACTGTTTGGGCACAGAAATGAAGAGTCCCGGTTTTGCCGGGACTCTTGAATTAAACTTATCTTGTAAACCCCATCACCTATTTGATCACCACATTGGCAGTTGATCTTCCAAGTGCAGTCTGAAGAACCAGGTTGTAATGACCGGCAGCCAGATCGGAAACATTCAGCACGAATGATTGCTTGCCGGAAGCCTGAATACCCATTGAAGTTGATTTCACAAGTTTTCCATTGATGTCATACATGTTCACCAATACGCTTGACGATGTTGGCAATTCGTAGCTCACCTGAACATTGTCTGAAGTCGGGTTAGGGAACACACCAACTGACATGGCCTGAGAATGCTCGAAAATACCGGCAGATCCGGTTCCTGTAACAAGAAGGTCATCCACAGAAATCAGGTTGTCATCGTGTGAGTTGTGGTGAACGGCGATGTAGACCGATTTTCCGGCATATTTGGCAAGACTGACAGTATGCTGGGTCAGGATTCCAACCATGTAGGCCGAATCGCATTTTGCAGGCAATGGAGCTTTGCAAGCCACATCAGCGGGGTTCATCCCCTGAACATAACCTTTGGAATAAGTGTAATAAATGTATTTGGCCGAATCCGGATTCGGAGTCAGGAATCCTGTGAATTCACCGGCAGTGAAAGCCGTATCAGTAAAAGCGGTGTTGATGTTGTTGGTTGTGGAAGAAATTCTGATTTCGTATCCATCGCCATAACGGGGTGTCTGGTCAACAGCCGATTTCCAGGAAAACTGTGCGGAAGCATCGGAAATGAAAATGCTGCGTGTAATCAGCCAGTCATCGGCGGTACCTGCAGGATTGAACCAGGAGTTGGAACCCATGGCCACATTCATTGTGGTATCGCCCCAGTAAAACGGACGAACGGCAAACCAGTTACCCGGACGGGCTGTGGTTCCACCGGAACCGTCAACAAGCATAGCGTTGTCATAATCGTACCAGGCTGTATCATTCGCAGTACCGGGAGGTATTGTGGTGAGATACATGGATGTCCAATTCGTATAGTTAAAGCTCTGATAGAGCAGGGTGTCTGTTCCGACTCCGGAAACAGATTTTCCAGACTGTGCAGAAAGAGCCGATACGCAAAAAGCAAAAGCTGCAAGTAGAGTAATTTTTTTGATCATTGTTGTTTTTTTAGATTGTTGCAATAAAATAAGTAAGTATGTGTTCGTTGCAAATGTAACCAATATTTTAAATTTCAAATGTTAAAAACCCGTTTTCGGAAAACACGGTTTCATTTGAAAGCGCCGGCATACGGCACCTCTGCGATTAAACATATTGTCCCTCAAGATAATTCTGCGGCGTACTCTTCTATGGGCGGACAAGAGCAAATCAGGTTCCGATCACCATATGCGTTGTCGATTCGGGCAACGCTAGGCCAAAATTTGTTTTCATTGACCCATTTCAGGGGGAATGCGGCTTTCTCGCGGCTATACCCATGATTCCAATTGTCCGAAATCAGGCTCTTGGATGTGTGCGGAGCATTTTTCAAAACGTTGTCCTGCGCATCAACCTGTTGATTTTCAATTTCCTGAATTTCGTGACGAATAGCAATCATCGCCTCGCAGAAACGGTCCAGTTCTGCCTGGGATTCGCTTTCCGTGGGTTCAATCATCAGGGTATCGTGAACGGGAAAGGCGACAGTCGGGGCATGGAAACCATAATCCATCAGCCGTTTTGCAATGTCACCCACCTCAATTCCTGCGGTTCGTTTAAATTCTTTGCAATCCAATATCATTTCATGAGCAACCCTTTCATTTTTGCCCACATACAGGATTGGATAATGCCCTTTAAGTATCTCTTTCATGTAATTTGCATTCAAAATTGCTGTTTTGGTGGCCTCGGTCAGCCCATCGGCACCCAGCATTTTGATGTATCCGTAGGAAATCAGAAGAATCAGCGCACTTCCCCAGGGAGCCGCCGAAACAGCACCGATACCTTTGCTGCCCCCGGTCTGAATAACCGGATGTGAAGGCAGAAACTGCACGAGGTGCTTGGCAACTCCGATGGGTCCCATTCCCGGTCCGCCCCCGCCATGCGGAATGGCAAAAGTCTTGTGCAGATTCAAATGGCACACATCGGCACCGATATTACCGGGGCTGGTCAGACCAACCTGCGCATTCATATTGGCTCCGTCCATGTATACCTGGCCGCCGTTGTCATGGATAATCTTCGTAATTTTTTTAATGCTTTCCTCATACACACCATGTGTGGAGGGGTAGGTCACCATCAGGCAGGAAAGTCTGTCTTTGTTACTTTCCGCTTTTTCCTTGAGGTCGCTCACATCGATATTTCCTCTTTCATCGCATTTTACAACCAGGATAGCCATGCCGGCCATAGCCGCACTGGCAGGGTTGGTGCCGTGCGCCGAAGAAGGAATCAGGGCCAGGTTGCGATGGTCATCGCCCCTGGATTTGTGATATTCCCGGATCACCAGAAGTCCGGCGTATTCTCCCTGAGCACCTGAATTGGGCTGAAAACTCATGGCGGCCAGACCTGTAATTCTGCTGAGATCTTTATCCAGCTCCTTAAAAATCTGTTGATAGCCTTTTGTTTGTTCCAGAGGTGCAAAGGGATGGATGTTTGCAAACTCCGGCCAGGAAACCGGATACAATTCAGAAGCCGCATTGAGCTTCATGGTGCAGGACCCCAGGGCAATCATGGAATGGGTGAGCGACAAATCCTTATTCTCGAGCCTTTTCAGATAGCGCATCATTTCGCTTTCCGAATGGTATGAATTAAAAACAGCATGCGTGAGAAAAACCGACTGACGCAAAAGCGGGCTGGCCTGAATAGGAGAAATCGGATGGGTAAGACTCTCTTCGGTTATTTTGATGGCAGGCTTTCCGATGGCCCCAGCAAAAACAGAAAGAATGTCATTCAGATCACCAAGGTCCACGGTCTGATCCAGGGCGATCGAAACCGTTTGCTCATCCCGGTATCTGAAATTGATCCCGTTTTTCAAGGCAATCGTTTCAATCTGACTTGATTTGACAGATGAAGGAAGTTTTATCAGAAGCGTATCGAAAAACAAAAGATTCTCCTGACTGTATCCCAGTTTTTTCAGCTCCGCTTCAAGGGCTAAGGCCGAAAGGTGAATTTGCCCGGCGATGCTTTTGATACCTTCAGGTCCATGATAAACCGCATACATCCCGGCCATAATGGCAAGCAACGCCTGTGCTGTACAGATATTGGAAGTGGCCTTATCTCTGCGGATATGCTGTTCACGCGTTTGAAGTGCCATACGCAGTGCCGGATTCCCCTGCGCATCGACTGACACGCCAATGATGCGGCCAGGCAGAATGCGTTTAAACTCTTCTTTGGCGGCAAAGAATGCGGCATGAGGCCCACCGTATCCCAGAGGGACACCGAAGCGCTGTGAATTTCCAAAAACAATATCCGCTCCCCATTCACCTGGAGGACTGAGCAGGGCGAGTGACAACAGATCGGCACCAACGGCCACTGTAGCGCCATTCTCCCTGGCTCGTTTTACGAAATCGATGTAATTGTTTGCCGAGCCGTTGATGTTCGGATACTGGATCAGAACGCCAAAAACCTGGTCGGTAAAACCAAACGTTTTCCAGTCTCCGACAATCAGTTTTATTCCCAGAGGAGCGGATCGGGTCTGAAGCAAAGCAATGGTTTGCGGAAAGACGTCGGAGGCAACAAAAAAAACATTGGCACCGCGGTTTTGTGCCTCCCGCGAGCGGTTGGCAAACATCATGGCCATTGCTTCTGCGGCAGCCGTGGCTTCATCAAGCAAAGAGGCATTTGCAATGGGCATGCCTGTCAGATCAATAACCATGGTTTGAAAATTCAGCAGGGCTTCAAGCCGTCCCTGAGCAATCTCTGCCTGATAAGGAGTATAAGCCGTATACCAGCCCGGGTTTTCGAAAACATTGCGCTGGGTCACAGCAGGAACAATGGTGCCGGAGTAACCCATGCCCAAATAAGAACGGAATACTTTGTTCCTGGAAGCTATTTTTCTCAAATGCTTTTGATACGCGAATTCAGTCATCGCAGGAGCTATGGAAAGCGGTTTTTTGAGCCGGATAGCAGAAGGGATTGTCTGGTCAATCAATTCTTCGACAGAATTCACGCCGATTTTCCGGAGCATTTTTTTTACCTCATTCACACGGGGTCCGTTGTGACGGCTTGCAAAATTATCAGTTGCCATTTTTCGAGAGATTAAGGGAATTATTTGGGAGTGCAAAGATACGGAAAACTGAAAACTTCAGCCTGATCTTTGTCATAATATTTTCAAAATTCCGAATGCCTGTCGGGAGAATAACTTATCTTTGAGTCCATTCAGCAAAAACAAAATACCCGACGGCAAACTGATTTTTATGGCGTGTCCATCCTGCTCGGGCGGGATCTCACAAAAAAAATCAAAACGATTAAAGTAAATCCCGGATGTTGAAAAATCTCCTTTTATTCGCACTTTTCATTACGTTGCATCTTTCCTCAAAGGCTGACATTCCCATTGTTGGAACACCGGTGAAGGATACCGTATTGCTGATGAACGGCGAAAAGGTTGCGGGCGAGGTCATCGATACGATTTACCATAAAATAAAAGTGAAATACCTGAAGAAAAACGGCAAAGAAAAAACGATCCTGATCGATGACGACCTCGTTTTTTCGGTTTTTTTTAAAGATGGCCATGAAAAAATTGTCTATGAACAGGATACAATCAGCGGCAATTATTTTGGCGTGGAAGAAACCCGGATGTTTATCAGAGGGGAACAGGATGCCGAAAAATATTACCACACCCCCTTTGGCACAATCTCAAGTGTCGCCGTAGGATTCGCCAGCGGATACTTTGCAAGCGTTAGTTTCCTGGCCGCTATTCCTCCCATTGTATACAGTGGCATTTTGATGGCTCCCAGGATAAGAATCAAATACAAAACCGTTTCGACTCCGGAATATCTGAATTACGACACCTATGTGATGGGGTATGAGAAAGTGGCCAGACGAAAAAAACTTTTCCGGTCGCTCATCGGAGGAATCGGAGGGCTGACCGCCGGTATCTTCACTTTTCAGGTTGCATTTCCAAATTTCAGCATCAACTAGTGTCCGGGAGACTTCGAATTTTTTTTGATTTTCTGATCTTCTCCAATATTTTTCTTTCCATTTGCGTCACCTCGCTTGTTGTTGAAACATCTCTGGTTCTGACCAATGGATTCAATGACCTGCGATACCCGTTTTTTCTTTTTTGTGCCACCCTTTTTCTCTACTGCTTTCACCGGGTTTACAGATCCGATTTCCGATCGCAGGAAGAAAAACTGTCAGCACGGCACCTGTGGATCAAAAACAATCTCCGATTTTTTTATTCTGTGCTTGTTTTTTCCGCTCTCGGGGCCTTGATTTCGGCAGTACTCTTCGTTCCCTTTCATATACTCGCAACACTTCTGCCGGTTGCTTTGATCTCAATTGGGTACACGATACCCTGTTTGCCCTGGAAAGGAAAATGGCTGCGTTTGCGCGATTTGCCGGGCATCAAGGTGTTTCTTATTGCCCTGGTTCTGGGGCTCACCACGGTGCTTTTGCCGGTCCTCGCCTACTCCAGCTACGGATCGCTGATGAGCCCTGCCATTTTCATTATTTTTCTGAGAAGGATGTTTTTCATATTCGCCATCACGATCCCCTTTGATATAAGAGACCTGGAATATGACCAGCGCAACGGTACCCGAACCATACCGGTGATTCTGGGCGTGACAAAAGCAAAAGCGGTTGCTTTTTTTGCACTGGCCATTTTCATCGGATTGGCCTTGTTTCAATATTTTATGGTCAGCAATACAAAAATCGAATATGTTTTTGCCCTTGTTCTGTCGGCCCTGATTTCGGCATGGATGATTTCAATAAGCGGAAAAAAAAAACAGGACCGTTTCTATTCCGTTTTCCTGGAAGGCATGATGCTTTTGCAATGCCTGCTCATTCTGATGGCGAGTAAACTTTCGCTGTAAGCATTCCGGAGCAAAAATATTTCTCGGCGTCGAGTTTGAATCGCAAAATCTCAAAATTTGACGAAAAATCGGGCAGGTTTCTGCCCCCCAATCCGCAAACGATATTGAAAAAAAAATAGAGCATGCGTATACTTATCCAGGAAAAATAGCGGGCCGGTCCTTTTTTCGGAATATTAAAATCCACAAAGAGCCATTTCCCTTTTGTTGAAAGTTTCTCTTTCAGCAATTGCATGCCGGCAAAAAGCTCCGGTTCCACCAAGCAATCCAGCACATATGGAGTGATGATGAGATCAAAGCGGGAGTCTGCGGGGATATCTGCAAAGGAACCACAGACAAATTCAACAGATGCGAAACCATTGGAAGAACGGACACGGGGTCTCTTTTTTGCTTTGGCTATCATTTTCTCAGAAAGATCGACATAACAGACCTTTTCAGGAAGCTGGCAGTCTCCAAGCACAGGCAATATCTTTCCCGTGCCTCCACCAAAAACAAGAATGGATTTACAAGGCCCCAACTCCTTCAGAAAAAAAAACTGGGACTTGTCCAAAGAATTTCCAAAAAACAACCTGACAGAAAAATCATAAAACGGGGATAGAAAATCGAAACCTTTTTTTGTTTTGATGTACTTATCTTTGGTCATACAAAAAGATTGAAACGGCAGGCTGCAATGGACATTCGGTTCAGGCAAAGGCGAGTTCCAGGCATTCCATAATTACCCTTTGGCATCCATGTAAAACGTCTTCGGTATGAGCCTGGCTGACAAACCCCACTTCATATCCGGAAGGGCCAAGATAGATTCCGCGTTCAAGCAATTCATGATGCAATTTCCGGAAATACTTCATGCTGTCTGCATCAATGAGTTCGGCCGACTGCAGGCTAGCCAGATCAGTAAATGCAAACCAGAAAATGGAGCCAATGGAAAACACTTTGAAACTGAACCGCCTGGTTTTGGCAAAATCATTCAGGGCCGTTACAAAAGCATTCGTTTTCTTTTCAAGGTCCTGATAGAAACCAGGCTTCAGGCATTCTGTGAGCTGAGCGATTCCTGCCGCCATGGCCACAGGATTGCCGCTTAATGTACCGGCCTGGTAGACATCTCCTTCGGGCGAAATCTTACTCATGATTACCGAGGAAGCACCGTAAGCTCCCACGGGAAGTCCACCGCCGATTATTTTGCCGTAGGTAATGATATCGGGTTGGATGTCATAATATCCTGCAGCACCGGTAAAACCAAGACGAAAACCGGATATCACTTCATCAAAAATCAGCAGTGATTTATTTTCCGTGCAGATCGTCCGCAGAAACCGCAGATATTCCTTGTCCTGAAGCAGCAATCCATTGTTTGCCGGAACCGGCTCAATGATCACGCAGGCAATTTCGCCTTTGAATTTATCGAAGGCTGCTTTGACAGCCTCTTTATTGTTGAGCGCAACGACAATCG
>PLXK01000165.1 GCA_003151415.1 Bacteroidota bacterium
CATTTACAGTAGATCCGGGCGCAATGGCAGCTCCTGTGGCCGGGGCATTCATTACATAATACAATCCCGACCCCGTTGGTTTCGCATTCAAATGATGGCTTGCGATATAAGAGGTGATGATTCCGTTGTCAACGGAAGCCTGATCTGTGCTTGCTTTCTTTTTACAGGAAAAGAAAATCAAGGCAAGGATGGGAACCCAAAGAAGTTTTTTCATGAGGCGAAATTACAAAACCTAAGCAACAATTACCATTTTACCCCGGCAAAAGTTCCGCTTGTGACAGTAGCCGTTGCTGTTCCCACGGTAGGGTTGCTTTGTTTTCCGGTAAAATTGAATGTGCCTGTCATTGTTTTGTTTGTCATGTCCAGAGTCGTTATGGTCAAGGTGCCGGTATGCGTGCTGTCGGTTCTGTAACTGGTCATGCTTCCTGTTGTCGGACCCACAGAATAGAGTGCAGCATTGCCGTTTGTCGAACCTCCGAAATTGAGCGTGTATGTGCCTGTTGTTGTGGCATTGGTGTAAATAACCATATTTTCAACAGGAGCCGTATTGGTCTGTACACCCGTAATGGTAAATATTCCGCTGTTCAGAACCGCGGCAGGGACAAAGGCAATGGATGTTCCGTTGCAGGTTGCCGACATGCTTCCTCCTCCAACAGCCGCTACAACGGCAGCCGGACTAGGCTTGGTGCAGGAAATATAAGCTGTGCCGAGAAAGACCAGAAAAAGAGCTGTTGCCAGTGTTTTTGAAATGGAATTCAGATTTGATTTCATTTGAAATGATTTATTTATTCAGCCGGTTTCAGCCGAAATAAGTGATGTGTTTTGTTAAGGATTGATAATGGGTGATACGAATGTATAACAATATTCGCTATTGACAAAAGGAGATTAGTTTTGAGTGAATACAGCCTGCGAATTCAAGGGTATGAACTTTCTTTCAAACCGGGTCCATTTGATTTCAGGATACATTCCCGAATTCTGATTGGAAGAAGGATTTCTGACTTTGCTTAATTTTCCCTCTGCAATCATCTTCCTGTATACGGTATCCCAGTCGGGCAGGATGGCTTCTTCCTGTGTCCAGTGAAGGTAGGACGCTTCATCGCACCAAAGCGGGAGTTTTTGCATGGCTTTTCTGTGAGGGGCAGAGTTTCTGAATGCTTTCATGTCTGCATCTCCCTGCCACATGGTTATTGTCCAAAAGGTGAGGTTTTTATCAACCAGTTCAGACCCGCCCAACAATCCCGGTGTTTTGTTTAACTGCTTCACCGACGATTCATTGGCCCGCATAAAGGGCAATAAATAAAAGACTGATTTTATCCGCAGCCGGGTTGCTGATATGAATACCATTGTTTTTTTATTTATTCGTACAATTGATCGAAGGCATTTTGCAAAAAAAAGGCTCATTCAAACACCCCGACAAACTCAAAAAGGTTTGCATCGAAAAGCCCTTTGTCGCTTAGTTTCAAATGCGGAATAACCAGCAGGGCCATAAATGACAGACTCATGTAGGGGGCGCGAAGTTTAGAACCCAGAGCCTTGGCTTCCAGATCGATTTGGGTGTATAAACCGGCGATTTCATACGCATCTTTATTACTCATGATGCCGGCAACAGGCAAGGCAAGAATGAGTTGTTTCTCTTTGTCGGCCAGGGATACGCCGCCTTTTTCTTTGATAATGAGATTTATTGCCGCGCAGAGGTCTTCATCGTTGGTGCCTACCGCTACGATATTGTGGCAATCGTGCGCCACGCACGAGGCAATGGCCCCGCGCTTTAATCCGAAATTTCTGATGAAACAAATACTTGGAGGAACATCAGCATACCGATTGACGACAACGAGTTTGAGGATATCGTTTTGTAAATCAGCTTCGGCAAATCCATCCACTGTTTTGCAGGGCAAATGAAGTTTGTTGGTAATGAGCTGTCCATCCAGTACTTCAATAACGCGGATTTTTGATGAAGTGGCAGCAATCTTAAAGTCAGCTGTTTTTTTTGACGAGCAATGAAAATTATTGATCACCTGAACCTCCACGGACTTGATAAATGTCTTGCCTTTTTCAGCAACAAG
This sequence comes from Bacteroidota bacterium, assembly GCA_003151415.1. Taxonomy (GTDB): domain Bacteria; phylum Bacteroidota; class Bacteroidia; order Palsa-965; family Palsa-965; genus Palsa-965. Next base: position 2,064 of record PLXK01000165.1, read on the forward strand.
TTCTCCCTGGATGTAAGTTTTCAGGATGTTGAAATCGCTCAGATTATCGATCAGGATAAAATCGGCCGGATCATTTAAACCAAGTAACCCAACAGGCAGATTGTAGTGTTTGATAATGTTCCAGGAAGCGGCACGCAAGACATCAAAGAGATGATGCCCTTTCTCAAGCGCCCTTTTGACCAGCAGATTGATATGGCCTTTCACAAGACTGTCCGGATGCATGTCATCCGAACAGAAGGACATCATTTCAGGGAACTCATACAGCAATTCGATTAGTTCGTCAAAATTCTTTGCCGCACTTCCTTCCCGGATCCAGATTTTCATGCCCAGATGAAGTTTTTCCAGTGCTTCTTCGTATTTGAAACATTCATGATCGGTGCTGATTCCGGCTGCAATGTATTTTTCCACCGCTTCTCCCCGCAAGCCCGGAGCATGGCCGTCGATGGGTTTGTTGTGTTTTTTTGCCGCGGCAAGTTTTGCAAGAACCTCAGGGTCTTTATTGATCACGCCCGGGTAATTCATCATTTCGGCCAGATAGACAATTTCCTTACGCTGCATCAGCTTGTCAATATCTGCCGAAGCAATAAGGGCGCCGGCAGTTTCAAAGGCAGTTGCAGGAACACAGGAAGGAGCTCCGAAAAAAAAATGAAAAGGCACTTTGTTTCCGTTTTCAATCATGTAGTTGACACCCGATACCCCCAGAACATTGGCAATTTCATGCGGATCTGAAATCGTTGCAACCGTGCCGTGGGTTACTGCCAGGCGGGCAAATTCAGAAGGAACCATCATGGAGCTTTCGACATGCACATGCGAGTCGACAAATCCAGGCATGATAAAACCGGTTTGCTCTTCTTTCAATGGAGTTATAGAAGCAATCCTGCCCTTACTGATAACAAGCTCTGCCGGATAAATGGTTTTGTTTGCTAAATCAACAAGGTTCGATTTTATGGAAAAATTCATTTGTTCTTCGGTTATAGAAAAATTTGGCAATACGAATTTAGGCAATTACTTCTTGTCATCCTGGCCGACATTGTTCACCTTCCAGATAAAAGACCCGTCTTCAAGCACCTCCTTGCCCCAGATCGGCACCCGCAATTTGATTTGTTCGACAATCTCGGAACAGGCTGAGAAAACGGCTTGACGATGCATCGCCGATACAAAAACAAACAGCGAAACCTCACCTGCCTTGACCCGGCCCAGACTGTGGTAAATATGCATGCAGGTAAGGGGATATTTTTCAAAAGCAGCTTCTCTGATCCGGTGAAACTCTTTTTCCGCCATTTCTTCATAAGCCGAATACACAATGGACTGAACCGCCTTGCCATCGATTTCATCTTTTCTGACCTGTCCCAGAAAAATGGAATGTGCACCGATATCGGTTTTGCTGCTGTGTTTGGCAATGGACTCAGCAATAAAAGAAGAGTTGATGGGCCCCTCAACAAATACTTTATGGATTTTCTTCTTCGGTTCGTTCATGGAATTGTCTGCTTTATCAGGTATCGAAATGGAGGCCGGGAGCAATTCACCTCCTTGGTAAGTAACCTGCACCGGTTTAACCTCCTGCAAAAGGGGCCAGCAAGGCAATTTCATCGCCCTCTTTTAAAGTTTGTTTTTGATGAATCAGATTTTGATTGAGCGCGATTTTATAAGTCTCATTTTTCAATGAAGGGTAGAGCAGAAGCAGCATCTCTATGAGATGTTCTGTATCATCTGCATTTGAAATTTCAATTCTGTCGGTTCCCGTCAAACCGGCTAAAGCGCCGAAAAAAAGAACCTGAATCTGTATGGCGGGCCCTGACTGTTCTTTGTCTTTCATTTTAAAGGATTATTGATCATGCCGTCGAAAATGAGCTTGGCCGCTGCAAACAACAGGACAACCGCAAGCACGCTTTTAAGAACGCGATGTTCCGCTTTCCGGCTTCCCCAGTAGGAGCCAAGCAACCCTCCGCCGATTGCAACCATAAGCCAGAGATAAATCTGTGGTGGTAACACCAGTCCTTGCTTCCAGATTCCGAGCATTCCCGCCATGGAATTGACAACAATGAACAATGCAGACACGGCCGAAGTTTCTTTCAAATTACCCCAGTTCATCAAAAGGATAACCGGACTCAATATAATCCCTCCGCCGATGCCGATCATTCCGCTGAAAAAACCAAGCGCAGCACCGATGATTAATCCGGCAATAACGGGCATGTTCTGAACAGGCTTGTCTTGCCGGCGGTTGAAAACCCCTACTATCCTCAATACAGCAATGATCAGGCAAATACCTAATATCCGTTTGTAAATTACCGGATCCAGTGTCACAAAGGTTCCCAGATAAGCCATAGGCAGAGACAGGATGGCAAAGGGATAAAACAGCTTCCAGCGAAAATGACCACTTCTGTAGTATTGAAAGAAAGAGATTCCGGCCACAAAAATATTGAGCATCAGGGCTGTGGGCCGCATGAGCACCGCACTCACCCCCATCAGACTCAGAACGGCCAGATAACCACTCGCTCCTCCGTGTCCTACCGACGAGTACAGGAAGGCTACGACAAAAAGAAGCGCCAGAATAGACAAGGTCACGCTCATGGTATTTTGTTTTTTGCATGGTAAAGATAAGAGATATCTGTTTATGGCCTGACAGAGCCTGGCGGACCTGGTTAATGAATATGTGCTAACTTTGAAAATACAAAATGAACCTGCAACCACTTACAGATACATTCGGGCGACAACACGATTACCTGCGTATTTCATTGACAGATGCCTGCAATCTGCGTTGTGTGTATTGCATGCCCAATGAAACAATTCAGGTTACGCCTTCGGCAAAACTCATGCAGGCCGAAGAGATTCAGGAAATCGCCAGGATCTTTGTTTCCCTGGGGGTGAAAAAAATCCGATTAACCGGAGGTGAACCCCTTCTGCGCAAAGACGCCAAAAACATTATTGAAAGACTTTCGCCTTTGCCCGTTGAACTGGCAATCAGCACCAACGCTGTTTTGGCCGATCAGTACATCGAAACGTTTTTGGCAAACGGCATTCGTTCCCTGAATGTGAGTCTGGATACCCTCAATGCTGAAGAATTTCTGTCCATTACAAAGCGCGGTGATTTTCAGAAAATCATCTCCAATATTCAATTGCTGCTCAGCCACAATTTCAAAGTGAAAGTCAATATGGTGGTCATGAAAGGAATCAATGAACATGCCATACTTGACTTCATTGAATGGACCCGAAACTATCCGCTCGACATTCGTTTTATTGAATTCATGCCTTTTTCGGGTAATGCCTGGCAACGCGATAAAGTATTCTCTTATGCGGATATGCTGGAATTGATTGAAAAAAAATACACATTTGTCAAATTGGAAGATGCCGCGAACGACACGGCTAAAAAATACAAAGTCAGCAATCATGCCGGCACCTTTGCTTTTATCACCACCATCACCGAGCCTTTCTGTGGAAGCTGTAACCGCATGCGTCTTACGGCTGACGGAAAAATGAAGAACTGTTTGTTCTCCGCCGGGGAAACCGATCTGCTTTCGGCATTTAGAAAAGGTCAGGATATTACTCCGCTTATTCTTTCCTGCTTGCACGATAAAAAGCAGGAAAGGGGAGGGCGTTTTGATTTTGAGAATATTGAGAACAGAAGTATGATCCGCATTGGGGGGTAGCGTTGAGGCGAGGACGCCTCAACCAGCACTTTAGTTGGCTTGGGATAGGGTTGGGGCTCGCTCCAGCCTTAATCGCTTCACTCTTTGCTTCCATGCTCAATCCAGCATTGAATCAGATCCCGCTCTTCTTGTGTAATGTGGGTCTTGTTTGCCTGGGGCATTGTTTTGGTGATGACTGCCCGGGATAAAATACGCTCAGAATATTTGATCAGACTTTTCGGGTCGTCGAATATAATGCCATTGGGAGCTGTTTTCAAAACATCGTCTGTCGGGTTGGCCGAATGGCATTGTATGCATCGTTTTGTAACAATGGCGTGAACTTCGCTTAAGGTTGCAACAGACCCATCGCTGCAAACAGATTTTGTTTTAGGTGCCGTTACAAAGGCCAGCGCAATCATCCCGCCAACAGCCACAGGAAGTATCCAGACTGCCTTTTCTCCCTTTTCCATCAGATTCAGGTAATGCTTCACCAACACACTCACGACAGACAAACCAATCAAAACAGACCAGTTGAATGTTCCGCCGTAGGTACTTGGAAAATGATTGCTGATCATGATGAATATGACGGGCAAGGTGAAGTAATTGTTGTGTCTGGATCTTAAAAGTGCATTTTTCCCAAGCGCAGGATCGGGCGATTGGCCTTCACGCGCCGCTGCCACCATGGCTTTCTGTGCGGGAATAATCACCCTGAAAACATTGCCCGCCATAATCGTTCCCAGCATCGCGCCCACATGAATGTATGCCGCACGGCTGCTGAAAACATGCGACAGGAACCAGGCAACACCCGTTGTGAAAAGCAAAAGAACAATCGAAAACAAAACAGTGCTCTTGGCCAAGGGCGATTTGCACAAAACATCATAAACCAGCCAGCCGCCAACAAGGGTTCCAATGCCGATTCCGATTGCTGCAGCTGGCGAAAGATCCATGACATTCGGATCGATCAGATAGACTTTCGCATCCAGATAATAAACAATAACAAGCAAAGTGAATCCCGAAAGCCAGGTAAAATAAGCTTCGTATTTGAACCAATGGAGTTCCTTGGGTATTTCCGCCGGCGCCACCTTGTATTTTTCAAGATAATAAAACCCGCCTCCGTGGATGGCCCATAAATTACCGGCAATGCCTTCTTTGAGATCCTTGGTTCTGTTCAGGCTGTTTTCAAGGAAATTGAAATAGAAGGAAGCTCCAATCCAGGCTATTCCGAAAATAACGTGTGTCCAGCGAACCAGTAAATTCAGCCATTCGGTAACATGCGACTCCATTGAACTTCCTTTAACAAAGGCGTAGGAAACATAAAAAAAGAGAAAAATCAAGGTGCAATACAGGAGCACGGATCTGGTTTCTTTGATGTCCCCGATGAGTCCTTTAACCCGCTCTGATTTTTTATGAAGAACGTCCGGATCCTCATCCCCGTTTTTGTCAGGTGTGTTCAAAGCAGCGACAGAAGATTTCAGAACCCACAAAACAAGGATGACGAGAATGACCACGATAGCCACAAACAAAAGGTCATTTCTGCTGAACCGGGAGCTGAACTTATCTGAAGCAAAGCTCTCGGATGTCATGAATACAAAGAGAAGGAGCAATAGACGCTTTGCCTCCGAAAAGAAAGAAGATGGAAATCGTGAGTTCATTTGAATGCAATAATACCCTATTTTCAGTATATATTTGCTGATTCGTAATGCATTTTCAAAATTTGATTATTCAAAGCCGGCTGATACAGGATTCGGGAATTTTGAAACGAATCAATATGGAGCGGATACCTGATAAAAAAGATAAAGTATGGATGAGCCTTCCTTCGGTTTTGCACTGCACAGTACACGGGTCGTAACGGATTCCGGAATTCTGGATCTGACACTGCGAATAAAGGACGGAATCATTTCAGATCTGCTTCCGGGTAAGGTCAACTCGGCAGAATTTCCTGTTGAGGAATTGCACAATCTGGTCATCATGCCGGGTATCATCGATTCTCATGTTCATGTAAACGAACCTGGCAGAACAGAATGGGAAGGTTTTGAAACCATTACAAAAGCGGCCATTGCCGGGGGCATCACCACGCTCGTGGATATGCCTCTCAATGCAAGTCCGGTGACCACCTCTGCTTTTGCATTGCAGGAAAAAATAGCTTCGACACGTGGCAAGCTCTATTGCAATTGTGGTTTTTGGGGAGGACTGGTGCCGGATAACGCAGACGTGCTTGAAGATTTGATTGATTCAGGCGTGATGGGTATCAAAGCATTCCTGACACATTCAGGCATCGATGATTTCCCCAATGTGACTCTCGATGATCTGCGGAAAGGCATGCCTGTTATCGCCAGACACAAAGTCCCATTGCTGGCACATGCCGAACTCGATGAAGCACACCCGGGTCTTGAAGCTTTTGAAAAGAACCCCTCCAGTTACATGGCCTTTTTGAGATCACGTCCCAATTCCTGGGAAGACAAAGCTGTTGAACTGATGATTCGGTTATGCCGGGAATTCAATTGCCCTGTTCATATTGTGCATTTGTCATCGGCAAGCAGTCTGCCGCAAATTCGTGCCGCTAAAGCCGAAGGCCTGCCTCTTACTGTAGAAACCTGTCCGCATTATCTTTTCTTTTGTGCCGAGGAGATTCCAGACGGAAGCCCGGTTTACAAATGCACTCCTCCCATCCGGGAAAGAGCAAACAATGAAAAGCTCTGGGAGGCTTTAAAAGACGGAACCATCGATTTTGTGGTGACCGATCACAGTCCCGCAACACCTGAATTGAAGAAACTGGACTCCGGTAACCTGAAACAAGCCTGGGGAGGAATTTCCAGTCTGCAGTTTACATTGCCTGTTGTCTGGACTGCTGCAAGACAAAGGGGCTTTGACCTGAATGATATCACAAGGCTGATGAGCGCTCATGTGGCCCGGTTCCTGGGTTATGAAAATTCAAAAGGAGCTATCCGAAAAGGATACGATGCCGACCTGGTGGTATGGGATCCTGATAAAAAAATAAAGATTGAAAAATCCCTGATCCGGTACAGGCATAAAATAACTCCGTACCTGAATAAAGAAGTCTTCGGAGAAATCCGGCAGACCTATGTAGGCGGGAAAAAAGCCTATGAGCAGGGGAATTTTGTATCTTTCCCTCTGGGTAAAATTTTAATGAAACAATAAAAACAGATACACGTTTATTTAGGTCGTCCTATGGAGAGTATACAATCAGAGAAACAGACTTTTACCTCACTCATTGATCTTGCTTCTGAAAGAATTGGCGGGAAAGCCCTGGTATGCAGTGATGATTTTTTTGCTGAGAAAGAAAATTTGCTGAAACCGGGCAGGGGTATTTTCATTGCCGATAAATATACTGACCGCGGGAAGTGGATGGATGGATGGGAATCGCGCAGGAAAAGAACTCCCGGGCATGACTGGTGCATCATTAAACTTGGGGCATCTGGAATCATTCGCGGTTTAGATATTGATACCAATCATTTTTTAGGAAATCATCCACCATTTGCATCTGTTGAAGTTTGCAATTTGGAAGGTGATCCGTCTCCAGATTTATTGCAAACTGAAAAAGCCGAGTGGGTTGAAATTTTACCCAAATCACATTTGAATGCCGGGAGTCAGAATTTTTTTGAAATTTCCAACGATAAAATTTGGACACATCTGCGCTTAAATATTTATCCTGACGGAGGCGTAGCCCGTTTAAAAGTTTATGGCGAGGTGTATAAAAACTGGGATATAATAAAACAAAATGAGCTGGTTGACCTTGCTGCAGCGGAGAATGGTGCAAAATCAGTTTTGTGCAACGACATGTTTTTTAGTCACATGGATAATTTAATAATGCCCGGACGCGGCGCTAACATGGGAGATGGCTGGGAAACAAAACGCAATAGAACTCCCAATAACCGTGATTGGGTGATTGTAAAACTTGCTCACATTGGTGAGATAAAAAAAATACTAGTTGATACCTGCCACTTTAAAGGGAATTATCCTGATACCTGTTCTATTGAAGGAGTAAACTTGTCGGAAACAAAGATTGATTTAAGTTCATCTGATTTAAAGTGGACAGAAATTATTCCTAAAGTGAAGTTGCAAGCAGATCATGAACATTTTTTTGAAAATCAAATTTCTAATCCCGGCCCCTTCACTCATATTCGCTTAAACATATTCCCAGATGGAGGTATCAGCCGTTTGCGGTTATTCGGTATTATAAATAATAAGAAATGACCATAGCAGAATTAAATAATTTAAGTAACGAAAATACATTCAAGGAATTATTTAATTGTTGCGGTTCCATCACGTGGGCTGATAAATTGACAAAAAGCAAACCCTTTAAAAACAAACTGCAACTTCTAGAAGTTTCAGATACCATATGGGAGGGTTGTTCAAAGCATGATGGATTGGAGGCTTTTACACATCATCCCAAAATTGGTGATTTAAAAAGTCTCGAAAAAAAATTTGCATCAACTAAAGACTGGGCAGGCAAAGAGCAAGCTGGTGTAGATTCTGCAACTCATAAAACACTCACTGAGCTTGCCGAAGGAAACAAAGTGTATGAAAACAAGTTCGGATTTATTTTCATAGTTTGTGCAACAGGTAAAACAGCAAATGAAATGTTAGCCATGCTGAACGAGCGTTTACAGAACAATTCTGAAACCGAAATAAAAATTGCAATGAATGAACAAAATAAAATAACCCATATCCGATTAGAAAAATTAATAGAATGAGCCAGATAACAACACATATTTTAGATACAGCAATAGGTAAGCCCGCACAAGGCGTCTTCATTGTTTTTGAAAAACTAACAACCGATGGAACATGGCTAAAATCTGGAGAGGGTAAAACAAATTCTGATGGACGGCTTCCCGATTTACTTTTACCTGAAATAAAATTAACTCCAGGAACGTATAGGCTGATTTTCGATACCGCTTCATATTTTAAAACACAAGGTGTTAAAGGATTTTATCCATCTGTTACCATTGCTTTTGAAATATCTGATGATTCGCATTATCATGTGCCGCTATTGTTAAACCCTTTTGGATACTCAACATACAGGGGAA
>PLXK01000018.1 GCA_003151415.1 Bacteroidota bacterium
ATCCCCGCCGCACAGGCACCGCGGCTCCGTAAGCCGTCAAGGCCAGCGCGCGGCTTCGTCAGGAACAACTATTTAATGGGAAACAGCACTGATAGATATTTCTGATAGGATCTTGGCAATTTAGTCTCTTCCACTCAGCGAATCATTCCGTTTTCAAATAGTCCACTTTTACATCGTTTACTTTTCTGAATAAACCGATTACGCGGTCGGTGTCTCCTTTTCTGACAGACACTTCCAATGAACAGTCCAAACCAAAATCCTGTTTGCTTTGAATGAGGTCATTGTCCTTGATTATTTTCATCACATCGTTCATGCTGTCATAACCAAATTGAATCCGATACTGTTCATTGACTGTCTTCTCCACAATTTCAGCATGCTCCAGGGCATCTGTGGCTGCCTGCTTATAGGCATTGATCAATCCCCCCACTCCAAGCAATGTGCCGCCGAAATACCTGACCACCACGATCAGAATGTTGGTCAGGTCCCTGGATTGTATTTGCCCTAAAATGGGACGACCTGCCGTGCCCGATGGTTCACCGTCGTCATTGACACGGAAGAATTGTTTATCGGGCCCCATTCGAAATGCCGTGCAATGATGTCTTGCACTGAAATGTTCTTTTTTTAAATGCTGTACGTGAGCCTTGACTTCCTCTTCTGTTTTCACGGGAAAAGCAAAGCCCAGAAATTTGCTTCCCCTGTCGCGAAAGATGCCTTCTGAAGGTTTGCTGATTGTGAAATAGGTGTCTTCGAAGAGGTTCATGCTAAATGGACTGCCCTTTTAATATAAAGTATTTAAGCCGGCGATGTGGATTTGGGCGTGACCCTGAAGCAGATGTCGCTCCGCTCCATTGCTTCAGGGTCAGGCTTTCGGCACTCGCTTCCCGCGAAGAGCGGGAGAGCTCAGACAAAGCCTCAATCCTTCACGCGAAACATTACTGCTTTTTACTGAGTTTCAGTTTCTTATTATTGATATGCCGCCTCGAATCCCGTTTCGTCTTTTTGATCATGTTCTTTTCAAATTCTTTGGTCAGATCAATGCCGGTCTGATTGGCCAGACAAATCAAGACAAACAAAACATCAGCCATTTCGCTGCCCAGATCTTTATCCAGATCCTTCTTCTTAAAACTTTGTTCTCCGTATGTTCTTGAAATCACCCTGGCCACCTCACCCACTTCTTCGGTCAGCATGGCCATATTAGTCAGTTCAGAAAAATAACGGACACCATATTGCTTGATCCACTGATCGACTTTCTTTTGTGCTTGCTGAATGGTCATCTCTTTATTGCTTTTCGAATACAGTCTATTCACTTATTAATTACGATTTGATCTCCGGCGTCAAATGTCCCCCTCTGGGGTTTGGCTATTCCGAATGGCTTTCCCCATAAATTATTTCACCACTTCGGGGGCAAGGGATAAAAGATCAGAGTGCCCGCCCTTCTTGGAACGCCTATTCCAGAACAGCTATTCCTTGTTCTTCGAATCAATCAAAATAGTCACCGGCCCATCATTGAGCAATGAAACTTTCATATCGGCGCCAAACTCACCTGTAAATACAGGCTTGCCAAGATCCTGTGTCACCTGTTGAATAAATGCCTCATAAAGCGGAATGGCTGCATCCGGTTTTGCTGCCCGTATATACGAAGGACGATTGCCTTTTTTCGTTGAAGCAAAAAGCGTGAACTGGGAAATCAGAAGAATATCAGCCCCTGTTTCTTTTGCAGAAAGATTCATCACTCCTTCCCCATCATTGAATATGCGAAGATTGACAAGTTTCTGGGAAAGCCATTGTATATCCTCGTGTGTATCGGCATCTTCAATACCCATAAGAACAAGCAAACCTTCTCCGATCGGGCCTTTTATTTTTCCTTCAATGGAAACGGATGCTTGAGTTACTCTTTGGATGACCAGGCGCATTTGAAAAGGTATTGAAGTGTTGAAGTATTTAGGTGTTGGAGCACAACACCATTTCACAGAATAATGCTCATTTGTTTTTTTTTTCAAACTGCCAACTGCTTCAGCTATTCGTACTCTTTCTCAAGCTCCTCTCCGCTCATAATACCAAGGTAACTGGCATATCTGGATTCTGCAATTTCACCGGTTCTGACAGCTTCAATCACCGCGCAATTGGGTTCATTGATATGCCGGCAATTGTTAAAACGGCAATCGTTGATGCGGCTTCTCATTTCGGGAAAAAAATGCGCCAGCTCTTCTTTTTCCATATCCACAATGCCGAGTTCCTTGATACCCGGGGTGTCGATGACAAAACCTCCGCCTTTTAGTTCAAACATTTCGGCAAACGTGGTGGTGTGCATGCCTTTGTCGTGCGCCCCCGAAAGTTCTCCCACACGCAGGCTGAATGAAGGATCGAGTGCATTGATAAGTGTTGATTTGCCTACACCCGAATGCCCTGAAAAGAAATTGATTCTGCCTTTCATCTGCTCTCTTAAAAAATCCATTTCGCTGTTTGCTCCGATGGCCGAAACAAGATGACAGGTGTAACCCAGTTTTTCATACAAAGCTTTGAGTTCGGCAACGTAGGCCATACCTTCCTGGCCATACAAATCAGATTTATTGAACAATATGGTTACTGGAATACCATACGCTTCGGCCGTAAGCAAAAACCGATCGATAAAACCCAGCGATGTTCTCGGACTTGCAAGTGTCACAACCAGATAGGCCTGATCGATGTTGGCGGCAAGGATATGGCTTTGCTTGGACAAATTGATGGAACGCCGGATGATGTAATTTTT
>PLXK01000020.1 GCA_003151415.1 Bacteroidota bacterium
ACAGATGGCATTCCCGGGAGGAAGCTCGGAGCCTGAAGACGTAGACCTTGTTCAGACAGCAATTCGGGAAACCTTTGAGGAAGTGGGCGTAAGGGTCAACCGGGAGCAGGTAATGGGCCCGTTAACGCCCTTGTATATACCCGCAAGCAATTTTCTGGTTCAGCCATTTATTGCCTGCCTGAACGAAAAACCGGCCTTCGCTGCTGATCCAACGGAGGTGAGCGCCTTGTTGGAGTTTGATTTGTTTTTGATACTCGATCCGCAATTGAAAAAATCAAAACAGCGTATCTATTCAAATGGTATGAAAGCCGAAACCCCCTATTATGACATAAGGGGTTTCGAAGTATGGGGAGCTACTGCTATGATAACAAGTGAATTGTCGGCTATTGTGCAGGAAATCTGTTCTTCCTGAAATCAATTAAGGTCTCGAAGAAATCATTTCTTCTTGAAATCAATGACCTGGTTGTCAAAACAGAGATAATACAGGCCCTTATTGAAGCTGGCCACGTCTATGTCTTTGCCGTATCCCTTCTTTATAATATTGCCGAAGGAGTCGTATATCTCATACATGGAAATACCCGAGAGCATCACCTCTTTGGTGTCTTTCCCCAAAGCAAAGGTGAGAGGGGTTGCCGTGGAATTGAAGGTGATTTCTTTGGTGTATTTAATGGTTCCGGCAAATCCGATCTGTTTGACACGAAAGCGGTTGATTCCCGAATGCGGGGAAACCTGGAATTTATAATCGTGCTTTTCAGGAGTGCCCTCACCCATGATTTCACCCACATTGATCCATTTGTTCCAGCGATACTGTTCAATGATGAATGGAAGTGAACCCTGTTCGCCTTTTACCGACCAGGCTATTGTTCCCTGATCGTTTACATTGATGGAGATCGGTTCAAAGGTGGCCTTTGGTTTCAAAGCTTCGGGATTGAGAACCTTGGGGGTGCAATCATCCTTGTGCTTAATCTCTACACGAACCTCTGCTCCTGGCTTTATGGCGAATTGTGAAAAATCGATTTCAAAGGCGCTGGAGTTAATCTCATCGGTGGTAACCTGGCCGTTAATGAGTACCTCATAGGTACAAAAACCGACCCCGCTGCCCGCAAATCCATTTTGAACATAAAGGTTCTTGTTCTGGTATTTTCCCTCCACAAAAATACTGCCCGCAAAAGTCATCACGCAGGAAACCAGGAGAAAGAATAAAGAAACACTTACTTTTTTCATTGTTGTTCTTATAGGAGATGAATAAATCGAGTAAAACAAAAGTAATTTATTTATACTTAAAAACCTTGTTTTTTGCAAGAATTTAACAAAATAATGACAAAAAGGAGGGAGAAATGCTGTTTCAGAAACGAAACCGCTTCAGGCCCGGTGTAAAAGCTTGATTATAAGGAAAATGAATGAATAGACGAGAATAATTGTGAGAATCAGCTTGGGAGCCACACCCTTGAAATATTTCTGATCAACAGTTTTGTCCTTTCTGTAGGCCCAGATCAGCCCCACGATGAAAACAACGGCAAAACAAATTGAAAAAATAATCTGGCCCTTTGTGAAATGCACGGTGTGTAATTTGGTGCAAAGATATTTCCATATTTGGATCCATCATCTGAATTGGACATATTTCCTCAAAAAGAGTATTTCTGTTCCGGAATAGCCGGAGAGGCCCGAACGCGGATTCTGAAGCTTTTCAAACATTTTAGACAAGTTAAGCCAGAGAGACTATCTTTGGTTTCAGATTGGGCGAATCGGATTATTCCATCTTTTATTCGCTTTGGGCGCATAAAACAGGCTGGTTTAACCGGAAGGTTCCTCCCCGGGGGATAAGGGGCATGACCAGGCTTTTCTGCTTTGTGTAAATTGAATTGAAAATGATGCGGCTTGTGCGTAAACCGGTATGGATGCTTTTGTTCCTGCTTGTCGTTCCTTCCCTGACCTTTGCAGGAAGGCTGGAACGGGGTATGGAAGCTCTGCGGATTTACAATTATTTCAAGGCCAAAGCTCTTTTTGAAAAAGCAGTAAAACGTCACAGGGCCGGTGCCGCCTTTGGACTGAGTACCATTTATTACCGTTCTGATAACCCATTTCACAACATTGATTCCGCATACAGATATATTCTCATGACAGAATCGGCTTTTAAGCGGGCGGCTCCTTCCGAGAAAAAAAGACTCCTGAAATTTGGTGTGGTCGACTCTGCTGTGGCCCGCCTCAAACGTCTGATTAATCTGGAGGCCTTTAGCAAGGCCGCGCAAACCAACAATCCCGAAGTGCTTTCCGGATTTATCCGGGTTCATCAGGACGCGGAGTCTCTGCCTGAGGCCGTGGCACTGCGAAATCACCTGGCCTTTGAAATTGCAGACAGCGCAGGATCCTATGAAGTGATGCAGGCTTTCATGGAAAAATACCCGGATGCCCTGGAAAAAAAACAGGCCAAAGAACGCTATGATCTGCTGTTATACAAAAGCCTGACTGCCGACGGAAAAGAAAACAGCTATACTTCCTTTCTCCGCGATCATCCGGATAGTCCTTACCGGCGGGAAGCTGAAAATATTCTTTTCGTGATCTGCGTGCCCGACAATACCATTGAACAATACCATGCCTTTGTCAGAAAATATCCGGAGAACCACAACGTGGAGGCGGCATGGCACAACATCTATACTCTCTATACCAATGACGGGAGCCTGAAAAGTATCAGGGAATTCAAAACGAAGTTTCCGGATTATCCTTTCCAGCAAATCGTCAACAGAGACATCAACCTGGCAGCCACCGTTTTTTATCCGGCACGGGATAACAACCGGTGGGGGTTTGTCGATTCCACCGGAAAAGAACTTATCGGATTTGTCTATGAATTTGTCGACAAATATTCGGAAGGCCTGGCCGAAGCAGGACTGAATGGACACAGCGGATTCATCAGCAAATCGGGTAAGGTGACCATCCCCTTTGAATACGAAGAAGTCGAGGCATTCAGCGGAGGCCTTTCGATAGTGAAAAAGAACGGGAAAGCCGGGGTCATCAACAAAATGGGCAAGGTGATCGTTCCTTTAATCTATGAAGAGATTCATGATTTTTCAGAAGGCCTGGCCGTGGTGATGAAAGGCGAAAAATTCGGATACATCGGAAAAGACGGCAAAGAACAGATTCCATGTCTGTATACCAGCGCACAGGATTTTTCAGAAGGGCTGGCTGTTGTTGAGGTGGACGGAATCTTTGGTTTTATTTCCAGAAACGGAAGCCTGGCCATTCCCCTTCAATTCGAGTGGGCAGAGAAAATGCAGCATGGAAAAAGCAGGGTGAAGAAGTCGGGAAAATATGGAATCATCCGGGAAAAGGGAGATTTTTTTGTTCCCTGCGAGTATGATCTGATCAACGATTTTTCGGAAGGCTTTGCCCTGGCGGTGAAAGGAAAAAAATTCGGTTTTCTCGACAGCACAGGAAAAGAACGCATTGAACCCGAATATGATTATTCGGCAGATATAGCTGCCATGAACGGCTTTCACGACGGACTCGCCAAGATCGAAATAAACAGAAAAAAGGGGTTCATCGATGCAGCGGGTAAAATTGTCGTTCCCCGGGATTATGAAGACATCCGGTATTTCAGCGAGGGCTTTGCAGCGGTGCTGCGGAAAGGAAAGTGGGGCTATATCGACCGCAAGCTGCATCTGAAAATCGATTATGAATACGAATATGCCGGCGATTTTATCAATGAAAAAGCAAGAGTAAAAAAGAAAGACAAATTCGGATTTATTGATAAAAAAGGAAAGGTTGTCATTCCCCTGGTGTATGAAGAGGCAGGCGATTTCAAAGCGGGTCGCTGTTATGTCACCCTAGGCGGCAAACAGGGTATTATTGATGAGAACAATGCCTTTATCCTGAATTGTGAATATGATAAAATAAAACCCGCCGAAACAGGCACCTACCTCATACTCGAGAAAAACGGGAAAATGGCCTACTTCAAGCTGGCCGATTCCAAAGTGTTCTGGAAAGAAGACGGTTTTTAATCTCAGCACCCGGCACCCTTCGCAATGATTCTAAAACTTCAGATGGATAAAAATCCGGCCGAAGTTCTTGCTGTCTTTCTGGAGCCGGTGGTATAGCCTTTTGATTTCGGGTTGTTCAAAAAAACGAATCACCCGTTTCTTCAATTGCCCGCTTCCCTTTCCCGGAATGATTTCAATAGTGGGTATTTTCTTTTGTATCGCTTCGGACAAGACATCATTCAAAGCCTTTTCGATCGACTTGCTGTTATTGAAAATGTCGTGGAGATCAAGTTTGAGGGAGGACAATGCCGGAAAGAAATTAGGTGAGTGTGAAGACAGAATTTGAAGCGGAAAAAGATCAGCCTACTTTCAACTTCCTTCCAACCTGCAGATTGGTTGTTGTTTTGATGCCATTCATGCGGCACAGTAAAGTTACCGTAGTTCCGTAACGCCGCGCAATCAGAGAAAGGGAATCGCCTTTTCGCACGTTGTAATAACGCACATAAGCCGGTTTTCCTTTGCCGCCATTTGTTTTTACCGCATACGAACCACCACCGTTGTTGATCCGTTTGCTGGCATAATCAAATGTCTTGCGTGAAATGACCAGCGTGTCGGTCTTGAGTTTGTATTCGGCAAAATTGACAAGTTCGTTCGGGTCAATGGGCATTCCTTTGTAACGCACTTCAAAATGAAGATGGCTGCCAAATGAATGTCCGGTGTTTCCGCCAAGTCCGATGATTGTACCAGCGTCAACATCCTGTCCGGCTTCAACAAGCAGTTTACTCAGGTGGGCATAGTAAGTCTCCAGTCCGTTTGCATGACGGATGATGACCACATTTCCATAAGACTTGTTTCGTTTGGCAATCCGCACCTTGCCTTCGAATGCCGCATGAACGGAGTCGCCGATTTCAAGCTTGATGTCAACGCCAAAATGAGGCTGCCCGTGACGGTAACCGAAATTGGAAGTCGTGTATCCTTTGAAAGGATGTGTATAGCCACAGTATTGCGGGTCATTAACCAGGATACGGATGGAATCCTTGAAATTGGCAAGATCCATTTTTTCGACAACATGAATGACGGAAGTGTCGAAATCGGTATAAACATCATAGGCCGGAAAACGAATCAATGAATCGTTTACGCTCAGCGCTTTTGAAAGATCAGCCTTGACAGTGTCTTTGTGGGAAGGTTCGTTGTTGTTGGATAAAGGGGAAATGGGGTTTCCTGCAAAGGCGTTAAGCCCAAACAGAACACATGCAAGAATGAAGATGTTTCTTCTCTTTTTCAAAATAATAATCAGGATCGGGGTCCATAATTTGTAATAAGCTGGGCGAAGTTAATGAATTATCTTAAAAAACAAAATTTTTGTGTTTTCCCCCTGGTTCGCTGAAGTATGGATGAATCAGGATGTTAGGAGTGGCTTAAGACTACTTCCGGAACAATCATGCCCAACATGTGAACGTAAACTGATGTTCGTTTAGTATATTTGCCGAAACTATAATGCATATGAAAACAGCAGAAATCGTAACCGGAAAGGGTACAATGAAAGTGGAGTTCTTTGAAAAAGATGCTCCGAATACAGTGAAAAATTTTTGTGACCTTGCTCAGAAAGGGTTTTATGATGGATTGAATTTTCACCGGGTTCTTCCTGGTTTTGTGATCCAGGGTGGATGTCCGAATGGTACCGGCGCTGGCGGACCGGGATACAAAATCAAGTGCGAACTGACCGGTGAAAACCAGGTTCACGACAAGGGAATACTGTCCATGGCCCATGCCGGACGAGATACCGGAGGTTCCCAGTTCTTTATTTGTCTCAGCCGCAATCAGACCAAACACCTCGACCGGCAGCATACCTGTTTCGGTAAAGTTATTGATGGTCTGGATGTGATTGAATCCATCCGTCAGGGCGATAAAATTGAGAAGATTACCATCTCTGAAAATTAAGCCGAATCCTTTTTTCTTTCTGCCATTTGTTCCGGGAACTCCTTTTTGGAACAAATGGCAGCAGAGGATTTGGATGTGATGCGGATCCGTTTACACGTCTCCGGTTACCGCTCATCCTTCTTTCTTTTGATTCTCTCATCTTCCTTGTTAAATCCCGAATTTTAAAGCTTACCTTTGAGGGTATGGATATCGGCTTAAACACAATGAGGTTGAGAAAGTCAATGCTGCTGGCAATCATTTTCCTGTTTGCCGGATCACATTTGAGTGCGGGAGGCCCCGGCGCTTTTTACAAATACACCCTTGATCTGACCAAAGTCAGCGACGATAAACTGAACGTCGAGCTGCTCAGCCCCAAACTGGAGGCCGCCGAGGTGACCTTCCATATCCCTAAAATTGTTCCCGGTACCTACGAAATCTATGATTTTGGAAGATTCATCTCCTCCTTCAAAGCCACCGACGATCAGGGAGCAGATATGCATGCAGAACACATCGATACCAACAGCTGGAAAATAAAAAACGCGACACATCTTGCAAAAATATCTTATCGGGTGTCAAACTCCTGGCATAGCAATGCCGGCCTGCCCATCGTTTTTGAACCTGCCGGAACCAATATCGAGGATGGAAAAAATTTCATTTTGAACAACCACGGATTCTTCGGCTTTTTTGAAGGGATGAAGAAAATGGACTATGAACTGGACATTACAAAACCGGAAGGTTTCTACGGGTCGACAAGCCTTACCGATGTTCATACATCCGGAAATACAGATGTTTATCATGTGGCGGACTACATGAAACTTGTCGATGCCCCGATTATGTATTGCAAGCCGGACACGACCACCGTCAGGATCGGTGATGCCCGGGTTCTGATCTCTTCCTATTCTCCGAATCACATTGTTTCATCGGCTTACATTGCCGAAAACATCAGTCAGATCCTGAAAGCCCAACAGGACTATCTGGGTGGCAAATTGCCGATAGACAAATATGCCTTTATCTTTTATTTTTGCGAGAAACCTACACTTTCGGGCAACAGCGGGGCGCTGGAGCACAATCAATCTTCTTTTTACGTTTTGCCTGAAATCAAGGAGGAGTTTCTTCGTCAAACCCTTCGGGATGTGGCGGCCCATGAATTCTTTCACGTAGTCACCCCATTGTCGATCCATTCCGAAGAAATCGCCGATTTCGATTTCATGGTTCCGCACATGTCCGAACACCTCTGGCTGTATGAAGGCATGACCGAATATTCGGCGGGTCTGGTTCAGATTAAATACGGCATCATTGACCTGGACACCTATATCAATATGATCCATGATAAAATAGTAGCCGCATCGAAGTTTAAGGACAGCCTGCCCATGACCGTGATGAGCCGACATGTTGTTGAAAAAGAATACCACGACCAATACAACAACGTTTACCAGAAAGGTGCGCTCATTGGCATGTGTCTGGATATGAAACTGAGAAAACTTTCCGGGGGACAATACGGTATCCAGGAAATGCTCCGTGATCTTAGCAAAACCTACGGAAAGGACAAAGCATTCAAAGACGATGAGTTGTTTGATGCGATCGTAAAACTGACTTATCCGGAAATCGGTGAATTCTTCAAGAAGTATGTATCGGGTCCGAACCCTTTGCCATTTAAGGAAATGCTCGGATATGCCGGTATTGAATTCAAGGCAGAGACAACCACCAAAGGCATCACCCTGGGCAGTTTTGATCTTGGATACGATGAACAGGCCAAACATTTTATAGTTGCCGGAACCAAGGACCTTGACAAATTCGGTAAAAAAATGAAGTATAAAATGGGCGACCAGATCATCACTTTCAACGAAACAACCCTCACGCTGGAAAATGCACACGAGGTGATTCTGAAATATGTGATGAGTGCAAAGGCTGGAGATCAGCTCAAGATGAATGTGCTTCGTCCGGACAGGAAAGGGAAAATGAAAGAGAAATTGCTTCATGCAAAACTGATCGAAGTGGAAACACACGAAACCAATGTCCTCGTTCCGGAAACAGAGGAACAACTGGCTTCGGATCAGCGCAGCTTCAGGAAATCATGGATCAATAAATAATTTTTATCCGATGGTTTTCCATAAATACTTCCTGATTGTATACACCCGATAGCATGAACCGCAAGGCGCTTTACTGGCTCTGCAATTTCGGGGGCTGGTTTCTGTATGTTCTGCTTTACGCCGTTTTGAATATAAACCGCGGGCTGAGTTTCGAAAATGCGTGGCTTTGGTTCACGATCTTTTTCTTCGGATTGTTTCTTTCCCATCTTTACCGTTTTCTGATCGTTCGTTTCGACTGGCTTCGCCTGAATATGTCGCAGGCCATTCCCCGCCTGGTATTGACCAGCATTGTGCTCTCCGCGTTGCTGGGTTTTGTGACCATTCTGACCCAGGTAGGTTTGCTTTTCCTTTACCGCACAGTGCCCGATACGATTTCGATTTCGAAAGAAGTATACATTTCCACACTGCTCGGATACCTGGTAATTTTCGTTCTCTGGACACTGATCTATTTTGCCTTTCATTATTTTCTGAATCATAAAAAAGCGGAAATCGAAAACCTGAAATGGCAGGCTTCAATGACTGAAATCGAACTCAATAAACTCAAATCGCAACTCAACCCCCATTTTGTATTCAACAGCATGAACAGCATACGGGCTCTGGTGGATGAGGACCCCGCCAAAGCAAAAGAAGCCGTCACCCAGTTGGCCAATATTTTGCGTAATACGCTGATGATGGGGAGGAACAAACTTGTACCTTTCAATGACGAAATGAAGGTTGTGCGCGATTATTTAAGCCTGGAATCTATCCGGCTCGAAGAGCGCCTTCAGATCCGCATCGATGCTTCTCCCGAATGTTCGGCATTTGAAGTGCCTCCGCTGATGGTACAAACCCTGGTTGAAAATGGAATCAAACACGGTATAGCCAGACTTACACAGGGAGGGACTTTGCAGATCCGGGCATGGACCCTTGCCGATCAGATGCATCTGGAAATAAGAAACAGCGGACAGTACAAAGGAAACACCGATTCGGAAACCGGATTTGGAATCGCCAATACAATTCAACGTCTTGCACTTCTGTACAACGACAAGGCCCAATTCGCGATACGGAACGAAACAAATGAAACTGTAATTACACAACTCATCATCCCCAAACTATGAGAGCACTGATCATCGATGACGAGCGCCTGGCTCGCCAGGAACTCAAATCCCTTCTTTCGCAATACCATGAGGTGGAAGTTGTCGGAGAATGCAGCAATGCCGAAAGCGCCATTGAAAAACTGGCCGAGCTAAAGCCAGACCTGATTTTTCTGGACATTCAGATGCCCGGAAAGAACGGTTTTGAATTGCTGCAGGAATTGTCTCCAGTGCCCGAAGTTGTATTCGTAACCGCCTATGATGAATATGCCCTGAGAGCTTTTGAAGTCAATGCACTGGACTACCTGCTTAAGCCTGTACAGGAGGCCCGCCTTGCCGAAACAATCCGCAAGATCAATGCCAGGGAAAAAAGGGAAGTCAGGGAAGAGCATGTTGCTGTCCTGGCTCCCATTGGCATACTGCATGAAGAGGATCAGGTGTTTGTAAAAGACGGAGAGAAATGCTGGTTTGTCAAACTGAAAGATGTTCGGCTGTTTGAGTCGGAAGGCAATTATGTCCGCATCTATTTCCAGACAAACCGCCCCCTTATTTTGCGTTCACTCAATTATCTGGACGACCGGCTGGATAATAAAGTCTTTTATCGCGCAAGCCGGAAACACATCATCAATCTGCGCTGGATCGAAAGTGTGGAAAACTGGTTCAATGGCGGACTGATGGTCAAACTCAAAGGCGGCGAACAGGTGGAAATTTCAAGACGACAGGCTTCCCGTCTGAAAGAAATGATGAGTTTGTAAGGATTAGTCCCTGTAATCGCTAAGAAAGGCAGCAGACATATCCTTCAGCTGAGGGAAGAATTCCCGGAACTCCCTGTTGAATTCGCCATAATATGCAATCAACTCTTCCGTGCAGGTTTGCATTCCCGAATCGAACCGGGCCCGCTGAGACATGCCCCGCATCACCTTTTCAACCCCTTCTGTTTTTGAATACAGAACCAAAGCGTCTTTCTGTATCATATAAGCGTAAAACTGTTTTGGCCTTTCCGGAAACAAATGAAAATTTCGTTGAAGAATCAAGTACGTTTCATCTGCATAGTCCCGAAGAGAAACCGTTGAATAATCCGCCCATTGCGATGCCAGAAAATGGTCATAAAATACATCCACAATAACTCCCGAATATTTATGATAACGGCCTCGCAACCGCTCTTTGCTTTGTTCAACGAGCGGGTGCTTGTCTGTAAAGGAATCAATGGCATGATGCAATGAAATTCCTTTTTGAATGCCTGGTGAAAAGCCGGCTCTCATTTTCGCCCTGACTGAATCGGCAATGAAATTACCGACCGTCACTTCGGGGTCGTTTCCACTGAGATAAAGATGCGCCAGAAAATTCATACCCGAAGATACTGTTTTAAAAAAGGCTGAAGAAATGGGTCACAACAACAACAATAATTTTACCATAGAGACATGGAGATCATGGAGGCTCATGGAGAGTTCGCTGATGAAAAGAGCACCTCCTTATAATTGTTTCTCCATGTTTTTCTCCATGCCCACCATGCCTCCATGGTAAAATAAAATGCTGGTAAGGAGTTTAGTTTACTCTTATTGTAATCGAATTCAGCTTCACAACTTTCCCGTCAGCACCAATGGCCTTGATGTTTTCGAATGTGAATTGATCTCCGCTTTTTGCTTTCCTGATTATTCTCTGCATGGCGTCATCAATCTTTGAACCCTGCTTGTGGTCTGTTTGCGCAATGACACCGGCACAACTGATGAAATCATATGACACAACATGTGCCTTGGCATCGAATTCAAAATTGTCATAATGGCAATCGATGAACTGCTGGGCGGCAAGTGTTGCTTTTTTCATGGTTCCTCCTGAAGTCATCGTGCCAATCATGGGACTTGGAACCGGAAGGTCCTTCACTCTGAATTCGATTTGTCCCATGGCCCGGCGTTCTCCATTCTCCATCAAGGCTATAACCGTTACCCGGGATAGCCCGGATTTGGGTCCTTTTACATCAAACTTCCCATTTCCCTTTTCAATGAGCTGTCCGTTGTCAATGCTGATGCTCAGCTTGTCGTTCGATATGCCGGGAACAGATACCGAGATGGGATTCAGTAAGCCGGCATACAGGATATTCATCTTTTCTGCAGAAACCGTTAGTGCGGGCCGGGCCACGATATACTCGCTTTCGTAGGGATATTCAAACAGCTTTCCTTTTGGAGTCAGCATCCGGATAACGCCTTTTACTTTTTTTATGCCTTCGGAAGAGGTCAGTGATGCATAGCGTCCCATGCCTTTGGTGACCGGAACCGAGTCAACCTTTCCGACAAAGAGTTTCGTCAATGGATTGTAGTCGCCGGCAAGGACTTCTGTTTTCAGCGTTTTATTGAAAGCAGCAATAAAAACATCGGCTTTGTATTTTTCGCCCAGCAAAACGTAATTGCTTTCTGACACCACCTTGGCGGCCACCGTATCGGAAGGAATGGTTTCCCCGCTGCTTCTGGCCAGCAAATGCTCCACAACTTCCGATTCCGCATTCTTTGTATCCGTTTCGAATTTCGAAAGTATGGTGATGGCGGCAGCAAGGGGAGTGTGGAAGAAATTATTTAGCTCCCAGTTTTTTGAGCTCTCGTCACCTGTCCGTAAAGGATTGCGGGTATCTATCGTGAAATGCACATTCTTCCGGTCTTGTTCATCCAGCAGCGACAGCATTTTTTGTTTGTAGTCATTCAGTTTTTCTTTGAGCTCCCGCCCGATGCCTTTTGATCCGTCTTCTTCAGCACCCACCATGATCCGTGTGGGCGTATCGAAGTCATCGATGTTTTTGACACGACCCAGATGTACGGTGTCCTCTTCCTTGTGTTTAAATCCTTCCGTTTCCCTGATCAGTCTTCTTTTGATTTCAACCAGGTATGTGGCCATTTCTGCAGTGAGCTGTTTGGCCTCCTGGGCTTTTTTCCAATTCGGATACACCCGTTTGGGGTCATAGAGATTCAACTGATCAAACTCGGAATACAACTGCGAATTGTTGTGGGTGAAACTCTTCTGAGTCATTTCCAGACCTGTGTTCACCACAATAAAGGAGTTCAGAATCTCTTTCGAAACATTTAAAGCCATGAGCGCGGTTAAGACCAGATACATCATGCCAATCATTTTTTGCCTGGGAGGGAGTTTTGCGGAAGCCATGTGCATGAGGATTAAAGGTTTCTTTGCCTTGCAGTATACACCGGATGTATTCTGCTGTCTGGCCTCATAATGTTCTGCAATCAGAAAAGATACAGGGATTGTAAAATAAAGTTGAACGGGATTGAATTAAGGGAGAGAACGGGTTAGTGTAATAGATAGACCATCGGAGCGTTAAACACCATTTTTACCATGGAGACATAGAGGGCATGGAGAAAAGCATGGAGAAACAACAAAGAGCACGCCTGTTTTTAGTGAACCCTCCATGTTCTCCATATCTCCATGGTGAATTTGTTGTTCAAGGTCTAAAGGCTGGCCTTAGCCCTTATTTGATTGTCAACTCCAGATAAAAAGAAGCCGGGTTTTCTTCGGTTCCCGTTGCCTGCATAATAAGTTCCTTTTCGTTGAGCCAGTATGCTTCAAAAGGCATCCATGTTTCAGGGAGCAGATTGATGATTCGGAGAGGGGCTGAATTTCCATGTGTTTTATAAATGCAAACATTGATAAACATGCCACCCTCGCCATTTACATAACATGTGGCCATGTACTTGTTTTTTGGAGAAAAGTGAGGAAGGGCGTTTAGTGAATCAAGCCTTCCTGTCTTTTTGTTGACAAGAATGTATTCACCCCATTCATAATAGCTGGCTTCGATGAGGATACTGTTGATTGATTTATAATGTCCGGCATAGTTAAAATGCTTTTGGTCTTCGCTTTCGCTGTTGGCGCTGTCACTCCTGAAAGATCTTTTTATACCATTGGCGGAAACGAAAAAGAGCGAATCGTTGATGATGTGTACACTGGAAAGTGTATCTGTTAAAAGCTGGTTTACATACTTGCTTTTGGCCTGGTTAAACAGATCGGCAGTGGAGTATTTGAGCCGGTAGGTGCTTGTGTCTTTCAGGATTCTTGAGGTGTCTTTTTCGAGACTCTGACTTTGTATATTCAACGCTGAATTTGAAGCAGAGGAGAGATTCGGGTATATGAAAGCAAGCAGGAATAATTGGAGCAGGTGTTTCATATTGTTAATTAGTCTTTTGAATAAATGAGTCCAATATCAATATAGTGACAAGAATCTTCGCAGATATATTCTTTACCACGGAGGCATGGAGAAAGGCATGGAGAAACAGCAGCAAAATTATATTTCTAGAATACCCTCCATGAGCCCCTATGCTCTCCATGTCTCTAAGATAAATTTGTTGTTTATGACTCATGGATAGAGCAGTGTAATTTCAATGCTAGATTAGTGAAATCCGCATTGTTGAGTTTGTTTATTCAACTATGTGGTCATGTTTAAGTTTGTATCCAACGACTGATACAACTATACCCATGCTTAAGAGATTCAGTAAAAGGAATACGAAGGAATAAGGGAGATGATATATTTTAGATACAATAAATAGCAATTGAGTGGTTGGAAACAAAAGAATAATGAAATTAAACCGGAGCTTGGATTTTACTTTCGCTGCATTAAGGAGCAACAGTGCAAGCATTATAGATAAAGATCCGACAAAAGAAATTGTCCCATATGGCCAGTGTTGAAGTGCAAAAAGGTATCCGATTAAGGTTATGAAGGATAATACAATATTGATGTAGCCAATTGGTTTACTGGAACGGTTTGTTTCGTACCAGATGATGAAAAGAGCAATCAGGTTTTTGAGTGTTTGATTACTGGGAAAATAGAAATTGGGAAATATGTAAAGAATGCTTGTCAAATCATATATGATCAATCCTGATAACGTGATTAACAGAACTACGTGATATGACCTGGCATTCATTTGTACGATCAATTGATTTAAATAGGGTAGTAGAGCCTGTAAAATGAGCAAAATTTTATAGCCGTCTTTCTTCAACATCTCAATACCTCAACACTCCAGTACTTATTTCACGAGCTTCCGGAACTGATAAAACACCCGGCTCATCACACTAAGCTCTTCGGTAATGATTTCGGCAGAGCCTTGCATTTCTTCTTTGTATTCGAGCTCTTTGTGGAAAGAAGTCTTGAGTTTGTTAGGCAAAACAACTTCGATGGCGTAATTGTTGTCTTTGGGAAGTATAGAAATGGATTTGACATAACCCTGAAGCATTCCGAATTCCTGATAGGGGTAATTGTTCAGTTTGATGTTCACGCGCTGGTTGACTTTGAGCTTGCCGGAGTTTTGTACAGGCAACACGAGTTTGGCAATCATTTCCTGTTTCTTGATGGGCACAATGCTCATGACTTCATCGCCTGTCTTGATGTTCTGGTTGATGGTCCAGTAATTAAAAAGAGAAATTTTGCCGTCTATCGGCGCTTTGATCAGATAGGTTTGTTCCCAGGTATCCATGGCCGATTTGAGAGTCTGCATCGACTGGCTCAGGCTCTCGCTGTATTTTTCCTTGTCCTGGTATTCCTGCATTTGCAATTGCAGTTTGTTTTTTTCGAGGTTGTCGAGGGTGATTTTGTTGTTGAGGTTATTGATTTTTACATTTTCATAATTCTGTTTTGCACTCAGGTATTCGCGGTTTTTGTCGTCGTGTTCCTTCGATGAAATCGCCCCTTCCTGGAAGAGTGTGGCATAGCGGATGTAATCGCGTTCGGCGATGTCAAAAATCTTTTTGCAGTTTTCTTCCTGGGCCTGGTATTTGACAAAAAGCATTTTGTAGGTGCCCAGTTCGCGGTCGATGATTTCAATTTCCTTTTCCTGCGGGTTCACCTCCTGAAAGATCTTGTAATCGTTGCAAGATTTCAGAAACTGAAGAAACACGGAAGTGAGGTCTCCCATCTGCAGCGAGTCAAAGGCAAGCATGTGGGGGAGCGGTTTTTTGATCTTCAGGTCGGTCTGAAAAGAATCGAGCAGGGTAGAGACAAAGGCCACATGGCGGTAATTGCCTGTGTTCTCGATGACGAGAAGCACATCGTTTTCCTTGACAAGCTGATCATTTTTAATCAGTATGGCAGAAACCTTTCCATTTGTTTTTGCAATCAACCGGGCAGGCGGGTTCAGTGTTGTGACCACGGTTTCGGCAATGAGTTTGTCGGGGTATTTGATCAGGCACGAGAGGACGAGCGCGGCAACCATGGCCGAGAAAATGACCGTGATACCCCAGCGCATGATCCAGCTGGGAACTGCGGTAAGTAATTCGTTCACCTCTTCGGTTTTCAACTGTATGTCATCTTCCTGTACTTCGCTCATCAGTTTCCGAGTTCCAATTGATTCTTTACAAGTTCGTAATATTCTCCGCGTTTGGCGGTAAGTTCGGCATGATTGCCCACTTCAACAATCACGCCCCGGTTCAGCACAACAATCTGGTCTGCGTTCTTGACGGTACTTAAGCGGTGTGCAATTACCACAACGGTCTTTCCCTGAAAAAATTCATTCAGGTTGTTCATGATGATTTTCTCGTTGTTTGAATCCAGTGCACTGGTGGCTTCATCGAAGAAAAGATAATCGGGATCCTTGTACACGGCCCGTGCAATGAGTATTCTTTGTTTTTGCCCGCCGCTCATGCCAATGCCTTCCATACCTATTTTTGTGTTGTAACCCATGGGCATTCCATCAATCAGTTCCTTGATATTGGCAATGTGCACGGCATGACGCAGTTTGTCTTTGTCGATGACTTCTTCTCCCACGGCAATGTTGTTGGCAATGGTATCCGAAAAAATATAACCCTCCTGCATCACCACACCGCACATCGATCTCCAAAGCTTGGCTGAAACCGTCGGAAGCGAGTATTGCCCGACTTTGATATCTCCCGAGGAAGGATCGTAAAACTTCATCAGGAGCTTCAGTAATGTGGTTTTCCCGCTGCCGCTGGAACCCACAATGGCGGTGATTTTATTGACCGGAATGGTTAGGTCCAGGTTTTTGAGCACCAGTTCGCCGGCCGAACCCGAGTAATGAAAAGAAACTTTATTGAGAAAGATGGATCCCCGGCCTTCCATCTCATAGAGCAGTTCCTTTTCATAATGCTCCTCATCTTCTTTGCTGTGGATTTCGGAAAGCCGCTCAAGGCTCAGGCGTGCATCCTGCAGGCTTTGTACGAAGGTAACGAGTTGCAGAATCGGGCCGTTGAGCTGTCCGATGATATAACTGATTGAGAGCATTTTGCCCAGGGTGATCTGGCTTTCAATGACAAGTTTTGCAGCGAGGAAGGTGATGAATATATTTTTCAGTTCATTGATCAGGCCGGAACCCACATTTTGTGTTTGTTCCAGGGAAAGGCCTTTGAGGCTGGTTTTGAAAAGCCGCACCTGGATGCTTTCCCACTGCCAGCGTTTCTGACGTTCGGCATTGTGCAGCTTAATCTCCTGCATGCCGGTAATGAGTTCCATGACCTTGCTCTGGTTCTGGGAGTTTTGTGTGAAACGTTTGTAGTCAAGATCTTCCCTTCGTTTGAGGAAGAAGACGATCCACAAAAAGTATAAGAGGCTGCCGCCGATAAAGACACAGAAAATGCTCAGGCTGTAAAACGCAAGGACACCGCTGAAGATGATCAGGTTGATCAGCGAGAAGAGCACGTTCAGCGATGTGGATGTCAGGAACGTTTCGATGCGGTGGTGATCGCCGATCCGCTGCATGATATCGCCGGTCATTTTGGCATCAAAAAACGAGATGGGCAGCTTCATCAGTTTTACAAAGAAGTCTGAAACCAGCGAAATGTTTATCCGGCTGCTGATGTGAAGCAGGATCCAGCCCCGTATGATTTCGATGCTGATCCTGCCGACGAAGAGCATGATCTGGGCAAAAAGTATCAGATAGATAAATTTAAGATCCTGATTCTGAATCCCGATGTCAACAATGCTTTGAGTCAGGAAAGGAGCGAGCAGAGCCAGAAAACTGCCTGCCGTCAGTCCGATGAGGAGCTGTATGATCAGTTTTTTGTAACGGAATAGATACTGGAAAAGGAAGGAGAAACCTTTCTTCTTTTTTTTATCTCCGGGTTCTTCTTCCTCGGTGAAAAAATCGGGTGTCGGTTCCAGAAGAAGAAGAATGCCTTCGTCTTTGTCGCTTTGCCAGCATTTCAGGAACTCTTCTTTGGTATAAGTCAGCAAGCCATGAGCCGGATCGGAGACATAGATTCGGTCTTTCTTGACTTTGTAGATGACAATAAAATGATTCTGGTTCCAGTGGCCGATACAGGGAAAGGGGGCCTCTTCCACAAGTTTTTCATAAGTCACCTTGACACCGAGAGTGCGGTAGCCTATTTTCTCGGCGGCTTCGCTGAGTCCGAACAAACTGCTTCCCAGCCGGGTGGTATTGGCCAATTGCCTGAGCTGAGGAAGGGTAAAACTTTTGCCGTAATACTTAGAGACGATACGCAGACAGGTAGGACCGCAGTCCATTTCATCAGGTTGTCTGTAATGAGGAAAAGCCATATACTGATTCTTGGTCGGTTTAAGGATTTTTCTCCCGAGAACTGTCGGGATGCAAAAGCGCTTGAGCTCCTATATGCCGGATATTCGTAAGCTGAAAATAATATTCATTCGGTATAGTTGAACGGCAATCTATGCCAATGTTACTAAAATATTTGCAATCTTTTCAGGACTTACGACCGAAAAGGGCCATTCTTCCTGATGAAGAAGGGCATTATTCATCATCAGATTAGGCCTTTGTGTATACAGATTCAAGCACTTGGGATATTTCTGCCCTTTTTTACTCGCGGAATCCGTAATTTTGAGAGAAGATTTTCTTTCATGAATCAAACCGTATCCACACATTCGCGCCGCTATGCCTGGTTGATTCACCTTGTTTGCTGGCTTTGCATTTTTGCTCTTTTTACCCTGATCCGTTATGTTTCGGGAGATCATGAGGATTTCAGTTTTGTGTTCCGGCCTTTTTTCGTTCTGTTTCACCTCTATATTGTCTCTCTTTTCTACTTCAATGCGTATGTTGTTGTGCCTTATGCGCTTTACCGCAAAAGCGTGTTGTTTTATGTTTTGAATACCCTGACTTTTGTCCTTGCTTTTGGCGGATTGATTTACATAACCACCTCCATCAATCACATCCACCACCACCACCACTATTCATCCTTCTTTTTTGGCGCCGTTTTTCCAGGACTCTTTGTCTGTGCCGTGAGCACAAGCTACCGGATCATTCGGGACAGGCTTCGGTCTGAGCAAATGCTTCAGGAAAAGGAAAATGAACATCTCAAAACCGAATTGTCTTTTTTGCGCTCGCAGGTCAGTCCGCATTTCATGTTCAATGTGCTGAACAACATTGTTTCCCTTGCCAGGAAAAAATCGGATCTTGTTGAAGGAACGGTCATTCAGCTCTCGCAACTGATGCGTTACATGCTCTATGAGTCAGACGAAGACAAGGTGTCGCTGGACAAGGAAATAGATTATCTGCGCAATTATATTGATTTGCAGGTGATGCGTTTTGGAACAGAAGTGAAAGTGGATTTTGAGGCAGAAAATTCCGATCCGCAAAGTTCTATTGAGCCCATGTTGCTTATTCCCTTTGTTGAAAATGCATTCAAGCATGGTCTGGGCATGATCGAACATCCGGAAATCAGCATCAGCCTGAAAGGCACACCGAAGGAACTGAGGTTTCATGTGAAAAACAAAACCGGCGGTACCGAAGAGGAGAAAGACAAAAACTCCGGTATTGGGTTGCAGAATGTGCGTCGCCGGTTGAATCTTTTGTATGGCGGCAACCACCATCTCGAAATTACGCGAACGGCAGATACTTATTTTGTTGACCTAATTCTGAAATTCAAATGATTCAATGTCTCGCTGTTGATGATGAAGCACTTGCCCTCGATCTGCTCGAAGACAATATCCGCAAGGTGCCTTTGCTGCATCTGGTGAAACGATGCAAAAATGCGTTCGAAGCTCTGGAGGTCATGCAAAAGGAAAAAATTGACCTGATCTTTCTGGATATCCAGATGCCCGGAATCACAGGTCTTCAGTTTCTGCAGAGTCTTCCGGTCCAGCCAATGATTGTTCTGATAACTGCATATGAAAAATTCGCCCTGGAAGGATTCAACCAGAATGTGGTCGATTACCTGGTTAAACCTGTTTCTTTTGAGCGCTTTCTGAAAGCGGCAAACAAGGCCATTGAATTGCACGGGTTGAAAACAAAAGCAACCCTGTCCGAACCTCCAGCCGAATATCTGTTTGTCAACTCCGAGTACAACCTGGTTAAAATTGTGCTTTCGGATATCACCCACATCGAGGGGTTGAAAGATTACATCAAAATTCATCTCGCGTCAACGCCCAAGCCCGTCATTACCCGGCTTAGCCTGAAAAGCATTGAAGAGAAACTACCGGCAAGGAAATACATCCGCGTGCATAAATCATTCATCATTTCGGTTGATAAAATCGCCTCCATCCGGAACAACCGGATTAGGCTGGTCAATGCCGAGGTGCCCATCAGCGAATTTTACAGGGAGAACCTGTTTAAACTGATTGAGGGAAAAAATCTGATCTGATTTCAGGATAAATGTGATGAACAGGGGCTGAACGCCGGATAAGGCCGTATTTGACTATTTTTGCACATTCAAATTATACAATGCAATGAAACTACACCGCTTCTTCCTTGCTGTCATTATGTGTATGGCCTTCCATGGCTTTGCCCAGTATCCAGGCGCCGGAGGCGGGCGTTCCATGAACATGAATGTGGGCCACATTTACGGTAAAATACTGGACAGCGTCAGCGGGAAACCGATGGAATATGCTGTTGTCGAAGCTTTCGGTTACAAATACGATACAATCAAACATTCGGGGAGAGTGACTATTCTTACCGGAGACCTCACCAAATCCAATGGGGATTTCAATCTTGAAAATCTTCCCGTTATGGGGGAACTGACAATCAAAATTTCAGCTTTGGGTTATAAACCCATTGAAAAAAAATTCAGTTTCAATATAGACAGACAGAAGGCCATGAAACAGCGCGGCCAATCCAACGGATCCGACCAGGGCTCTGGAGCATCGGCCATGCTCAACATGACGGACAAGGATATCGGCAATATCAAAATGAAACCGGATGTAAATACGCTCAAAGGGGTGACTATTGTTTCCGAAAGACCCGATGTGGAAATCAAGCTGGATAAGAAAATATACAACATCGAAAAGAACCTGACCATAACAGGCGGAACAGCCGAAGATGCTCTGAAGACAATACCTTCCATTACCGTGGATCTCGATGGCAATGTGGCCATGCGCAATGCCAGTCCGCAGATATTTGTTGACGGCAGACCCAGCTCCCTGACCATTGACCAGATTCCGGCAGATGCCATTGAAAGCATTGAAGTCATTTCAAATCCTTCGGCAAAGTATGATGCTTCCGGAGGGATGGCCGGCATCATCAATATTGTGCTGAAAAAAAACAAAAGAACAGGATACAACGGCAGCATACGCACAGGTGTGGATATGCGCGGCAAGATCAATGCAAGCGGCGATTTCAACGTGAGGGAAGGCAAAATCAATGCATTTGTCAGCGGTGCTCTTCATCAGCGCCAGTCCATTGGAACGAATGTGACTTACCGCGATAACCTGATCCCTTCGCCCATTACAAACACCAATATTTATCAAACCGACCCAAGCACCATGGCCGGATATTTCGGGATGGTACGTGGAGGTTTTGATTACTTCATGAATAACAGAAACACATTCACCGTTTCAGGAAACATGGGCATCGGGGTTTTTCATTCAACCGACATGATGACCACCCGAACCGATTCGTTGTTTCCATGGCGCGAAGGCAAATCCCTGAGTACCCGAAACTCGGTATCTGACCGGGTTTTTAATACGCTGGGTGCTTCACTGCTTTACAAACACCTCTTTCCAAAAGAAGGAAGGGAACTCACAGCTGATGTCAATTACAATTCCAATATCGGAACTTCCAAAGGCAATTACGCCACCCAGTACACAGACACTAGCGGCATCATGTACCGTCCGCAGGTACTTCAGCAACAGCAGGGAGGAAGCACCAGTCAATTTATTACCGTGCAAAGTGATTACACCACACCTGTGGGAAAGACAATGAAAGTGGAAGGCGGGGTGCGGGCTTCGATTAAAAATTATGTTTCCGAAAGCAACAGCTATATCTATGATCCTTTGGGAAATGAATATGTCCAACTGAAAGCTTTTGGTGTCAATTATACCTTTACCGATCAGGTATATGCAGCCTACGGAACCTTTAGCCAGGAGCTTAAAAAATTCAGTTACCAGGTCGGGTTGCGTGTGGAAAGCTCACTCTATGCCGGACAATTCAGGGACTCCACATCAAAATATCAGTACCAGTATCCGCTCGTTCCATTCCCCAATTTATCGATGACCTATCATTTGGATGATAAGGACGATCTGCAGCTGAGCTACTCCAGAAGAATCAACAGACCCAGTTTCTTTCAGTTGATTCCGGCCACCGACTTTTCGGATTCACTCAATGTCAAAAGAGGGAATCCGGGTCTCAGACCTGAGTTTACAAACTCGCTTGAATTGAGCTACCTCAAGTCTTTCAACCGTTCAAACACATTCATGTTCAGCGGATTTTACAAGAATTCGAGCGACCTGATTACAAATTACCAGTTGCTGGAAATGAATCCGGTTCTTCACCGGCAGATTATCATCAATACCTATGAAAACGCGTTGTCAAGCAATTCCTACGGCGGAGAGCTGACATCCAAAAACAGTTTTGGAAAAATTCTGGAAACCACAGCCAACGTCAATGTATACTATACCGTTATCGATGCCAGCAATGTCACAGCCGGGCTTATTAATAAGCGCCTGAACTGGTTCGCACGTTTATCGGCCACTGTGCATTTGCTTAAAAATCTGAGTCTGCAGATGACCAGTGAATATACGGCCAAATCGAATCTCTCGCTGAACTCTGGCGGTGGTGGAGGAAGATGGGGTGGAATGGGTGGCGGCGGTGGAGGCGGAATGCTTGGCGGGGGCAGTGCCAGTTCAACGGCGCAGGGCTATACACTTCCTGTGTTTTATCTTGACGGTGGCATCAAATATGAATTTCTCAAAGATAAAAAGGGAGCCCTTACGCTCAATTGTGCCGATATCCTCAAGACCAGGGTTGTTAAAGTACATTCTGAATCTCCTTATTTTATCCAGGATGCGGCCCGCACAAAAGACCAGCAGTTTTTCCGTCTGACCTTCAGTTACCGCTTTGGTAAATTTGATGTGTCGCTCTTCAAAAGAAAAAACACGAAGACCAATACAGAAGGAATGGATAACATGCAGATGTAATGCTGCCTTGAATGGCCCGATTCATTCCCTTGAATCAGTCTTTATCAGGATTCCCTGTACTTTGAAAAAGGAAACCAGATTTTTCTTTCCTGTTTTTGAAAAGCAACATATAAATAAACCACTTCAGTTCCAGCTCCGATTTTGTATTTTTCGTTGTCAGGAATCACGAAACTGGCATGGAGGTCATCGCATTCGAAACTGATTGTGATGTATCCTGAAATGCGCTTCTTTTGATAGAAGACAATTCCCAGATCGCTTGATGAGCAGGACAAAGAAGGCATCCCATAGGTGCTTGTGTCATTGATGATGCGCGAAAATTCGGCAAACCGGCCGGTACTTAAATTGGAACAGAACCGAAAGCAGGCATTCAGGGTATTCTCAAAAACAACAGGAAGTTTGCTGCCCTTGCATTTTGACCCGTCGAGCGAATAGATGGCAATGGAATCAAACGCAGGAACGTTTTTGTTTTGCGGGTATGCCTCCGGACTCTGTCCAAATAAAAAAAACAGGAATTAAGCTCACAAAAAAGGCAATGCGGTGTTTCATTGTTCAGGATACATGTTTCAAAAGTGGGAGATTTTTCAATTCGAAAGCCGATAGAACCTGGAGTATTTCCTTTCGGAAAATGACGAAGGAAATAAATCAAAACCTGCTTAACGGATCAGGTTCAGATTTCCGGTATAAATATAGCGGTGTCCGTGCTGGTCTTTCAGGGCTACATGCCAAACATAGGTATCTACCTGGGAATTTGAGTTGCCGCTGCCTGTTCCGTCCCAACCTTTGCCGGGAGTGGTTGATTCAAACACCAGGTTGCCCCAGCGGTTGAAAATGGTCAAATCATAAGAAAACGGATCGATGTCCTGACCCACCGGCATCCAGATATCATTCAGGCCATCGCCATTGGGTGTAAATGAGTTGGGAGCATAAAATTCAAATTCACTTTGTACACAAACTTTTGAACGGGCTGTGTCTTTGCAGGCCGAACTGTTTGCAGCCACGAGTGTAACCAGAAAACATCCCGTGTCGGCATAGGTAAATCTGGGATTCTGCAATATCGAAACCGACTTTGCCGAATCGCCGAATTGCCAGGACCAGGAAACCGCACCGGTGCTTGAATTTGTGAAAGTAACTTCGGGAGCAGAGATGAAAACCGGATTGGGTGCGGCATTGAATGAAGCAACCGGTTTGGGCGGGTTTATGATAGTCAGTACTGTATCTGTAGAACAGCCATTGGCCGAGGTAACAGAAATCGTATAGCTGCCCGGAGGCAAATTGTTTATTGATGCCGTGCTCTGCGGAGGTGTCGTGCTCCATGAATAAATAAACGGAGCAATTCCGCCAGTGACGGTTACAGCTGCCGATCCCGAGGCCAGGGTGTCGCATTTGCCATTTGTCAGCAAAGATGTGTAGACAGGAACGGGAAGAAAAGTAAGCGTTGTATCTATGATATAGTTACATGCTCCATGAGTGATCGTTACCTGGTATTTCCCGCTTTGATTGATCTGGCAGGTCGCATTTGTCGATGAACCCACAATGCCCGGTCCGGGAGGGACTTTTGTCCATTGGTAACCCGGTGCCCCCGGCGGAGCGGATATGGTTGTGGCGCTTCCGGTACAAGCCGTGGTTCCCGCTAAATTGAGATGAAGCGGAGAACAGGAACAATCCACATATGCATAGGCAAAATGGCCCCCATAAATACATCCGGCGGCAGTAAAACGAACAGTCACCTTCTTTCCCATATAAGGTGTCAGGTTTATGGAGTTGGATGTCCAGGGCAGATAATAGACCGTATCAAAGCCTCCCTGAAGCACCGGTGAGGTGATAAATCCTTTGGGTGCTGCACCGGTTGAATCTTCCTGAACATAATACTGATCGCAAACTTTGGTTTGTGCACCGCTTGAATCCAGAACTTCGATGCGGAAATAAGGTTGTTCTCCATTCAAATGCGAAACCTGATCCATCACTACCGAATAGTTGTAGGTAAACAGGTTGTTGTTTGGTGTGATGAGAAAAGTTTGTTCCAGCAATTCTCCTCCGCTTCCTCCTAAACCGGATATACTGGTATCTCCTGCACCACATGTGCCGGGGCCTGAGAAATAAGAAAGCACATTCATGTTTTCGCTGCCCAGACGGACAGCAAAGTTGCCTCCTCCCGGATCTAGCATTGGCAAACCGGAATAAGGATCGTTTCCGGCAGCAGCGTCAACCAGGGTGTGATACGAACAACTGGTTTCAGGGGCATCCAGCCCAAGGGTGTTGACGCCATTGGTCACAATGGTCATCGGTAAAGAGGTATTGTCGTTGTAACCCACGGCCCCGACCCAGCCTGTGAAATTGCCGTTTTCGAAATCTACGTTGCTGCAGGCAGATGCCAGAACAGAAATGTTGCCTGACTGAAGAGCTGCCGCACGGGGTTTGGGAACAAGGTGATATTTATTCAGAACAAAAGCCTTTTCCTTTCGGTAAAGAACGACTTTCAGCTCGCGGCTGCTCAAATGATGCTCGGCCACTTCCAAACTTGCCTGACTGAAAGCGATCTGCATGTCAAAGCCCTGCAATGTATCCCCTTTAAAAAATGAATACGGTGCCATACCCTGAGAACGGCAAAGACCGGAAATGGCAAGAAAAAACAATAAAAAGGGTAATTTCTTTATCATGTTTGAATAATCCGCTCAAAATTCATGAGCACAAAACTAGCCAAGTTTATGGCAAAAGTGACTCGGTATTTAAGCTGATTTTATGCAAAATTAGTCCATTCTAAGAATCAGGGCCGATATTTTTATAAAAACATTTCAGTCGGGCCCGTTTTTGTCCTCTGAAAGCCTTGCTAACTATGAATTGTTTGTGGAAAAGGGAAAGTGTAGAAAAACAAAAGCCAGATGCATTCATGGTTTTTGATCTGTTATCTTATACTGTTCATCTGGATTCAGACCGTTTTCATCCAGATTAACTTTGTCAATCTGGTCACGGATCTATACTTTAATGACTCCGGTTGAAAACATCTGAGTCGGAACGTGATCACAAGCAATGACTTTTGAATCTTTCGGCCTGTTGGTCTTATCCAATGCAAGCCGGATGTATTCTATAGGCATCCCCGTAATGATCATCCGGATACAGATTGAGACAATCCGAGTCATTTTTT
Organism: Bacteroidota bacterium; assembly: GCA_003151415.1. Lineage (GTDB taxonomy): Bacteria > Bacteroidota > Bacteroidia > Palsa-965 > Palsa-965 > Palsa-965. The sequence continues at coordinate 25,524 of PLXK01000020.1, forward strand.
TCTTATTTGAGTACAGGTCATTTCTCTTTGAATCACAATCGAATCAATCTGTTTCCAGATCATATCCATCGGAATCCCGATAATTGGTGTCGCTGCTTCGGTCGTATCTTCCTGAGTCATCTTTTTTTAATCGGCATAGCTATGGAATAGATCTGGACAGGTATCGTTTCATCCCGGGCTCCGGCTTTGCACATTGGGATCCATATCGAAAAGGGCCGGGTCCGTTCTATACGGTATTGAAAATCAGTAATTGATAGGGGATGAAGATCAACAGAATGGTTTGGGCGGGTATCCAGAAAGGAGAACTCTTCACAAAGAATAGGGAAGGCTTCAATCAGACCGGTTCGGCCGGATAATTCGTTTGAGCAGAAAAAGATAAAATCCGATAGCGCGATCAGTAAAATCCTTGAGTGGACGAGATTTTATTTGTCAGCAGGATAACCACCCCAATTGTGATCGGCCGTGGCGATCTGATAAGCCATAATGCACAGCATAGCCACGGCGCTATTTACCTTTGGAGGTGAAGCATCCGATTTTGGCGGCGCATCGCTTCCTCTAAATAGAGAAGAATAATGAGCCTGGTCCAGGCTGGAATCGTCCTCCATGGAAGAATTTTCAGGAGCCTTTATGCTGAATTGTTCAAATGGAGAATTGCCGGAACTGATAAAATGAACATACTTGTGTGACATCAGCAAATTGTGGGCGACAGGCTCAGCCAAAATTAAAAACGGACTCAGGTTGTTGGAAATGCGCGAATGATAATCGGTATAGGCAATGACATCAAAACTTGTTGCGCAGGCAATCGAGCCGTCAAAAAGAGTGGAGGTTGTTGAAATCAGTTTTATCCCAGAATGGATTTGCTTCACCGGCTCCTTGCCCGACTGAGCAAAAGAAAGCCCCGACCAGAAAAAGAAGAAACAAACAAGCAGGTTTTTCATGGTTAAAGAATGAATAGTCCATTGAACAACAGAAATATGAGTGTTTTCGTTGTCTGTGACAGAACGGCTATCAGATCTTCAGAAAACGATAAACAAGCCCGTATATTATCTTACGCTTAATTTGACGGTTTGAATATGGTCTCCGGTCATCATCTCCAGAAAATACATTCCCTTTGATAACGAAAGCGCTTCTGAATTGATCGTCAGCTGATGCGTACCGGCGTTGTGATCGGAAGAATTCAGGAGTTCAATTTGCCGGCCAAGCACATCCACCAAAACAATTTTCAGAGGAGCTTCGTTAACAAGCGTATACCTGATGGTCGCGTTGCCGCTGAATGGATTGGGGAAGACGGAGATTCCATTTTCGGAAGCAGCAGGGTTTTTTATGCCCGTGGCTCCGGTCAAATATACAATACCATCGGAGGTTACGGTTCCGGAAACAAGCCCGGCCTGATTGGTTGCTTTTACACTTGTGTAATAAATCTGATGCTGAATCAATGTGAGCGGGCTAGCCGTATCGTTCAGGTTTTGCAAATTGCCTGTCCAGCTGACAACATCCGTTGCACCGGGTGTTGTGCCAATGGCATAAGAATAAAGTGTAACGCCCGAATTCGGATCGGAGGATGCAGTCCAGTTGTTAATGAGTTGTGTCCCGACAAAAGTGGTGTCCTTGTCTGCTGCACTGCCGTCATTGACTACGGATGGATTGGTGGGCGGTGTCCAGTCCACATTGACATCCTGCGAAGCCACGGCCGAGAAATTGTTTGCCGAATCGCGAACGATTGATTTTATTTTTCCGGCAGGAGTGGTGGGGTTCTGGTTTTGGTAACGGATCATGCAGCTGGGGCAGGTCCCCACGCTGATGGTCTCAGGAACATTGGCCGTACGCGAACGGTACACCTTGAAGTTGTTTATCTGCCAGTCGCAATTGCCTGAACGGAAAGAAATGGCATTGCCCGTGGAAATGGGAGCTGCATCGGTATAGTTTCCGACAAATACATTGTTCTGGAAAACTTCCATCACTCCGGTAATGCGGTCATAAATGATTTTCCAGTCATACCACTGTCCTGCCACGGTCGTCATGGGAACAGATTTAACCAGGCTGAAGCTGTTTTTGACAACTTTGTAAAACTCGCAGACATTCTGATCAACACGGAACCAGACAAAATAGTTGTTGCCCCGGTTGGTTTCGGCGGCGCTGTCGCAGAAAATATGCAAACCGGCCCTGCGGTTGGTGCCCGTGCCACTGATCATGCCCGACCAGTTATACAGGTATTGGTTGGAAAGGGTTTGATTCAGCGGAGCATAAATATTGGTATTGGCATTGGTCTGATCGCTTTGTTCAAGAACAGCAGAGTTAATGGCCCAGGTTCCAACGGCTTGTGTCCATTCCGGACTGATGGCCACATCAAAATTGTCGCTGAAGAACCCTTGTGAATTGTTGGCCCTCCAATCGGCCACGTTCAGATCGATGACCTGATAAAAGCTCTTGAACAAGCCACTGCCTCCGGTATTGTCGGCTTCGGTGAAACCGGCATTGAAGTTGCTTGTTTGCCAGGGGCCGGGGATGGATACTTGTGTGGTCGGAGCCACGTTGTCAGGACCGGGAGCGGTACCATTGATGGACCAGGTGGCATCCCATCCGGCACTTGTCGTTGCACAGTCGGAACGAAATTCTGCAGTGATGGAAGGACCGGAAGAGGTTATGGTGCCCGGACTGGTGGTGCCCGTATATTTTCCGATCAGCGGCGCATTGATGGAGTTGCCATCGTACAGGAAGAGATAATCCCAGGTGTTTTCGGTACTGAAACTGTTGAAATGAAGCGTTACGGTAGAAGCACCTGCCGGGCTGAGGGTCCAAATGCTCCGTTCATCACTTGAGTAATTTGCGGCTGCACCTCCCGAATCGTAAAAATGTCCCGAAACGGCGGTATATACTGTCGCTGCCGGAGCGGGGCTGTTGACGATTTTGTAATAGGTTTCCCAATCCCAGTTTGGACCCGGGTCGGTGTGCGTCTGATTTGGATAATGTTGGTGCCCCTTGATGACCGTACAGGGTCCGGGGATTGAACTTGCATTGTAATAGGTAGTGCCGGCCCAGGGCCAATAGGCAAGCTGTTTGGAATCGATGGTATATCCGCTGTTGAAACAGATGTCATGGACAAGTGCGCCGGAGTTGGTATACATGGCGGTGGTATACCAGCCGGTTTGGGCGGCATATCCTTCGTGTTCAATACCGATGGTGTATCCGTTTTCAGAACCCACGTGCCAGGCCTTATTCGATTCCAGGACCATTTGTGTGATTTGTCCGTCGGAAGAGCGGACTACATAGTGAGCACTGACTTGTGATGAGGTATTCTCGAACCAGCCAATGGTTCCTGAATAGGAGCCTTCGGTATCGTGAATCACAACGGCAGAAATAGTCATGGTCCTGCCTGCATTGAAATTGGGTGATGCGGCCCACAAAGCAGGGGCGTAATCTGGCGAAAGCACATTATTAATGGAGGTAGGGGATTTGAATTTTTTCCCGCTTTTTGTCACCACCTGATCTTTCGAAAGTGTCAGGCCCGGAGCGCTGAGTACTTCATAATTCGATCCGAAAAATGCCGGCATATCGATGTTCCAGTCATGGAAATTGTAAAGAACCTGGTATTGTTTGTTGGTGAGGAATGAGGTCAGCGAATACATAAAAGATTCACGGGCAAAATTAATGACCGTATTGGAAGCGTCTTCGGGCAGTTCGCTGATGAACAGCGCCGAGTAAATCTGCGCATCGTTATCCGCCATACCATTGATTTGAATCGCAGGCAAGGTTTTGGTCAGGTAAGCTGCGTATGCTTCAATGTTTTTTTCAGGTGATGAAATGATCTCACTCATGGAAATGCCGGAAGAATTCGAGGCCGCTATGAGGTTGTTGTGAAAGTAATTTTTTCCGTCCAGAACCAGGCCCATGACCCCAATGGATCTGGGTATTCCAGTACAGCTTTCGGGGCCGGTTGCCGGCAGGTGGCTGAAGCGGGTATTGGTAAAAGACACAGCCTCCAGAATGCCCCTTTTAAGCAGCGGATATTTGGCATAGGCCTTATTGAAGGCATTTTGGTAGGGATTTTCAGTGATCAGATCGTTGGGATTGAAAGCAGCAGAAACGACCACACTGAACCCGAGGGCCAGGAGCGTAAAGATTTTTTTCATTCTGTAGGGTGATTATGTAAACAAATATGGTGAAATTCATTGAGACGAACAAAAGAATCTAAGCATTCTTTGTCCGGCTGTAAGCAGTATTGGGGGAGGTGGCTGAGCAGGAGATTAAAGACCTATACCAAAACCTACGGTATAATATACGGGAGAGCCCCCATTCAGAAAATTGTAGGGAGAGTAGTTGATGTCATAAAGAAGCATGGCGAAAAAAGAAGAACGGTTGCCGACTCTGGCACGATACCCCCCACCGACGAGAACCGGGTAAAGGTTGAAGCGTGGTCCGTCGTCCCATTGACCATTGAGTACCCTGACTTCGGCATGGGCAAAAAGGTTTTCAAGAACAAAATACCGGGCAAAAATTCCTCCTCCATATACGCTGTTATTCAGTTCCCCATATTGCGGGATAATGAAATCGTAATGCATATAGGTGAGCATCAGCCCTACCGAAAACTTCTCGCTGAGCCGATAACCAACCGTGGGGCTGAGTTCCAGAAAATACCCCCCGCCGGAAGCGGCAAAAGCAAAGTTGCCGCCGTAATAAATTTTGTCCAGGATGTCCATTTTGTTAACCGGAGGGTGGACATGTGGTTTTACCGGAATGGGAGGAGCATCCGGCTGATCCTGCGCAAGAGTGAAAACAGGAGAAGACAGAAGGCATATAAAAAACAAGGCGGGAATGATCTTTTTCATAAGCATACGTAAAGGTATAAAATATCCAGAAATGCAGAAAACGTATCTTTGACGCTTTGGTCTATTCCTTTTTGAAATTTTCAATTCATCAATCAGATTCAATCAGCCATGAACATACTCATAACCGGCAGTGGTAGGGGAATAGGTTATCAAACGGCACTTGAACTCGCCGCCGGACAAAACGCGGGGGTTTTTGCTGTTTCGCGCAATCTGAAAAATCTGGAGAAACTGCAAACGGAAGCCCTACGGATGAACCCTTCAGCAAAAATCATTCCATTTGAATTTGATCTGGAGTGCGGCAATATAAACGAACTTGTCCTGGAAGTTCAGCAAAGATGCGGGAAACTCGATGCCCTGATCAATAACGCGGCAAGCATTGTGGTCAAACCTTTCGAAGAGCTGAGCGAAAAGGACTTCAGCCGCTTATTCCACCTGAACGTTGTGAGGGTTGCGGAGCTGACGCGGCAATTGATTCCACTTTTGGAAAGAAAAGAAAAAACAGATCTTAAATCCCACATTGTCAATATCTCCAGCATGGGAGGATTTCAGGGAAGTGCGAAATTTGCGGGGCTCTCGGCATACAGTTCAAGCAAAGCCGCCCTTTGCGGATTGACCGAATGTTTGGCCGAAGAACTGAAAGAAAAGCATATAGCGGTAAATTGCTTGTGTCTGGGTGCGGTGCAGACCGAAATGCTTGAACAGGCTTTTCCGGGATATCAGGCACCGCTCGGTCCCCAGCAAATGGGTAAATATATAGCAGGTTTTGCTCTGGGCGGACAGCACTATTTCAATGGAAAAATTCTTCCGGTTTCCTTGTCCACGCCCTGAATGAATCAAATGACGCAGAAATTTAAAACGAAACATCAATATAATTCCAAAGAACAATGGCTGATCTGAAATTCAAACACGGTGTGACCGAACGTTTTTTGCGGTATGTAAAAATCGATACACAAAGCGATCCCGATTCAAACACCTGTCCATCCACCCCAAAACAAAAAAATCTGGGGAAGATTTTGGTGCAGGAGTTATTGGACATGGGTATTGCTGATGCACATCTGGATGAATTCGGTTATGTGTATGCAACGGTGCCTTCGAATTCGCAAAAGAGGGTTCCGGTGATTTGTTTTTGCTCACACATGGACACTTCGCCCGATTGTACCGGAGAGGGTGTTGACCCGCAGGTGCATAGAAATTACCAGGGGGGCGATCTCGTTCTGCCAGGGGATAAGACCCAGGTTATCAAAGTGAGCGATCATCCCGAGTTAATGAATCAAATCGGCAACGACATTGTTACAACCGATGGAAGAACATTGCTGGGAGCTGATAACAAGGCAGGGCTGGCAGAGATTATGGATGCTGCGCAGTATCTGACGGATCATCCCGAAATAAAGCATGGGGCCATACGCATTTTGTTTACCCCGGATGAGGAGATCGGCCGGGGAGTGGATAAAGTAGATATGAAGAAGCTTGGGGCAGATTATGGGTACACCATAGATGGAGAAACACGGGGACATATAGAAGACGAAACATTTTCGGCCGATATGGTTACTGTGGAAGTCTATGGATTCAGTACTCATCCCGGTTTTGCGAAAGGCAAGATGCAGAGTGCGGTAAAAATTGCTTCGCAGATCATTGGTTCCTTGCCCCGGGATAAGCAATCGCCTGAAACGACCGAAAAACGCGAAGGTTTCTTTCATCCGGTATCCATGAGCGGGACGATCGAGAAGATGACATTGAAATTCATTATCCGCGATTTTCGGACGGAAGGCCTGATTTTGCTGGAAGAACAGTTGAAGGCAATAGTCATTAAGGTGCTTCGTTTTTACCCCAGGGCCTCGTATGATTTTAAAGTGACAGAGCAGTACCGAAACATGAAAGTGGTATTGGATGAACATCCTCAGGTGGTCAGGTATGCCATCGAAGCGGTAGGAAGAGCAGGCATAAAGCCACATTGTTCAAGTATACGCGGAGGAACAGATGGCTCGCGCTTGTCATTTATGGGACTTCCTTGTCCGAATATTTTTGCAGGGGAACATGCTTTTCACAGCAAACAGGAATGGATTTCTGTGCAGGATATGGAAAAGGCGGCTGAAACGATTGTTCATTTGAGTATGATTTGGGAGGAGCGGGCCTGAAAAAAGGATTTTTAGATTGAGCAGGGAAGGGTATTTGAGCCCAGAGGCAGGGGTTGAGCAGGAGGAAGGAGGCGAAATCGAAAAATTATTAGCCTGATAATCAGGACACGGGATGGTAATGTAATCATAATGCAAAATAAACTTTGCAGGAAAGGAATAAGCAAGTACATTTGCCTCCCGTTTAAAAAAGCGGTCGTTCATTGAATCAAGAGGAATAAAAAAATCTTTTTAACATTGTGTTGTGAATATGTAAAAAGGTTTTACATTTGCCGCCCGAAAGAGTTAGAGGGGTTGAAGAGAAAAAAAGATTCCAATAAATTTTGAGAAATGTTTGGTAGATTAAAAAAACATTTCTAGTTTTGCATCCCCAATCAAGAAAACGTTCTTACAGCATTGGGTTATTAAAATGAAATGCTTGGCCGAAAGGCTTACAAAATATAGGCATTCGTTCTTTGAAAATATTGAGAATATAGCTAGAAATAACAAGTGTCCCTCATTCAGTCGCGAGACAGATGAGTGGTAATAATTCCTAGAGACAAGCTGATTCAATTCAGCAAATAATACAAACTTACAATGGAGAGTTTGATCCTGGCTCAGGATTAACGCTAGCGGCAGGCCTAATACATGCAAGTCGAGGGGCAGCGGGAGTAGCAATACTTGCCGGCGACCGGCGCACGGGTGCGTAACACGTATACAACCTTCCTTGAACTGGAGGATAGCCCCGAGAAATCGGGATTAAAACTCCATAACATGGTGATGTGGCATCACATTATCATTAAAGCTCCGGTGGTTCAAGATGGGTATGCGTAACATTAGCTAGTT
>PLXK01000102.1 GCA_003151415.1 Bacteroidota bacterium
CTGACCCAGGATAAAGCGGTATCCCTGTCCTTTTTCGCCTTTTGACTCCCTTTTATCGGATTTCAGATTCTTAATGACTGTGTTCCAGGCATCATCCGAAGAGATGGCGGTCATAATTCCTCGGTTGTATTCGAAATAATACCACTTGCCGTCTTCGATTTGAAGATAAATGTGGAGTATATCACCGGTTCGTTTTCTTTCGAGCGCAATTTTACCGCCGACCAGTTTATTTACCTGGTTCTTGTTGATGTTGCTGATACCGATTTTGCCGTACGAGATGAATGATCTTGTTTTTTGATCCCATTTCATCTTCACCTCAGAAAACAGGAAGGTTGTTTTCAGTTCATCCGGAAACTTCTTGAATTTCCCGTACAGGGTCATATCTGCAATGGCTTTATCTGCCTCTTTCTTGCCGAGGATGAGTTCTCTCAATCCTTTTTCATAAACGGGTCTTGACACATCGGTGGGAGCAAGTTCTGTTTTGGCGGTAATGGCTTCTGCGATCTTGTCCATCAGCCCGTCATCAAAAAAGAAATCCATGGCAATCATCAGGTCAAAGGCCGTTGAATCGGGAATGAGGTAATGCGTGGCCGTTCCAACGGGTGTCAATTTAACCTGTCCCAGATCGGCGCCCAGATTCATTTTGCCTTCGCCATACAGCACACAGGTGTTGACATGCAAACTCACGTAATTACCAGGAAGATTCCGTTCGGTGAGTTTTTCTTTGTTGGATACCTTATACTCGCCCACATTCTTGTCAAAAATCAGGAAGCCGTCGGCTGTGAGCACTTCGACATCGGTTTTGTTCTTGCGTTTGGATAAGAAAGCCGAATAGACATGGGTGGAATCGGTTGTACTCATGATCCCCACAGCAATGGGCCTATCTTTATCATCAAGCGGATCGGCCGAAATGGGGATCATGATTTTGTTCGGATTGATCTGTGACTTAAACTGGAACCATGTTTTGTTAACCATGTCGCAGGCATGCTGAATGCGTGTGACTCCCGAAAAAATCAGATACTCTTCAGAAGCAAGCAGTTTGACCTTGCCCTTGAAATCGAAATGCGGGCTGAGTGTAAAATGGGAAGAATCGAGCACCGTTGTTTCGGCATAAGTCTGTGCCGTTGTATCCACCTGTACATTCGAGAAATAGAGCGTCTGCTTGGCTTTGGTCTCATCCGTGTAGTCGTACTTGGCGGAACCGGAATAGCTTTTCCTGGAAAAAATATTGACGTTTGCCGCATACATCCTGTGGTGTTTGGTGACCGTATTGGCAAGGATTTTTGCATTGGTCTGCGGTCGCATATAAGCGTCTTTTTCAAGGACAACATCTCCGTTGTCGGGGAAAATCCGGGCATCAGCCACATTGATATACACCACATTCTGTGCAGAAATAACGTGTTTCTTGAGATCGTATTTGGCAGAAGGAGCCACAAATCTCAGGGAATCCTGTTTGGGGTGAATCGAAATGAACTCGGGCCCCTCCAGGTTCAGATCGCTTTCGGGGTCAATGGCCTTTTGTCCTTTCTTATCTCCCGAATTCATTTCTATACTTTCCTTGTCCATGAACCATTTGAATTTATCCATGTAACAGATGTATTGATTGACCGGAAATTTGACAATCGATCCTTTTCCATTGGAGCTGAAATCCCCTGTGCGGGCATCAAAATCGATGTGTGATTTTACGTTATCGGTTTCAAAAGACAGGGCTTTGAATTCTTCGGATTTGAGCCTGAAATCTGCTGTATCAGAGTCGAACTTGTTCTGCTTGAATTTCATCAGCGGAGCATCCATTTCTGCGTTTCCAAAATCGATCTTGCCGTTGCCGCTGAGCAGTTGCGGGGTCAGATCCAGACGGCCATGAAAATGAGTCTGCCCTTTGAACATATTGAATGTGGAATCCTTATCGTAGGTCTGCATCACATCATTTTTGGGCATCCAATGCATATATACATTCCTGGAGGCCACTTCAGGAAATTCGGCCTTTCCTCCCTTGGCTTCCTTAACGTCAAAAGTCTCGGCTTTCGCATTCACCGAGTCGGGGAAAAACAGAAAGTTCTTGGATGCGGTGGTCGATGTTACGTAATCAATTTTACCGTCACCACGTAAACCGCCGTTACTGAGTTTGATGGTATTGTTGAATTTGCCCTTGCCTCCATACATTGGGAAGCCTCCCGGAGGAGAGGCCCGTTCAAATCCAAGTGAGTAGTCGGCCTGTAAGGTAAGGGGCTCCTGGAAATCCGGGAAAATGCCTGCCGAAGAGAACTTGCCTTTGAAGAACAAGCCGGCATTGGAGAAGTTATCCAGCGAATCGATGGTAAAAGGCTCCAGTTTGAAATAAAATTTATCGCGCTGGTAAACCCCCTTTTGGATTGTCTTTTTGTCATAATAGGCAAAAGACTCGCGTTTGCTGTTGAAGATCGGGTACATCCCCATGTTGTTTGTGATGAACCCCGATTTATTGCCCGGATGGTCAATCTGCAAATCTCCGTTGATGTTTTCGATCACTGTTTTGCAGGGCACCTGGATGGGCTTGCCGAATGCGTCGAGCGCTTTGCCATCGACAATCATACGAAGCGAATCCACGTTGTTCAGATTCACTTTGAACTGCTCATAGTCAAAGGAAAATTCCTTACCAAAGAATTCAAATTTTCCGGCCTTCACCCTTCCTGCAAACGTATAATTCCTGTTCTTTTTCAGGATAACCTCTTTGTTTTTTGGATAGATAACCACATTCTGCGAATCGCTCATCAGGATTTCGCTGACCCCCTTGATGGTCATGTCGTAATTCAAAAGATTGATGCTGGCATTGAGTTCGGCCGGGGGCACCTGCGAATTGAATTCGATGACGTCATAGTCCAGAATATGCAAGGCGTTTGAAAGAAAATTAAACAACTTGTCTTTAACAACAACCTGGTCATTGTCCAAATCAATGGTCAGAAGCCCCAGATAGGAATACTGAAGCAGGGAAAGGCGAAGATTTTCGGGTGTTTCCTTGAGATAAGCGGCCAGCTTTCCAACGGTGAATTCGCGTTTATTGCCATTTACTTTAACGACAAAATCACGGATTGGGAAAAGCGGATTTGAAGAGGAGAGTCCCGTGAGTTTATCAAAAATAAATTTTTTGAAATAATTCTTGGATCTGAAATTCGCCTCACTTTGGCTGCTTCCTCGAACGGCACTGATCTCAATCCGGGGCTCTTCTATTTTCCAGGTCATTTGTTCCATGAACATATCCACATTGTGGAAGGAATTGGTAAACGGCGCCTGAGACGCCCCTTCATCACTCCTGAAAATGGTCACGGTTTTATCTGCAATGATGTATTTGAAGTTCACAACCTGGTGACAAATTGAATCGTTGTCCAGATAAAAGGTGATCGCCGCATTGGGGGCCAGAAGCTTATCCTTTGTGATGACAAAAGAGGTGGATCTGACATACAAAAACTTCTTATCTTTTCTTTTAAAAACAACAGAAGCCTGACTGGACTTGGCACCGGAACCGATAAACCGGGCGCCTACCTGAGAAAAACCTCCGTCATAATCAACGTTTTCAAACAGGTTTTTGATTGCATAACGCGAACTGTATGAATCGAAACGGGGAAAGGCCGAATTTTTTTCAGTGGCGTCAAAAACAATTTTTTCGGTCACCCTGCCCAGCAAGGGCTTTCCTTTAAAGTAGATCTGATTGTAAAAAGTAGCCGAATCGGCCTGATAACTGGGGTTCTTAAGAATGATGGTGTATTTTTTCAGATCGGCATACACCTGATTTTCATCCAGTCCGCATCGTTTCCAATTGATCCTTCCTCCATATCCAACCCATTTCCCCTGAGAGGGAAAGTAGGTGCCGGATGTGCCGTAGACAACAGAAGAATCTCCTTTTGAATAACCATGCAGGTTGAGCGAAGCGAATTTGATGTGTGGCACGCTGTCGCAGAAGATCTGATAATTGTTATTTTCTGAACGCCACTCGGCTGTTGCCGACTTATAAAACACGTTGTTGGTAAAGAGATTTTCGCTCATGTTCACAAAGTCGATGATGGGCTTGTTCACTTTCCCGCTCATCAACTTGTCCAGACAGTTTTGCCATTCGGTAAAATTCTTTTCCTGAACACCATTGTTCACTACGGCCATCATTGCATTCAGAAAGCTTCTGAGCTCAGGGGTTTTCATCCGCTTTTTGATCATCCCGTTGCTGATCTTGTAGATGTAGTTTTTCTTGACGTCATCTATTTTTGTTTCCCACAGCGGAGCGAACTGTTCTTTGATAAAGGCTTTCCCTTCTTTACCGTCAGACGATTCAAAAAAGTCTTTGAGCTCGTTCACAAAAACAATGGGATCCTCGGTGAAATTCTTGACCTGGCCCTGGGCGTGCAGGCGGACGGATGCGGTCAATAAAAAAAGGAGGGAAAGGAGTGTGATTGGTCTGAACATCGTGTGTGTGTGTGTGTTGTATGAATACCTGAATGAATGGCCGGAAGAACAATTCCCCGGCCGCCTGATTTTAAGCGCTGACCTCAAGCAGGGCCCACTCGTTCTTTGTTCTGACTTCCGTAACAGCCAGGTTGTTTATTCTGCAACATTCGGTCAGCTGCAGGACATCGGTTTCAAAAAAACCACTCAGTATAATTTGTCCCCCCGGATAAAGTGAGGCTGCATAGGTGCTCATATCAGCCATCAAAACGTTCCTGTTGATGTTAGCGAAAATAACATGAAATAAATTTCCCTGCAACATTGCAGCATCCCCTTT
>PLXK01000218.1 GCA_003151415.1 Bacteroidota bacterium
ATGTGTACAAAGGGATACATGTAAAGGAGTGGTTCAGGGATTGAGCCTGGGCGTTCTTTATTTCTTTCGGGTTGCCGTGATTGATAAAAATGGAATCGGTGCCTGGAGTCATGCGATAAGTTTTATTGCGACTTAGTGCTGCCTTCGACTCCGCTCAGGCAACATTTCGATCTGGTACCTGACCGGGTCCAATATTTTGGATCCGTTGCCTGAGCGGAGTCAAAGACAACGGTCATAAACAAATCTGATCAGGAATTTCGGAAAGGAGTGGGGTCTTCTTGTGGAATAGTAACTCTGCTCGCCTCGGGTCTGACTTTGCTCCCCCGATTACATTCTTCAATTGTTCCTCGCGCAATTCCTTCAAATTGGCAGGTATAGTCTTAATCAGTTTTTTACCTCTGTTTTTCATTGAGCAAACATTGCTGTTTCAAATTTAACTAAAAAAATGAAATCTTCTTTGCTTGGGGAGCGATTTTTGCGTTGGTTCCGTCGGACCTGACAGAAATGTTTTGGGCCAATTCTTCGTGCATTTTTGTGCTGGGGCGCTGCAAAGCAATAAAAAGACCCGCTTTGAACGAGCGGGTCTTTGGGGCTTGAAAGCAGGACTCAGGAAACCTTGATCTGTTTCATTGGTTTTGAAATGGAGACGTCCTTCTTGGGAAGAGTCAGACGCAATATGCCATTTTCATATTTCGCATCAATTTTTTCAGGCATGGAGTTTTCGGGCAATGTGAAGGAGCGGCTGAAAGAGCTGTAGGAAAACTCTCTTCTGCGGTAATTGCTGTCTTCTTCTTTTCTTTCCTCTTCTTTTTCAGCACTGATGGACAGAATGTTGTTGTCCACTTCCACCTTGAAATCTTTTCGCTCCAGACCCGGAGCGGCAAGCTCGATCCGGAAGTCTTTTTCGTTTTCAACAATGTTTGCATCGGGCACCATCATCGACTTGCCATCTCCGTCGAACAAGTCGGCGTCAAAATCAAAAACACTGGGAAGCAATCTTCCGGTGTTGAAAAAATCGCTTACCAGTGAAGGAAGGGCTGTTCTGTTTCTTTTTACTACTAATGACATGGCTTTTGGGTTTTATAGGGTTTAACATGAATTCGTATTCGGGTTGTCTTGCGGGCGCAAATGAAGGGCCTCTTTCCGCCTGTGGCGGGATTGAATCAAAAATAATGTGAAAAGGGACTTTTTCCAAACGCGAACTCTTTTGTGAGGAAATCATTGACCATTTATTTTGTGAGGCGTTTTGGAGGAAGCTTGCTGGTTAATCCGGCTCTGGATGAATTTCTTCAGGCCTTCATTTTCCAGCAGGCTGGTGCATGTTTTGTCGCACACAAAACTGTCGGAAACCATTTTTTTGATCATGTTATTGTTTATGTGTTCCATCACCTGCGGGTCAGTGGCAATCAGGCTGTCCATTTTATCCGACATGCATAGGGTTTTCATCATCCGCCTGTTGCCTATCAAGGCGATCCGGGCCCGTTCATTCGACATGACCCGGTCGAGGAATTCGGAGAGGTAAGCGGGGTTGCTCAACAGGGTGTCGATGATTTCGTTTCTGTCTTTGTCGTTTTCAAGCAATGCGCCCGCGCCTCTTTCTTTTTTATTTGCGCAGGAAGGGCTGAGTATAATCAGAAGAAGGATAGTCAGTGGAAAAAATAGTTTCATGGCCTGTAATTTTTAATTTGGTTTGTAGATCCGTATTTTCAGGAGAAGCATCAGAATGCAAACACATCTGCATCGATTTCCAGTTTATTTACAACCTTCTGAACCCCGGGCGCCTGCCAGGCGGCACTTTCGGCTTCCTTCTTTTCGGCGTAGGAGCGCACTTTTCCGCTGAGGGTAACGATGCTTTCATGAACATCAATATCTATTTTCCCCGAATCTACCGTTGCGCTGCGGTGAAAGGCATTGCTTATCTTTTGTTTGATTTCACCCGCATCCAGTCTTGGAACCACCTTGATGGCGTTGGAAATGCCCTTTACCCCCAACAGGTTTTCGACCAGCGAACCTGCCGCGCTTCGCTGGAATTCCCATTCCACTTCTCCGTCCAGGACTACCCAGCCATCTTCCACTTTCACTTTGATTTTGTCTTCCTGGACAGCACTGTGCCATTTCAGAGCCGTCAATACCGCTTCGGCAATTTCACCATCAGTTTTTTTTCCATCGGGTAAAATCCTGACTTTGATTTCTTCTGCCACGGCCTTTACGCCTCCCACTCTTTTGGCGGCGTTTTCGGCCGATAGCTTCTTTCCAAAACTATCCACCATACCTGTCAGGGTTACGATGCCATTTTTTAAGGCCACGCCTATTTCGCTTGCTTTGAGAAAGGGCTCCCATTCAAGCTCATCGATGACATCTTTTTGAATTTCAGAATCTGTTTTCATGGTTTAATGTATTTGTTCATTTGGAAAAAAACCGGAATGGGGATGCCTTTTTTATTTCAAGGTCATTCCAAGAGTGGAGGAAAGGGTTCCGTCCGTATAGATTTCAACGGTGTAGTTGCCCGGACTGAAGTTGCCTTTATCAGGCTCTTCGTAATTGAGGCAAAGCTCTTGTTTGCTTCCCGAAAAATCGATCTCCTTACTCAGGGTGTATTGCATTTCTTCTCCATTTGTTGTCGTGAATTTTCCCGAGTTAGCTGCCGGGTTACCGACTACTTTGCCATCGGGTGCGACAATACGCAGATACACTGTTTTTTTGCCTGGAAGGGCGACTTTGTTTTCAAGAATGCTGAAGCAGGTATTCAGCTGGACTACTTTCTTTGCCATGGATGTTTCACTGAACTTTTCGCTGAGCAATTTCTTTTTCATGGGCGTTATTTTGGTGTACTCCACTTTCAGTTCAGAAGCCACGGTCACTTTATTCTGCAATTCGGTTTTTTCGCCCATGGCTGTGTACAGATTCCGGGTTAAATCCTCGTTGTCCTTTTTAAGCAAATGGTTTTCGGTCATCAATTGGTCAATCCGCTCGAGGTATTCTTCGGTGAGCCTGTTCATGGCCGCAATCTTTGTCTCAAGTTCCTGCTTTTTGGCGGCATTGCCTTTTGCCTGTTTTTGGAGCACATGGATTTCCTTTTCCAGGACCGATATTTTCTGAACTCCTTCATCTATTATCTTGTTGAGTGAATCGTTTTTCCCCCGGAACACTTCCAGTTCGGCCACCCTCGATTTCACATCCGTCTCCATGGCATTGTTTGCCGTTTCCAGCGTGTCGATCCGGGTTTGCAAGCGGTATTCGATTTGCTTCTTTTTATTCCAAAGAAAAAAATTGATGATCAGCGAAGCAATAAGCAAAATGCCAAGTGTCCGCAGAAAGAGCCTGCTTCCCCTGTTTGCTTCTTTTTGATTGTTCTCCATGGTGTTTCTGGTGTTGCGGTTATTTATGAAAAGGACTTTCGGGAAACTTGGTGGCGTCAAAAATTTTGTTGCTTATCTGCCCGTTTCCACCATTCTGCCGCCCATTCGGAAATATCAATCAGCCCTGTCGGGTGTCTTTGAAACAAAGAATCGATTTTTGCGGCGAATTCCTTTTCGAATTGCAGATTGAAATTGACGGCCAGGTCGGTGTGTTTGTTGTACAGCTCAAGTATGGCTTGCACATTGTTTAAGGAGGACTGATGCAAGGCTTCAAAATGCTCCTGAATCAGATCAAGCAGGTTTTCGGGGCTGCCGGATTTTGTGTAATTGATTGATTCGACAAGTTTTGTGTTGAAACCAAGGTTCATTTCCATCTGAGTACTGACTGAGCGGGTTAAGCTGTCCAGCGTATCCTCTGCCAGGTCGATGGATTCATTAAATTTTTTTGCTAATGAATCTGCAAGGGGATCCTCTATTTTGTGCCGCTCGAGTTTGTCCTTTGTAGCTGTGGCGAGTTGTGCGTTGATGTCCAGCGCTTCTTCAATGTGTTTTTTGTTTGAATGGATCTTTTCCCGGAGCCCTTTTTTTGCGCTCCCGGCAGCCTCATTCATCGCTTTTTTAACATGTTCTGCCTTTATCTTTGCTATGGATTTCATAAAACCGGATATTTATATCTTATAAGAAATATGAATAAAAATACATTAAGCAAATTTGTATGGAATTAAGTCCTTGGTCAATGATCATTATCGGAAAAGAGGGTGATCTTTATCAATTTTCCACCGGATCCGGGGATTGAGTGCTTTACGATTCCGACCCCCGGGTGTTCTTTGGGGGAAAGTTTAAGGATTGGTTAAATTTACCCCCGTTAGACCAAAAAATCCCCTTTCCCGGGTGTTTCCAGAGCGATTCTGGTTATCTTTGTTGCCCCGGAATAGATATTATTAATCAAAAACAACAATTAAAATGGCTGTATTAACAGGAAAAAAAGCACCCGTATTCAAAGCAACTGCGGTGGTGCATGGTGGCGAAATCGTGAATGATTTTTCACTTGAACAATACATTGGAAAAAAACATGTGGTTTTCTTTTTTTACCCAAAGGATTTCACTTTTGTTTGTCCGACCGAACTGCATGCTTTCCAGGAAAAGCTTGGCGAATTTGAAAAACGCAATACCGCTGTTGTGGCCTGTTCTACAGATACGGAACAATCGCACTGGGGATGGCTTCAGGTGGATAAGAAACATGGCGGAATCAAGGGCGTGACTTACCCTGTTGTGGCCGATACAACCAAAACCATTTCAGCCAATTTCGATGTGCTCACGGGCGAATACGACGTCAATGAAAAAGGCGAACTTGTTGCAACGGGATCCATGATTGCTTACCGCGGATTGTTCCTGATCGATAAAAACGGGGTGGTTCGCCATCAAACCGTCAATGATCTTTCACTGGGACGCAATGTGGATGAAGCCCTGCGTATGGTAGACGCCCTTCAGTTCAACGAAGAAAACGGTGAAGTTTGTCCGGCCAACTGGACCAAAGGACAGGACGGCATGAAAGCAAGCCATAGCGGTGTTGCAGAATATCTTTCCAAACATTAATCGGTCAGGATTTGGAATAGAATAGGATCGTTATCTCAAAAAAAGACCAGCTCATTGAGCTGGTCTTTTTTTTTGAGATTTTTCTGCTTGCCCTTCTTTCGGTAAACGATTCCGGCTGCTCCGGCTTCCCGCTGAATTGGCTATTGCCTTGACTTCCCTTTGTCGTATCGGGTGTAATGCTGCAAAAAGATATCCAGTGAATGGCAGTACTCTGTCAGAATTTTGATTTTCATTTCAGGCCCCGAAGCATTTGATGTGTTTAAAGGTGCTTCCAAAAGGTATTTCGACAACTGTGGATAATGAATATCTATGGTTGTTTTTATTTTTAAAATGTCGGTGTTGAGCTCCTGTTCAGTTTTCATAAATAAGGTATAAAAAAGGTGAACGTTTTTTATTCTGTTCAAATGTATACCGAAAAGCAAGGGCAGGATGGATTATATGTCAAAAGCGGGATAGGTATAGCCCAAAAGGTGAATTTGTGCTTTGCCGGGCAAGTATTTTTGGCAGATATGGCAATACGCCAGTCCCCCGAGATGGATTGTCATGACCATCGCCCTGTGCGGAAGGGTTAACACAAAAGAATAAATAAAAATCAGAATTTGATTTCCGGGGCTGGATGCAGGGACAACTGCATTCTCATTTTCACTTTGTTGCTTTCGTAAAGGGGGTTTGCGGCCTCCGGATTGCTTCTCTGGCCACCGCCGCCACCGCCGCGTCTGCCGCCGCCACCCATTCCTCCTCCTCCGCGCATTCCTCCACCACCCATTCCACCACCACCGCCTCCGCCGCGCGAACCCCCTCCGCCTTTGGAGGCAGGCCGGGTAAGTGCGTTGACCGAGATGGTGATTCCGAATTTCTTCAGGCTGTCGGCCGAGGTCAGTTTGTTTTTGTAAAACGTTTTGAAAGGGATCACCGCTTCATAGATCATGATGTAGGAACTGTCAAAACGATTGGCATCCCAGTTGATTCCCAGATTAATCCCGAAATCATTTTGCAGGGGCACCGAACCGCGGACAGGGGCCTTGAAGCCGGTGAGCTGCATCTCCTTGTAGTCTTTCTGGAAGCTGGCCCTCATGCTTCTGATGTTCACCTTGCCTGCTTCAGATCGCTTTCCTTTGGTGTCGGAACTTTGCTGAGCGGATGGAGCCGGTTCATGGCTGCGCTGAGGAAATAAAATTCCGGTTGTCTCGTTGTTTGAACCCGTGGTGTCGATCCATACCTGCATGCCGGCCTTCATGATTTTTACCTGATCGGCATCATCCGTTACTCGCATGCAGATATACAGATTGTCCAGATCATTGGTTACCGTGTAAGAGAGCTTGCTCTTGCTGTCGTAAAAACGAAGGGGAATTGTCCACTCGTCGGGTTTGCCATCTGCAATGACCTTATGATCCTGCCATTTGTTTTGATACAGGGGCGCCTTGCAGGAGGCGATGATGCAGATTGCAGCAAGGATACAAGAGAGTCTTTGAGTTTTCATGTCTGGGACATCAGGAACTAAACGGAGAATGAATTTGATTTCGCAGAGCAAAAATAAACTAAATATATTGATTCCTGGTCAGTTTAAAGCCCCGATAGCAGTTGGGGTTTCTCCCCTGAAGCTGGCTTTGCAGCATGTTGATTTGTGCATAAATTCTGTCTGCAGCACTGTGGTCAGGGCAATATTTTCATGAACAGGGTGTCGGCAGTAAGGCCGGTAAAAATACCCAGTCCGTTTGTGAGATTTGTTGCCGGATTGGTCAATGTCTGGGAATTTGTGCCATTGTTGTTATACAAGGCCGCATAATCCGGATTAAGGTGAAATAGCAGCAGACGATGAATCCCATAATAATGAAATTGCCTTGACTGGATCTGATATTGATTGCCCTGTGTAGGCTGGTTCCTGAAAATGCGGGGAGGTGAAGTTTCATCGGGGTTTATCGGGAGCGGGTTTGTTTCGATATTTTCGACTACCACTACATAATAGGAAGCATTGGTATTGCTCCAGTTGAGCTGTATCGGGTTGGGTCTGTAGGTTGATCCCCCAAACCCGCCGCCACCACCGGTTGTAGTGACCTGGGCAATGGTCATGGTGTCGACAGATTGCGTGTAACCCACCGGTTTGGAGGGGATGCTTGTGGTGGCAGAAACCGTTTTTCCGTTGTAGACAAAAGATAAGGCATACTTGCCATTCTTCGAGATCAGGAAGGTGCTATCTGAATAATTCCCGTTTCCTCGGGGTTTGAGGGTGTGGACAGTGTCATTGCAGGTAATTTGAACGGACAATGCATTTATATCGTCGGGCGAATAAATGGCTGTTCCGGAATAAGGCACCATTCTGGATACGTTGAGGGTCGGAACCTGTCCAGATACCAGATAGGATTGCACCACCGGAATATCAATGAATGAAGGATCGGTTGTCTCTTTTTTACAGGCGCCCAGAAAAAGAAGCACAGCCATGCAAACGAAAAAGACGGTTTGTTTTAAACTCATTTTATCTCAGTTTTAAAGACAAGGTGATATTTGGCGTTATCCCCAAGTAATCCACATCGGTTTCAACGATTTGCTGATTCACAATCTGATATTGTTTGTACCAGACATTGGCTCGGTTGTATGCGTTGAAGAGCGAGAATCCAATGTATCCGAAATTGTACCCTTCGGAGGTGTGCAAATTGTAATTGACAGCCAGATCAAGTCGGTGATAGTCGGGCAAGCGAAGACTGTTTTGAGAGGTCACGGTAAAATAATCCTGGGCATTGCCATCGAGTAAAGTTACGCTGTAGGCTCCCGAGGGTGCGGTATAGGGCCTGCCGGTAGCGTAGACCCAGGTGGCAGAGAAATCCCATCTTTTCCATTTGTACAGACCAACGATTTTGAATTCGTTTGGAACATCCTGGTTAGAAGGGTAAGCCGTTTTTGAATACACCTGAAAATTATCGCGGGTTTGACTCATCGTGTAGCTGATCCATCCGTTGAATCTTCCAAATTTTCTTTGCAGCAGGTATTCAATTCCTTTGGCCGTTCCGGAACCGGTATAAAAATTCTCGTTGTAATTGATCGTCGTGGCACTGGCATTGAACCGCTGGGTGTAATCTGTCAGATCGGAAAGTACTTTGTAATAGCCTTCAATGCTAAAAAAATATCCGGAATTTTCATAGGCAAAACCGGCAATGTAATGCAGCGCCGAGCTGACCGGTATCCGGTTGCCATCGGATAAGATCCAGAAATCGCGGCTTCCTGAAAGAATATCTTCACGCGTTATCCGGTTTGCAAACTGATAGTATCTGCCCGTTGCGGCTTTGAATGTCAGTTTATCGGTGAGGTTCACAATTCCCGAAAAACGGGGTTCCGTGTATGCTTTTTGAGTGGCATTGAAATAACTCATGCGCACACCGGGCGTCAATTGAACCCTGTCTTTGAAAAGCCTGATTTTGTCCTGGACATAACCGCCTCCCAGAAGCCCGTAGTTTCTTCGGTCGATGATGACGGAAGTATCATTCTGACTGTATTTATAGGCAATGTCATAATAGGACAGAAAGCCACCGAAGCCGATAATATTGCCCCTGAAAGGGTTCCACTGGTAATCTGATTTTATGCTGTAGTCAAGCAGATTATTCGTTTCTATGGTTCCTGAATTGAAGGATTTTGTATTTCCGCTTGCATCCGTAATTGTGCCCGAATTTGTCATGTCTCCGTCGCTGAAATAATTGGAATAGCTGACCAGCGTCGTTCCATAGAGCTTGCTGCCCCACTTGCGGGCCCATTTCAAGCTGCTTCCGACATTTCCATATCGGGTCAGCTGCGTGTTTTGTACACTGATATTGATTCCCTGGGCGGCCAGAAAAGCCGGAGTCGTTATGCTGTATCCGTTGTCAAGATTGTCGGTGCTTGTGAAAATGCTCAGTGAAAATGCATCCTTGTCGGTGGGCCGGAAGGTGAGCTTGGAGTTCAGGTCATAAAAGTAAGAAGCGGGAGTGGTTGCATTGGAGCCGCCCCTTCGTCCGCCGCCTCCGAACCCGCCACCCTGCTGAGCTCCGTTTGCGGATTGCGCGTTGAATTTTTTGAAAATCTCGTCATAAATGGGGCCCTTGAAAGAACGGCGGAATGCGGCAATGAAAGTTATTTTCTTGCCTATCGGGAATTCCGTAAAGAGGTTATAGCTCAAAAGACTGATGTCTCCGCCGATATTGAATTGTTTTTGATTGCCATCCTTGCTGGTCATTTCCACAACACTCGATATCCGCCCGCCAAAACGCGATTCGAAACCGCCTTTATAAAGTTCCACATCTTTTATTGCGTTCGCATTGAAAGCGCTGAAAAAGCCATAAAGGTGATCGACATGGTAAATGGTGATTCCATCATACAGGATCAGATTCTGATCGGGGGTACCCCCGCGGACGTACAACCCTGAAGAAGATTCAAAACTGCTGGAGACCCCGGGCATCAGCTGAAAGGACCGCATGATGTCTTTGTCTCCGATACTCGGCAGTTTGGCCAGCTTCTGCGGTGTCATTTTAAGCGTGCTGACTTCTGTGGAATTCACGGTCATGGCATCTTCGTGCTGCGATGTCACAACCACTTCGTTGAGTGTGTGCAGCAAAGGCTCTATCTCAACGACGAGATTGCTTTTTGACAGTTTGGGATTGAGGTGATATTCGGTATTGCGGTAACCGATGTAATTGATGAGCAGGACAGATGTGTCGGAAGGGACATTGAGGATGGTGAAGTTTCCATCGGCATTGGATGAGACGCCGGATGTCGTTCCTCTTACCCGGATCAGGCAGAATGGAATCGCTTCACCGGTGCTCCTGTCTTTGATTTTTCCCGATAAAATAAAATGAAATGTTTGCGGAGCTCCCGTATAATTGAATGATATCACGGCTATGGGCGGGAGAACTTTTTTTTCTTTTCTGTCCTGCGTCCAATCGGGCACAATGGGTTCATTGGTTTTGTCTTCCTCCTTGGCCACCTGCTGAGTGAGATGAACCACCTGGTCCGGTCCGATTGCATAAGTCAGATTGGTATGACGGAGTGTGATTTTGATGGCCTGTTCGGCATCGGTGAATGAAAACTGATAAGACAGTTTAATGGTTTTGCAATACGTCGTATCGTAATCGATATGCACACCATATTTATGATTGAACACCCTGTAAATCGAATCAAGGGTGTTGTAACTGAAATATTCGTTGATTTTGATCTGGGAAAGAGGACCGTTTTGTCCTTGACAGACAATTGTACCCAGCAGCACAAGCACGCATGAAAGCGCTGTGTATTTTACACGTATAAAATCTCCCTGTGTTTTGATGCAGCAAAGATGAAATTAGATCGTGTGCAATAAAAATGGAATCTACCTGATCATGCATTAACACGACAAGTGGGGTAGATCTGCCGATCAGTTTTACGTTACTTGGTTCTTTGAATGAGGAGCGGTGGTTTTTTGCAAAATTGTTGAACCCCAGTGTTCGGTGATATTGCCAACATATGTTAAAAAAACAGGGTTCTGTACTTTGGATTTATTCTTGATACTGCATTCATTCCGGGCCTTATGTTTTGCCAACTCAAATGCAATAGATGAACGAAAAATACGTTTTAAGTCAAAACAGGTCAATCCGTGTTCACTCGATTCGTTAAAAAAGGAAAGCTATGGACAGAAAAGAATTTTTGTACCTCGTCGGTACAGGTGTTGCAGCAATTACTATCGGAGCCTGTTTGGGCGGATGCAAGAAAACAACCACTTCGCCTTCTGCCCCAACGGTGAATTTCAGTCTGAATCTGGCCGACCCGGCCAACAGTGCATTGGGAACAAATGGCGGATATGTGTATTCGCAGGGTGTCATTGTGGCCCGCACGCTTTCGGGAGCGTATATTGCCGTTTCGCAGGCCTGCACGCATCAGGGCGTTACTGTTGTTTACCAGGGCGGCAGCAATGGATTTTATTGCAGCGCACACGGATCTACATTTGCCAGCAGCGGAGCCGTTACCGGAGGGCCCGCGTCCAGCAATCTCAAAAGCTATACCACCACGCTCAGCGGCAGTACCCTGCATATATCGGGTTAAGCCCGGATGAATCGAAACGTTGTGAACAAATGTCTGACAAAAGAATAACTTTGCGAAAAACCAGACATTGATGAATCAGGAACTCCAGAAGGAAGCAAACGCATTTTCAATCCGTGGCGGACATTCGGCTGCACGGCGTATCTGGCATTGGAGCAGCTCTCTGGCCATCATGGCCTTGCTTTGTACTGTGCTTATAGCTTCAACGCTGCTTAAGCCGCGGAACAATGTCGGTGTGATCCAGAAAAAACTGCAGGAAAAAGGAGTCAGCGTTTCGGACGATCAGGCCAAAGCAGTGGCCAAAAGCATCGGCAAACAGGTATGGGTGTGGCACAAATACATTGGCGTGTCGCTGGCCGTTCTTTTTCTTTTTCGCATTGTGCTGGAGTTTTTTGAACCCAAAGGCGAGGGCCTTGCGGAAAGAATCAGAAAGGGCGCTCTTTATCTGCGGCAAAATAAACCGCAAAGTAAAAAGGTCACGCATTATCTGATCGTTAAATACATTTACCTTCTTTTCTATTTGCTTTTGCTCACTTTGGTTCTCACCGGACTGGGCATCATTTATTCCGATGATTTCCCGATGTTAAAAGAGATCAAGGAAAATCTCAAGGACATACACAGTTTCTGTATGTACGGAGTCATGGGATTTATTGTGCTTCATATCGGCGGTCTTGCCAGTTCAGAACTGGGTGCAGATCCGGGCATTACCGCAGACATGATCAATGGCGGCACCCGCGGGTAAAAAGAGAAACAGAGCGGAGAAAGAACGAAAACAACTTTAACTCTGCTGCCCGGTCGACTGGCTTCTGTCGGGCGAGTGTTTCTGTTTTTTGCAGGTAACACAATAGACAATCAGGCCCTGTTGAAGAGACAGCCCCCTTGATTGCTCAACTCGTCTATTCATTCAATAAATATTTTCAAAAACAATTGCGTAACTCAAAAGTTACTCATATGTTTGCGTAACCTAAAAGTTACCTGACATGCAAAAAGAAATTAAAAACGAATGGATTTATGAGCAAGCCCCGGAGGAGGTATGGAAATACCTTACACAGGCGGAGTTGATAGCGCTTTGGCTCATGCCTAATGACTTTAAACCGATTCCGGGGTACGAATTTCAGTTTCGGGCAAAACCGATTCCGAGCTTGGACTTGGATGGCATTTTTCATTGCAAAGTGCTTGAAATAGTTCCTTGTCTAAAACTCACTTATAGTTGGAAAGGCGGTCCGGGTGATGGCCTTTTTACACTCGATACGGTTGTTGAATGGACATTGAAAAAACATGGGAAGGGCACGAAATTATTCATCAAGCAAACAGGCTTCAAAGAAGTCAACCTCGCAATTTTCCAGGCAATGACCAATGGCTGGCAAACCAATATCCAAAAAATGATTCATCTTTTAAACGCAACGAACAATGACGCCACAAAGGACTGATGCATTCCAGGTTGTTGCCGACCCGAGCCGCAGGCAGATGCTGATGCTTCTTTCGAAAGAAAGTTTGACGATAAACGGGTTGGCAGAAAATTTCAACATGAGCCGCCCCGCGGTTTCCAAACACATCAAAATTCTTTATGGTGCAGGTTTTATTTCAATCACAGGAATTGGCAGGGAAAGACATTGCATACTAAGGCAAGAGGGCTTTAATGAGCTGCAGGATTTTATCAACTATTTTGATAAATTCTGGACGGGCAAACTTAAAAAACTGGAGACTCTTTTGAACAATAAAGCAGAACCAAAATAGGTACGAACAATTAAAAACACCTTTAAAAATGAAAAATGAAAATTTTCACCGGACAATTTCAGTTCATGTTTCCGCTGCCGAAGCCATGAAAAAAATAAGTCAGGTAAATCTTTGGTGGGCAAAGAATTTTTCCGGCAGTGCAGAAAAGTTAAATGATAAATTCACTGTTAAATTTGGTGAAACATTTGTAGATTTTCTGATCAGCGAATTGCTCCCGAATGAAAAAGTGGTTTGGAGAGTGACAGACTGTAATCTGCATTGGCTTAAAGCAAAAAAAGAGTGGAAAGGCACGGAGGTTGTTTTCGAAATTTCACCTGAAAACAACAAAACCAGAATTGATTTTACTCACGTCGGGTTGGTTCCGGGTGTAGAATGCTATAAGGATTGCGAAGCGGGATGGAGTGGTCACATTACAACGAGCCTGGTGAAATTCATGAAGGAAGGGAAAGGAATGCCTGAATAAAAGGCTATAAAAGGGAGCGCGTTAATGAGAAACAGAGCGTGGAAAGAGATCGAAAACAGCTCTTTCTGCGCTCTTATTCTGTTTCTCCTTTTTTGTTTGCTTGATTTAATTCGGCGGCTCTGATTCGGAAGTATCGGATTGCGGATGATCGTATTCGGATTTCGGGACATTGCTTTTTAGCTCATCCCGATGCTTAGCGAGGTAATCGAGTTGTTTTTTCCCATAAGCTATGCGGATGATCACGACAAAAAGGACCGGCACGATAAATACGGCCAGCGATGAAGCTGCCACCATGCCTCCCAATACAGTAAAGCCAATTGTTCTGCGCGCCACTGCACCGGCTCCTGTTGCCAGGGCCAATGGCAAAACCCCGAAAATGAATGCGAGTGAAGTCATGATAATCGGACGCAACCTCAAGGTGACGGCATCAATGGTAGACTGAACAAGATCCTCGCCGCTGTCCACCCTCACTTTGGCATATTCCACGATCAGGATGGCGTTTTTGGCAGCCAGCCCGATCAGTGTGATGAGTCCGATCTGTGCATAGACATTGTTGCTTAGGGCGGGAATGAAGGTAAGCGTCAGGATGGCTCCAAAGGCGCCTATGGGCACGGATAGCATCACAGAGAAAGGCACTGCCCAGCTTTCATACAAGGCCGCCAGAAAGAGAAACACGAAGGTGAGCGAAAACAGAAAAATGTAGATGGTTTGAGAACCGGCCACAATTTCTTCATAACTCAAGCCCGAAAATTCATAACCGTAGCCCCTTGGCAACACTTTGGCGGCAATTTCTTTCAGTGCGTCGATGGATTGCCCGCTGCTGTATCCCTGTGCCGAACCCCCATCCACCTCGGCCGAACGGAAAATATTGAAATGAGGCAAAATAGGCGCGGCTTCAACAGGCTGGTAGGTAATGAGCGAACTGATGGGCAGCATGGCCCCCGACTGATTGCGGACGTAGTACTTATCCATATCCGTGACCATTCTTCTGTAAACGGTATCGGCCTGCAGCACCACATGGTACGTGCGGTTGTAAAGGGTGATGTCGTTCACATAGGAACTGCCCATGTATGCCTGAATGGTTGTGAAGATATCGGCAATGTTTACACCCATTTTTTTGCATTTTTCCCTGTCCACTGTCAGGTTGTAGCTGGGCGTATGTGCCGAGTAATAGGAAACAGCGCGGGAAATGGCCGGGTTCTTATTGGCCTCGGCAACAAACTTGCGCACCACCTTTTCAAAAACATGAACGTCATCGGCTGTGTTGCGCTGCTCGATCTGGAAAGTGAATCCGGCAGATTGTCCGATACCGGGTATCGGAGCCGGCTGCATGACGGTGACTTTGGCGTTTTTCAAATCGGCTTTGGCAATGCGTTTAAGCATGACATCGATAATTCCCGGCACCTGCTGTTTGGGATCTTCCCGCTCACTCCAGGGTTTGAGCTGGCAAAAAATAGTTCCGCTGTTTGACTTGGCAGCACCGTTACTGATATTCAAGCCCGACAAGGCGGCATAGTGACCAACCCCGGGTGTTTCCCCGACCACTTTCATGAGTCTGGTAATAAGCTCGACCGATTGTGTTGTGGAGGAGGCCTCGGGCAGTTCGTACGTGATCTGTACACGTCCGAGATCTTCATTGGGGATAAAACCGGAAGGTTTATATTTAAAGAGAAAGAATGTGGCAACACCAATACACACCAATAAAACAACCACATATTTTGACTGTCGGATACCCCGCTTGACCCCGTTTGAATAATAAATTGTAAACCGATGCAGCCTGAGATTGAAGTGATGAAAAAATTTATTCAACCCTTTTGATTTTTCATCAATGCGGTGAGGTTTTAATAAAAGCGTACACAACGCGGGCGTTAAGGAAAGTGCAATGAAGGCTGAAATAAGGATGGATACGGCTATGGTGATGGCAAACTGCTGATAGAGGCGGCCGACAATTCCGGGAATAAATGCAACAGGAACAAAAACCGAGGCCAGAACCAAAGCTACGGCAATGACAGGGGCTGTGATGTCTTTCATGGCATGTTCGGTAGCTTCTCTGGCCGACATTTTTTCCACATCAATGTAATGCTGCACAGCCTCCACAACAATAATGGCATCGTCCACCACAATGCCGATGGCCAGAACAAAGCCAAACATGGTCAGGGTGTTTATTGTAAATCCCAGGGGGACAAAAAAGATAAATGTGCCCAGTATGGAAACCGGAATGGCCAAAAGAGGGATGACCGTTGTCCGCCAGTTTTGCAAAAACAAAAGCACAACCAGGGCGACAAGTGTCAGGGCAATCAACAGGGTTTTCACCACTTCCTGCATCGAAACTTTGACGATGGTCACGGCTTCAAAAGGGACTTTGTAATCAATGTCTTCTGGGAATGATTTCTTCAGCTTTTCAAGTGTGGCATAGACACCATTGGCCACATCTAGTGCATTGCTTGAGGGCAACTGGTAAATCAACAAATAGGATGCACGCTTGCCGTCTACGTAAGAATTGCTTGCATAGGTAAATTTCCCCAGCTCGATCCGTCCAATGTCTTTGAGATAGACCATTTCGCCCGTGGCCGGAATGGTTTTGACAATGACCTTTTCGAATTCGGAAACCTTATTCAAACGGCCGTTCACAAGAACACTCAGCTCGAAGGCCTGGGTATTATCCTGCGGAGGGCCGCCAACAGAACCTGCCGCCACCTGCACATTTTGTTCATTCAAACAGGCAATGACATCCTGGGTGGTTAACGAGTAAGAAGCCAGCTTATCCGGGTTGAGCCAGATGCGCATACTGAAAGGATCGGCACGCGAAGTGATATCACCCACGCCCGGAACCCTGAGCAGGGCATCCATGATAAAGACATTGGCGTAATTGTCGACAAAAGTGATGTTGTGTGTGCCCTTGGGCGAATACATGGCCACCATCATCAGCGCACTTGCATTTTTCGCCCGCACGATAAGACCCAGCCGGCTCACCGAGGAAGGCAGCAAAGGTGTGGCGATGCCTACCCGGTTTTGGACATTCAGTGTGGCAATGTCGATATTGGTTCCTACTTTAAAGGTGGTGTTGATGGAGACCTGCCCGGTGCTTGTGCTGTTGCTTTGGATGTATTCCATCCCGGGAGTTCCGTTTATGGCCTCTTCAATGGGGGTGGCAACGGTTTGTTCCACGGTAATGGCATCAGCCCCTGTGTAATTGGCTGAAACAGACACGGCAGGAGGCGTAATATTCGGATACTGGTTAACCGGGAGCGTGAAAACGCATACAATACCCAGGATAACGATTACAAGAGATATAACGATTGCGGTGACAGGCCTCTTAATAAATGTATCAGCAAGCATGGGTTGTTCGGTCTCTAAAAATAAAAATGCACTATTTCATTGTTACAAATAATCACAAACCGAAAAGCAGGAAGACGCAACTATCCATTCTCTGCTTTTGCTTTTTCCGTGAGCTCGTCCCGGTGCTGGGCCAGATACTCGAGTTGCTTTTTGCCATAGGCTATCCTGACAATGACAACAAAAAGCACCGGCACGATAAATATAGCCAGTGAAGAAGCGGCAATCATTCCCCCCAGTACAGTAAACCCAATGGTCCTGCGCGCCACAGCACCTGCGCCCGTTGCCAGAACCAGGGGCATGACGCCTAAAATAAAGGCCAGTGAAGTCATGACAATGGGACGCAACCGCAGCCTGACCGCATCCAGTGTGGATTGAATAAGATCCTCGCCGGTATCCACCCGTACCTTGGCATATTCCACGATCAGGATGGCGTTTTTGGCAGCCAGCCCGATCAGTGTGATGAGTCCGATCTGTGCATACACATTGTCTGTCAGGCTTGGTATGAAGATTAGCGTAAGAATGGCTCCAAACGCCCCAACAGGCACGGCAAGCAAAACCGAGAATGGCACCGACCAGCTTTCATACAGGGCTGCCAGAAAAAGAAAAACAAACAGCAATGAAAACAGGAAGATGTAAATCGTCAGCGAGCCTGCCTGAATTTCTTCATAGCTCAGACCCGAAAAATCGTAGCCATATCCTTGAGGCAATACCCTGTCTGCAATTTCTTTCAGTGCCGCAATGGATTGTCCGCTGCTATATCCTTCGGCCGGAGAGCCATCGACTTCGGCAGAACGGAAAATATTGAAGTGTGACAGCAAGGGTGCTGTTTCTGTGGGTTTGTAACTGATCATCGATCCCAGGGGCAGCATTTCTCCGATTTGGTTCCGGACGTAATATTTATCCATATTCGTAATCATTTTTCTGAATGAGGTGTCGGCCTGAACCACTACATGGAAGGTGCGGTTGTAAAGGGTGAAATCGTTGACATAGATACTGCCCATATAGGTTTGAATGGCAGTAAAAACATCGGAAATACTCACGCCCATTTTTTTGCATTTTTCCCTGTCCACAGTCAGATTGTAGCTGGGTGTGTGTGCAGAGTAATAACTGAAAGCATGCGAAATCGCCGGATTTTTATTGGCCTCTGCAACAAAATCATTGACCACCTTTTCGAAGGCATGCACATCGTCGTTGGTATTGCGCTGTTCGATCTGGAAACTGAAGCCGGCCGTTTGCCCGATACCGGGAATCGGAGCAGGAGGGATGACGACGATGTTTGCAGTTTTTATGTTCGCCTTGGCAATCCGCTCACGCATCAGGTCCACAATGCCGGGAATCTGTTCGCTGGATTTGCTCCGCTCGTCCCAGGATTTAAGCTGGCAATAAATGGTCCCGCTGTTTGATTTTGTCGCCCCGTTGATGACATTGAACCCGGCCAGTGCGGCATAATGTTCGACTCCGGGAGTTGTGGAAATGACAGACATCAATTTGATCATCACATCAACCGACTGTGTTGTGGCCGAGGCTTCCGGCAATTCGTAGGTGACGTAGATAAGTCCGTTATCTTCACTGGGAATAAACCCGGTTGGTTTCCGCTGAAATAAGAAAAAGGTGGCCAAGCCGATGCAGAGCAGCAATATGATGACATACCTGGATTTGCGGATACCGCTTTGCACGCCACTGGAATAATGTGCGGTTACTTTGGCAAACCAGGTGTTGAAGCGGAAGAAGAATTTATTCAGTCCTTTCGCCTTGTCGTCAATGTGATGCGGTTTAAGAAGCAGGATGCACAAGGCCGGCGTCAAAGACAAGGCGATAAACGCAGAGATCATGATCGATACGGCTATGGTGATGGCAAACTGCTGGTACAAGCGTCCCACAATACCGGGTATGAAACCCACCGGCACAAAGACCGAAGCCAGAATCAGGGCAATGGCAATAACAGGGGCCGAAATGTCCTTCATGGCCTGGAAGGTGGCCTCCTTCACCGACATCTTTTCCACGTCCAGATAATGTTGGATGGCTTCGACAACAATAATGGCATCATCCACCACAATTCCAATGGCCAGAACAAAACCGAACATGGTCAGGGTATTGATGGTAAATCCGAGCGGGATAAAAAAGGCGAACGTACCCAGGATAGACACCGGAATAGCCAGAATCGGAATGAGTGAGGCGCGCCAGTTCTGAAGAAACAGAAAGACGACAAAAGCAACAAGACCTAAAGCGATCAGCAGCGTGTCAACCACTTCCCGCATGGAAACCTTAACCACCGTTACCGTTTCAAAAGGAACTTTGTAATCGATATCCGCCGGGAATGATTTCTTCAATTCCTCCATCTCTTTGGCAATACCGCTTGCCGTTTGTAAAGCATTGCTGCCCGGGGTCTGGTACAGGGTAAGAATGGAAGCACGTTTGTCATCCACATACGAATTGCTGGAGTAAGTGAATTTCCCCAGTTCCACGCGGGCCACGTCCTTGAGATAAACCATTTCTCCGGTTGCGGGCATCGTTTTCACAATAATCTTTTCGAAATCGCCGACCTTGTTCAGCCTGCCGTTGACAAGAACACTGAGTTCGTAGGTTTGCGTTTTTTGCTGAGGCGGAACACCGGCAGAACCGGCTGCCACCTGCAGGTTCTGTTCGTTTAGGGCATTCACGATGTCGGCAGATGTCAGTGAGTAGGCAGCCATCTTGTCCGGATTGACCCACACGCGCATGCTGAAATTATCGGCCCCTGTTGTGATGGCCCCTACACCCGGTACCCGGAGCAGGGCATCCATGATAAAGATATTGGTGTAATTGTCCAGAAAGGTAATGCTGTGCGAACCCTTGGGTGAATAGATGGCCACAAGCATCAGGGCGCTTGGATTCAGGGCGCGCACGGTCAGGCCCAGACGACTTACCGCTGCCGGTAACAAGGGAGTGGCAATACTGACGCGGTTTTGTACGTCGAGCGTGGCAATGTCAATATTGGTTCCGACTTTAAAGGTGGTGTTGATGGTCATCAGCCCGTTGTTGGTGCTGTTGCTCTGCATATACTCCATGCCGTGGGTGCCGTTTATCTGTTCTTCAATGGGAGTTGCCACGGTCTGTTCAACGGTCGTAGCATCGGCACCGGTGTACTGACCGGTTACCTGAACGACAGGCGGGGTGATATCGGGATATTGGTTTACCGGAAGATTAATGATGCAGATAGCGCCAATGATAGACAGGACAAGAGAAACAACAATTGCTGTGACTGGCCTTTTTATAAAGGTATTGGCGATCATACTTTATTCGGCATAAAATGAAAAATCAATTTTTTTTCGACCGGATGCTATCCGGTTTTGAAGACTCAGCCTGTCTGGCATCGCCTTTCTTTTTGTCTTTTGAACCCTCCGGACTTTTGGAAATGTCGATGATGGAACCCGTGTGCAGGGACTGGACTCCATCCATGACAATCTGATCGTTGGCACGGATTCCTTTTTTGATGATCACATTCGGTGCAATGGTTTGCCCCAGCTGAACCTTTTTTTGCAGGGCCATTTTTACCGGATGGGTGTGTGTTGAATCGCCGGGGTTGGCCGCTACTGTATCTCTGACCAGGTAAACAAAATATTCGCCCATGAGTTCCACAACGGCTTTACTGGGTACGAGAAGTCTGGGGCCGGTTTCCTGATTGTGCACACGCATAACGCAGCTCACGCCCGGTCTTAAGAAATAGCCCGGATTTGGAAAGACGACCCGTACCCGGATGGTTCCCGTCTGGGGATCAACCGCGCGGTCAATAACCGAAATTTTTCCGGTATAGGGATAAATGGAATCATTGGGCAGGGAAATGGTAAATAAGGAATCGATGGCCGGCTGCTTGCTGTTTTTGATTTCTTCGAAATGCGCCAATTGCTTTTCTGAAATTAAAAAATCCACAGCCATCGGATCATCCGTGGAAATCGTGTTCAGCACAGTTTGGCCAACGGTCACCATGTTCCCCAATTTTACCTGACTGAATCCGATGGTTCCGTCGAAGGGGGCCGAGATGATTGAATAATTGAAATTCGTTGCGGCCATCTTCAAGGTTTGCTGGGCGGCAGCCACCATTTTCTTACCATTCTCCAGTGAAATCACCGCGTGATCATACACCTGTTTGGCCACCGCGTCATTGGCATTGAGATATGCATATCTGTCCGCATCCTGCTGGGCCTGCTTGAGGTTGCCTTCGGCCACATCCAGATTGGCTTTTGCCTGGTCATAGCCTTCCTGATACAACTGGCGGTCGATTTCATACAAGGCCTGTCCTTTGCGGACATGATCGCCCTCTGTGAAGGAGATGCCTGTAATGTAACCCTGAACCTGAGGCCTCAGGTCAACCTGACTCAGAGCAACCGTTGTGGCCGGGTATTTATCAAAATAAAAAACCTTCTGGGTCTTTGCCGTAAACAGATTGACAGCAATGGCAGCCACAGGAGGAGTTTGTTTTTGGCTGCAGGCAGCAAGCAACAGGCAACTGCTCAATAACGCCGGATAGACACTTCTCATAAGGCGGGCATTTAATTTGTTAGCGTTTAATAGATGTATTTCCCATTGCTTTTTCCAGATTCACTTTACTCTGCAAGACCTGGAACAAGGCATTCAAATAACTCATTTCGGAAGCTATCAAATTCGATTCTGCGGTGATGACATTCAGGTAAGCCACTACGCCCTGTTTGTACTGCAGCGATACAACACTGTAAACATCCCTGGCCATGGTTTGGTTTTCACGCAGCAGGGATAAATCAAAGAGGTTGCTTTTGTAATTTGCCAATGCGGAGGTGTATTCGGTATAAATACGCGATTTGAGATTGGTCTCGGCCAGGTCAATGAGCTGCGTTTGCAGTTTGGCCCTTTGCAGGCTCTCCTGCCTCCTGAATCCGGTGAACAGGGGAATGTTGACCGATGCCCCCAAATAAGAGTAGGGATAAGCCTGGGAAAACAAACCCGAGGAGGTGTTGCTTTCGTATTCATAATAATAATTGTAAAAGGCGGATACCGTGGGAAGGTATTGCGATCTGTAATACTTCAAATTCTCCTGCTGCAGGCTTTTTGCCGTTTGAAGCTGCTGGAACTCAATTCGTTTTTCATATTGCAGTTGCTGAAGGGTATCGATGGCGATTTGTTTCATCATCTGCACGGTATCAAAACTCACGCTGAATTCTCTTTCCGGCGGGTAGCCAATCAATTGTTTGAGAACGGCATATTGCGGCGGGATATTCTCATTGGCCTGTTTCAGCTGTGCCCTTGAATTGTTCAGCGAAATAGCGGCTTCCTTGTAATCCGTCTTGTCGACAATTCCGCCGACATATTGATGATAGGTGTCCCGCAGGTTTTTTGCAAGACGCGCCGTGTCTTCTTTTAAGACATTGGTCTGCTCCAGGGTGAGCAACAGGTTGTAAAAGGTCACACTGACATTTGCAATGAGGTTGATTTTGGTGCTGTCGTTGGATTGCTGCGCCTGCTGAACAAACAAATGTGCGCTTTTGGCGGCGTACAAAACATCGGGGCTGAACAAAACCTGTGTTGCCGATATTTGCGGGATGACCGTATTGATCACGCCGGGATGCCCCTGAATAAGCGGCCCTTCGGGATTCTGGGGGTTTATGGAAAACGAGGTTGGCAACTCTGCGTAGTGAATCAGGTTTGCGTTTAAGTTGACCTGAGGCAGCCATGCCGATAAATTGATCGCATTGGTTTTTTTTGCAATGTTGATTTCAA
The DNA here is from genome assembly GCA_003151415.1 of Bacteroidota bacterium. Taxonomy (GTDB): domain Bacteria; phylum Bacteroidota; class Bacteroidia; order Palsa-965; family Palsa-965; genus Palsa-965. The sequence continues at coordinate 22,258 of PLXK01000218.1, forward strand.
TTCCCGTTTGCAGGACGGCTGGCTGGTGCTGCATGGCATAAACGATGCACTGGTCCAGCGTTAAAAACTGGGTCGTGTCGGCCGTTTTTTTAGTTTGCGCACCCACTTGCAAAGGAGAAGCTGCGATAAGGATGCCAAGTACAGGGCTGAACATTTTACGTAAATAAGATATGCAATTCATCATACGTGTCTGTTTTCGGGAGCGAAACTGATTTTATTCGGGTTTTGCTTTTTCAAAGTTTGCAACGATGTTGTACCCGGGCTCCCTGGAAAGGTTGTCTGACATCAGCTCAAGAATTTCGTGAAATCTTTTGACCTCCCGTTTGCTAAGCCCTTTGGTAGTTCTTAAATTCAAATCATGAATGCCCTTGTGTATTTCGGGAAGTGTTTTCCTTGCTTTTGCAGTCAGCTGAATAATGTGTTCTCTTCTGTCCAGCGGATTTTTGATGCGTTTGATATATCCCTTCTTCACCAACGTATCCACGATTCCGACCATGGAGGTCTTGTCTTTGCGGAGAAAATCGGCAATGTATTGCTGGGTGCAGTTTTGTTTGGTGTTTTCGATGAGGATCAGAACGGAGTAATTTCTTTCCAGATCCAAATGCTCAAAACGTTTTCTTAAAGCGCCGACATATAATTTGGTGACGCCGGCGAGGTGTTTGCCGAAAGGGAATTCAATAAGTTGCAATGCGCTTTGTTTCTTTTTTGACATTTCAATTTATCTGCTTAAAAAGCAAAGATAGTTGATTGTTTAAATAGTTTACATTACAAACTAATTAAAAAGCCCCTGTGCACGGGTCCCAAAAAGAAAACTGGTGGAATAACGATATTAAAAAATACAAGACCGCAATGCGGAGGTGGCCCGGCAAGGGCGTGGACATTGGCAAGAAAAATGAGAAAGAAGCGCGCCGGCTTGTGGTGTTAGCTTTCCGTTTTTTCGATGTTAAAAGAGACCTCCGTCATCACTCTGTTGCTGCGCGGCCGGTTTGCGTTTGAATAAAGAAGCATCGGCTTTGCCAAAACGAAGCGTCATGGTAAATTTTACATAGCGCACTTCCCGACGGGCAACCATATCCTGGATGTATTGGTCTGTGACGAGATGGGTGCCCCGGCTTTTGGTGTCGAAAATATCGCTTAGGCTCAAGGTAAACAGGAGAAACTTGTGATAGTCCTTGCTCAATCCGCAATCGGCAAAATAAAGCGCATCGGTGGTTCCCTGGGGAATAACTTTTGGGGATTCATAATTGCCCGAAACCTGCAGATTGATGCTCAGCGGAAAATGATAAATCAGGTTCAGTTTGGTCGTGTAATTGAAACCCTGGTTGCTCACACTGGTGGTTCCAAAGGAGGCATCGATGATTGTATAAAATGCGTTGACATTCCAGGTGGCTTCAAATGATTTGAAGAAGTCGTATTTCAGCGTCAGGTCCAGTCCCCCGGTATTGCTTTGTTTCCCGTTGATGGTTGTCGTTATCAGCACGGTCGGATCGGCAGTGGAAGGATAGGTGTAAGGCGTAAGCGGGTTGGTGGTGTTGCGGTAAAACAGCGAAAAAAGGAAATTCCCTTTGTTGAGCTGCTGAGAGAAATTGAGTTCGGCCAGGGTGATGAATTCGGGCGTTAGATTCGGGTTTCCAATGGTGTAATTGGATTTGTCACTGAACATGATAAAGGGCATCATTTGCCGGTAATTCGGACGATTCAGTTTCCGGGAAACATTGAACTGCAAACGTTGCTTGCTGCTGAGTGTTTTGCTGATAAAAAGACTCGGGAACAGTGAATTAATCATATTGTCCAGGCCGCTTGGATACTGGTAAGAAAAAGAAATGTTTTTGTCTGTCACAATGCCCTGGTAATACGAATCCTCGAAACGGAGCCCGAGCATGAAGTCCAGCCTTTTCCAGCGTGTGCTGTAATTGACATAGGCGGCATTGACCAGGTCTTTGATCTTGTAATGCGAGGTCAGTGATGTGTCGGCAGCAAACAAACCTGTATTGTAATTCATTTCACTGACATCGAGGTATTGAGCCGAAGGCCTGTAATTCGAGCGGACGCCCATTTCCAGTTTTGTGCTGTCATTGATGGGGTTTACGTAATCGGCCTGAAAGGTGAACATTTGGGCGGTGCTGCTTCCCTGGTTCATTTGCAAAGCAGGATTGTCGGGCAAGGCGATGCCCGATGCCGAATAGCTGTTTGTTGAAAAATTACTTGGGCTTTGGGCATGAAGTGTATTGTAATCGATGTCTGCCGTGAGCTCCTGGCCTTTTTTAGGGAACGTTTTTTTGTAAAGCAGTTTGGATGTGTAATTCTGAAACTGGGTATGTGTGTCTGCAATGCGGGTGCCGTAACCCAGGAGATTTTGATTCTGGTCCAGGTAGTTGAAGGTTTGCACATCGTGCGTCTGAAAATCACCGGCGACCATATTTTGGGAAAGACTGATGGTATTTCGGTTGTTGATGAAATAGTCGAGCGTTGCGGAGCCCATCTGGAACGTTTTTTTGAAATCCGCATTGTCGGGCGATTTCAGAAAACCGGTCGTTTCGCCGTTTAATAGACTTGTGCGGTTGGTATATCCTTTCACCGGATCGTCGGAAGTGGTATAATTATACACCACCGACAGGGCAAATGGTTTTTGCCGGATATTGAGCAGAACCGTACCGTTGTAGCGGTCGTTGCTGCCGATACCGCCGGTGACGATTCCGTTGTAGCCGGGTTTGTTGTTGGTTTTCATGACGATGTTGATAATGCCGCCCGTTGCGCTGGCTTCATACTTGGCAGAGGGATTGGTGATGACCTCGATGCGGTCGATCTGATCGGAAGGAATCTGATCCAGGGTCAACGTAGTGGGCCGGCCATCGATATAGATCGTTGCCGGATTTTGGCGAAGCTGCGCAACACCGTTCGCATCCAGTGTCACGGAAGGGATGTTTTTCATAACGTCCATGGCTGTGCCGCCTTTGGAGGTAATGTTTTTATCCACATTGAATACTTTACGATCAATGCTCATTTCCGAGGCGCTTCGTTCGGCATCGATTTCAACGGTTTTCAGCAGTTTTTCATCGGTTCCCAGAACCAGGTTGCCCAGATCCTGCTCCACGCTCTGCATGCTTATCGTCACAGGCTGCTGGATGGATTTGTAACCAAGAAAAGTCACCTTCACGGTAAACCGCCCGAAAGGAAGATTATCCACACTGAAATCGCCGTTGTCTTTGGCTAGACTTCCGGCTATGACACTGTCGCCTTTTAATACAATGACAGAAGCATAGGAGACAGGCGCTTTTGAGGGATCCAGCACCCGGCCGTATAGCCGGCCGACATTGGGCATTTTAAACTTTGCAGCAGCCGGTTTGTCTCCGGTACCTGTTGGTGTTGTCTGTGCAAACCCCCATGCGCTGATCATCAGGCAAAACGCCATCAAATGCTTTTTCATATCATTTCCTTTTGAAAGGCGAAGGTATCTATTGTATAGCATTCGGACTTGAGATAAAAAGAAGAAAAACCCAAATAATGTTAAACGGAAGTCACCGGTACCCCTTGATTTCAATTACCTTCTCTCCAGAGCAAATCCAGAACCAGGCCTTCGGTTGTTCTTGTTTTGAGCTCCAGAGTTTTCAGAATCAACAAGGTGTTGCCCAGTTCGGAATGATAGAAATTTGTCTTGACCCAGCTTTGTTTGATGCCATACTTGTCTGCGATGGCTCCCGTTTCCATTCCGATTGGCTTTGTTTTAAATTGTGATACGATCAGGATTGAGTCCCTGAAGGCCTCTATTTTCGATTTCAGATCAAGACCTCTTCCGGTGAGATTGGAAGGGTCGCTGCCGACCAGGTAGTGGGTAGGGGTGTCATAATCGGTGAGGCGATGAATAAACTGAATCTGAACGGTGTCCGCATCCTTAAGGGTAAGCATTTCGGCATGTGCAATGAGGTCTGAGCTGATGAACTGGATATAGCCGATAAGGTTTTCGGTATTCTTTTCCAGTCTTTCAAACCGGTCATAACGGGACCGGCTTTTCAGGGATGAATCTGAATAGGCTGTGCGTTCCCATTCTGCCTGAAGATCCCGGCGAAGCTGGTTGTTTTTTAAATTGACCGCGGATAAGGTCGCGAGAATTTTCCGATCGCGCTGGTTGTATTCCTGCTGAATCTTTTTAAGCGGTTTGATGCAGATTATGCCGACAAAAAGAGGGATGAACAGGACAGCTGTCAATATGCTGAGTCTGCCTGTTTTGTTTTCTGTTGTTTTGTTGGTGTATTGCCCTGCTGAATAAAGAACAAGAAAAAGAAGTGTTGAAATACAACCCATGAGCAGGTTCATCTGAGCACCGGGCCAGCTTAGGATGGTAAACAAGGCGCCCACAGAAAGCGTCCATCCGGCCAGCAGACCCCAGATCTGGGAAACCTTCAGAAGCACGGGTGTTTGCTTTTGTTTGAGGTTGTGAATCAGTTGAAGAGGCAAAAAGCCGTTGTCAAGCAAAAGCACTCCCAGAATCAGAAAGACGGTTCCAAACGGGAAATGAATCAGTTTCAACAGCAGGCCTCCGTATAAAAAGAAGGCCGTTATACATCCGGTGATCACAGCCGCTTTTTTCATGTTTTGATTTGGAGATTTGGAGAAGCACCGGGCAAAGACGGATTCCTTGCGCAGAACCCCATAAAAATACACAAATAGAGTCTGAAAATGTTTTTTTATAAATATTTGCCGGAAAGAACAATGATAAAAGTCATCCAAATAAAAGATTCTAAAGCGGTGCGTTGATCTGAAATCCGGATAAATTTAAAGGCAGCAAATGGAGAATCGGTTTCCGGTTACTGCACCTGCTTTTATTTCTGTTGTTTCTGACACGAGCAGTGGAATTGAGAAGCAAAGAAGCAAAAAAGCAAGCGGCATGAATGTCAGCGAACATCCCTGGATAGTGAAATTGGCAAGTTACCTGGTTCCCCTGCGGGTTGAAAAACGAAAAGGAAAGATGACGACTTCTCTGGAAGTCATACTTGAAAATGGAAGACTCAAATTGGATACTGCCCGGGTGAATTATTCATTTGGATCCTTGCACGCGATTTTTTTGGAGACATTTAATTCCCTGGATTTTAAAAAGCGGGAAGTGGAGAAAGTGCTGATTCTCGGATTTGGGGCAGGAAGTGTTGCAAGCCTGCTCATGCAGACATTTCAAAAAGACTGCGCAATTACAGGTGTGGAAAATGATGAGGTCGTTATTGACCTGGCCAGGAAACACTTTCATACAGACAAATTTCCGAAACTGCGCATACACAGGATGGATGCCTGTGAATTTGTCCTGAATTGCCGGGAGTGTTTTGATCTGATCGTGGTTGATGTTTTTGTGGATGGTGTGACTCCTCCCGGGTTTTCGGAAACCCCTTTTCTTTCCCGGCTCAATAATTTACTGTCCGAATCCGGGATGATTTGTTATAACCGGATGGTCAGCACTCCGGAAGCAAAGAAGAGCGCCGAAGATCTGACTAAACGTATGGATAAACTCATCGGAGCAAATTTTCATTTGGAATACAACATGGGCGGATGCCTGAACTGGGTCATTGTGCATGACCGCAAGGCCATAAAAGGTGAAATGAGTGTAGTGGAATAATGCCTGGGATTAGTCTGCCGGGCTATGCAATACGGAGTAATGAAATAACCTGTTGATTCTGTTTTCTAATGCTAAAACCCAAACTTTTTTCAACACTTAAGGATTACAACAAGGATCAATTTGTCAGGGACCTGATAGCGGGCGTCATTGTCGGTATCGTTGCCTTGCCGCTGGCCATTGCCTTTGCCATCGCCTCGGGTGTTTCGCCCGAAAAAGGCTTATACACGGCAATCATTGCGGGATTTATTATTTCTGTCTTTGGAGGAAGCCGTGTGCAGATTGGAGGACCCACAGGGGCTTTTATTGTCATTGTTTATGGCATCGTGCAGAAATACGGAGTCGACGGTTTGACCATTGCCACGTTCATGGCCGGCGTCATGCTTATTGTTATGGGTCTCGCCAGATTCGGTTCGGTTATCAAGTTCATTCCTCATCCCTTGATTGTCGGCTTTACAAGTGCCATTGCCCTGATCATATTTTCTTCACAGATAAAGGATTTTCTGGGTTTAAACATGGCGCAGGTGCCTTCGGATTTTATTGACAAATGGGCCGATTATTTCAAACATTTTAGCAGTGTTAACGGTTATGCCATTCTGGTGGCCGGTGGCACTGTCGGGCTCACCCTTGGCTTTTCGAAAATCACCACAAAAATCCCGGGCTCGCTGATTGCCATTCTTGTATTTACGGCCCTGGCCTTTTTTTTTAAATGGCCCATCGAAACAATCGGCAGCAAATTCGGGGCCATACCCTCGTCCCTGCCTTCTCCGGTAATTCCGCACATAGATTTCCGGACAGTCAAACACCTGATTCAGCCTGCCTTTACAATTGCCCTTCTTGGAGGCATCGAATCGTTACTCTCGGCTGTAGTTTCAGATGGAATGATAGGAGGAAAGCACCGGTCAAATATGGAATTGGTGGCACAAGGCGCAGCCAATTTGTTTTCGGCCATTTTTGGAGGAATTCCGGCTACCGGGGCAATTGCGCGAACAGCAACGAACGTGAAAAACGGGGGAAGGACGCCTGTGGCCGGAATTGTGCATGCAATCACTCTGCTCATCATTATGGTTTTTATCGGCAAATGGGCGACCTTAATTCCCATGTCCTGCCTGGCAGGCATTCTAATCGTGGTGGCCTATAACATGAGTGAATGGCAATCGTTTGTCAGTGTTGTAAAAGGGCCGCGAAGCGATGTGGTTATCCTCCTGGCCACCTTCTTTCTGACAGTGCTGGTTGATCTGACTGTGGCCATCGAGGTTGGAATGGTGCTTTCCGCTTTTTTGTTTATGCGGCGCATGGCCCAGGTGTCCAACGTAAATGTCATTACAGACGAGCTGAATGACAGCGATGAAAAAGACGATCCCAAAGCCATCAGCAGATATAAGGTACCCCCGGGTGTGGAAGTCTATGAAATCGAAGGGCCTTTTTTCTTTGGTGCAGCATCGTCTTTCATCGAAGCCATAAAATTGATTGAACGCAGCCCTAAAATATTGATCATTCGGATGAGGCACGTGCCGTTTATTGATGCAACCGGGTTGCATACCCTGGAAGAAATGCAGAAAAAAACTTCTGGGCGGAACATTAAAATAATTCTTTCAGGTGTCAATCCCGAGGTTTACTCTGCCCTGAACAAGTCGGATCTGGCGGAGAAAATCGAACAAAAAAACATTCTTTCCAATATTGAAGGGGCTTTGAACCGGGCAAGAGAAATTCTGGCCGGACAGTAACCGGTTCTGCCGGATAAGCGGCGTACCCAAAAAAGAAGCCGCCCCATATATGGGACGGCTTCCTCAGTTCTAAAAACATTTAAATTACTCGGCTTTCTGCACTTTAACGACTTTTTTACTCTGTCCCTGCTGCACTTCCAGGAAGTACATGCCATTGGGGACATTGTGTCCAAGCGTTATGTTTTTATCTGCAGTGACATGATCCAATGTTTCCATCAGCTGACCGGTTATGCTGTATAACCGGATGGTGATGTCTTCGTCGGTTGCAGATTCAATTTGAACATGGAAAGCTTCTGCAAAAGGATTTGGGTATGCGATGATGCTTAAATCACCCATTTCTGCAATTACAGTGGCAAGACTTTCTTCCTCTTTTGTACTTCCGCAAACCTGGTTGCACTGGCCAAGATGATCGCTGGGGTGGTTTTCAAGGTGGTCTTCAACAGCATTGATACTGATGGCAAGAGTTTGAGGATTTTTCGGGTTCCCGTTTGGTACATGGCAGAGGTAAACAACATTGGTTGTTTTTGGCACACGTATATCAAGCACACAAATCGTGATGCTGCAGGTTGTGCTGCATCCGTAGTTGTTTGTCGATGTTACCGTGAAGGTATACATTCCCGCAGCCGTTGGTTTGAATACAGGACTTGCACAAGTTGTGCAGCTCAATCCGGTTCCGCTCCAGGAATAGGTAAATGTAGTTCCTCCTGTCGCGATTGCATTCAGCACCACGTTCTGGGGTCCGTAACCCAGATAAATTGTGGTTGGATTTCCACCGGTGAATGCGTTGTCAGAGCAGGGGTGGCTGGCTGTAACCTTACAGCTTGGAGCCGTACCCACAACAGTAACTGTAGCCTGACAAGTTGCGGTGTTGCCATGTGTGTCGGTTGCCGTGAGTGTGACGGTGTTGGCTCCGATATTGGAACAGCTAAATGCAGCCGGCGATACTTTCAGAGAAGCGATGCCGCAATTGTCTGCACTGCTGTTTGTAACCTGGGCAGCTGTTATTGAAGCAGCACCGTTGACAAGGGTTACAGTGACATTTTTGCAGGAAACCGTGGGCGGTGTATTGTCCACCACGATTGCCGATGCCGTGCAGGTTGATACATTTCCATGTACATCTGTAACGGTAAGGGTCACCGCATTGGTTCCGACATTTGCACAAGTAAATGTACTTGGCGCAACAGTTACCGAAGCGATTCCGCAATTGTCTGTGCTTCCATTGTTGATCTGGGCTGCGGTCAGTACCGCGTGTCCGGTTGCATCCAGATAAATGGTTGCATTGTGGCAGATGGCAACAGGAGGTGTATTGTCAACCACAGTGACAGTGGCTGTGCATTTGGATGAATTTCCATGAGCATCGGTAACGGTCAAAGTCACCGCATTGACACCCACATTTGCACACGTGAATGAATTCGGGCTCACGCTCATGGCTACGATTGCACAATTATCCGTGCTGCCGTTGTTGATTTGTGATGCCAGCAAAGTGGCATGTCCCGTTGCGTCCAGAGAAATGGTTGCATTGTGACAAATCGCATTGGGTGCGATATTGTCTGTGACAGTCACGGTCGAAGTGCAGGTTGAGGCGTTTCCGTTTACATCAGTTACAGTCAGTGTAACTGTGTTTGGTCCCGCGTTTGCACAGGTGAATGTATTTGGAGACACGGTCATCGATTTGATGCCGCAGACGTCGGATGAACCGTTGTTCACCTGAGCTGCAGTGATCACTGCATTGCCGGTGGCATCCAGATTAACTGCGATGTTCTGACAAACAGCTGTAGGAGCAGTGACATCTTTAACAGTTACCGTGGAGGTACAAACCGATGTGTTTCCGTTTACATCCGTAACGGTAAATGTTACTGAATTCGGTCCCACGTTTGCACAGGTGAATGTATTTGGAGACACGGCCATCGATTTGATGCCGCAGATGTCGGATGAACCATTGTTCACCTGAGCCGCTGTGATGGCTGCATTGCCGGTAGCATCCAGATTGACTGTGATGTTCTGACAAGCTGCTGTCGGAGCGGTAAGATCCTGAACGGTTACAGTAGATGTGCATGTTGATACGTTTCCGTTTACATCCGTCACAGTAAGTGTAACTG